>NZ_JAUBTX010000010.1:134191-157279 GCF_036705185.1 Microcoleus sp. B4-D4 | reverse complement strand
CTCAAAGTGAAAGGGAAGGGGGAGGGACTTAACGCCTCCCATGTCATGCAATAAATGACTATACTTTTACCAGCTATTACGCAATTATTTTAGCCAGTCTGGGTGCGGCTTTGCAGTGCTTGACGGTGCACGCCCCACACAGCTATTCTGTGCGCGGTGTGCAGGCCGAGACCAGGATTAAACCCTGAGTTTTTGCGTAAATCCTATTATTATTGCGACGCATCAATTTGCAAATGTTTCTGTAACAGTTGCTCCAATTGGGCGACACTGCAGCGGGGAGAAGGACGGGGTAACAGTTGTTCGGAGGAAAATGCAGGTTCGACAGCAGAATTTATTGGCTGGGGCTGCACTTTAAACAAAACTGGAACTTCGTACTGATAAGCTGCAAACCAATCGTCGCGTTGGGTAATATCTCGGACTTCGAGTTGAAATTTGAGGTTTTCAATCTGTTCGAGTTTTTCTTGCAACCCTTCGCATAAATGGCATCCGGGTTTGCTGTACAAAATCAATCGTATCATTAGAGTAAGATTAAACTCGATCTTAAATTATCGAAGGTGCGATCGCAAGTTGGCGAACCCAACGCGAGCAAGACACAACTCGCGACTTTATTGTTCGCAATGTGCGATCGAAGTTATCTTAGCATTGGCGGTGAACAGATTACCGCCATTGACAATCAAAACACCACTACAAGCCTATCGTTTTCTTTCTTCTCTTTCTCTGTGCCCTCTGCGCCTCTGCGGTTAAAAAATAAATCTAGTTCACAAATGAAAGAGTTAAATTTATTCACACCTCCTAATTATCAACTTAACCTTGACTAATAAATCAAGCTTTAGTATAGTATATGAAGTAGCCCTACAAAAAGGAGGCAGTATGGACTGCACCGAATACGCCGAAGCAAAACGCAAAGCAGCTAAAAAAATTAGCGCCGATATTCGAGAACGTTGGAACAATCGCATCGTCACGCGGGAATTGCACTTGATGGGTGAAGCGGGGGCGGTGCAGTATTTGGCTGATTACGGGCGCGGCATCGGTACGGCAAAAGTTATTGGTTTTGCACTGTGTGCGGAGTCGGAAGGATACCCGGAAATGGCGGTGGGATTTTGGAAAAGAGCGTTTGAGTTGGAAACTGGAGAAAAGCCGACTAACAACACTCAAAGCAAGTCTACCACCAATGCTGCTCCTGCGGCAAAATCAAAGGCTGCTGCCAAAATAGAGACTGCAAACAATCCGATTGTTCCCGAATTACCTGCGAATTTGCAGCCGGGAAGGATTGTCACGATGCAGCCGGTTGATGCGCCGGTGGAACGTTCTTATTACATCGAAAATCCCGATTATTGGGGACAGCCAAAGCGGGACGGCAACCGAGTTGTGGTTGTGGCGACGCCAGATAAAGTATACTATCAATCGCGATCGACTAACCTGCGACAACAAGCATCAATTGCGATCGATCGCGCATTAACAGACACAGCCACTCAAATTAACACCTTTGTTTTAGACGGCGAACTGTATTACAAAAGCTGTACCGGCAGCGAACACCGCACGGGGGCGCAAGCTGCTACAGTTAATATTGAAAGCGGTTTTCCAACCGTTCAACCAACCGCCGTTTATGCCATTTTCAAATGTTTGTTTTCCCACGGCAAAGACTTGACTGGGTTGGCAGAATCAGAACGAATTGCCGCCGGAGTTGCAGTTGGTGAATTGCTGGTAAGTTTATCTTCAGAATTTGAAATTTTACCGACTTATCGCACCGCCGCAGAAAAACTTTTATTAGCAAATCAGCAGGAATCTGAAAACAGAGAAGGCGAAGTTTGGATTTTGCACAACTGCTGTTATGTGGGCGGGAAAGATGTTAAGAAGTTCCCGATGGTGCGGACTAAATACTGTCAGGAATACGATTTGTTGATTGTCGGGTTGACACCGACTAAAGTTGCGGGGCGGCCCTTTAGTGCGATCGAAGTCGCGCAAGAAGTTGGGGGCAAATTAGTGCCGCTAGGAACAGTGGGAACGGGCTTTAGCAGCGGGGAAATGCAGGAAATTGCCCGACTCTACGAGGCTAACCCTCGCGGAGTTAAAATTAAAGTGCGATCGCAGGGATTGACGGAAAGCGGCAAATTGTGGCACGCGCGATTTCTGGAATTGTGTTAATTTGGTAGGAACACGGCAATGCCGTGTTCCTACCAAAATCTACGAATTCAAACAAATATTATCACACAAAATTAGCCGAGGACAAATCAATGGTTATCAGCAAAAACAATTTCTACATTTCACCAGAAGAGTACCTAGAAGGGGAACGAGTAAGTCCGATCAAACACGAATACAGACGCGGACACGTTTATGCAATGACTGGTGCAAAAAAGCCCCACATCGTTATTTCTAGTAACTTAGTAAGGCGGCTAGGCAATCATCTTGATGGCACTAACTGCATCGTTTTAGCATTAGACATAAAAGTCAGACTGGAAGAAGCTAATTGCTATTACTACCCAGATATAGCGGTAACTTGCGACGAAAGAGAGATAAATTCCACCGAGGATTTTATCCTGTATCCGTCTTTGATTGTGGAAGTCTTGTCGCCGTCAACTGCATCTTTTGACAGGGGCGATAAATTTGCCGATTACCAAACTGCATCGAGTTTGCAGGAATACGTGCTCATCAATCAATCTGAAATCAAAATTGAATGTTTTAGACTCAATGCTGAGGGAAATTGGGTTTCTCAAACTTACGGACAAGGAGATGAGTTAGAGTTGACAAGTATAGATTTTCGCTGCCCGATCGCCCAAATTTATCAAAAAGTCCCCGGCATGATATTATGATGTATGAAAAAACTTTTTCAGCCCCGCAACCCTCTGGTTCGTACCTTCGCCCAAAGCTTAAAGCGCTACTGTCCCGACGCGCAAAATTTGCTAAATTCCGGTGCAATTGAAACGGAAATCGACTTATTTAAAAATCGTTACCAACAATCGCTTCCCGAAACTTTTTATGACTTTTATCGCTGGTATAACGGTTCGGCTTATGAGAGTTCAGAAAATAAGTGGCTGTTGCCTTTTGAACACGGCAGGAGTATTTTATCTTTGGCATCTATTGTGAAGGAGAAAAAATTTTGGGACACCCAGAGTCAAGTTAATTTTCAAGAATGGCAGCCCGGAGAATATTGGAACAAAGCATGGATTCCGTTTATGAAAGTAGATGATTTGTGGCTGCGGGTTGTGGATACAAAAGGCTGTTTTGACGGTACTCCCGGACAAATTATCAGTTTTGAGTGCAAAAACGAACCTTTGAGAAGCATTGAATGCGATTCCTTTGATAAGTGGCTGGAAACTGTTATTGCAAAAATTGAGTTAGAATGTTTGTTTAAAGAGTTTCACGAAATCGGGTTGGAGGAAGAAAAGGCAATTTTTGCGATCGATAAACGCATCAATCCCAATCGACACAGCGTCGAATTAGCACCTATAAAAACATAAAATACTTGGTAAACTGAGGACTGAAGTCCGAACGATAGAACCTCAATTACAACTCACAAAGAAAACAATGATTAAAATTCTTCACCTTTCAGATATCCACATGGGAAGTGGCTTTTCTCACGGCCGCGTTAATCCAGAAACTGGCTTAAATACGCGGCTGGAAGACTTCGCAGCTACCTTGAGTAAATGTATGGACAGGGCAATTTCTGAACCCGTAGATTTAGTTATATTCGGCGGCGATGCTTTCCCCGATTCAACGCCGCCACCGTTTGTAAAAGAAGCTTTTGCGCGGCAATTCAGCCGCTTGGTTGACGCGCAAATTCCCACGGTTTTGCTAGTAGGAAATCACGACCAACATTCCCAGGGACAGGGCGGCGCGAGTTTGGGGATTTACCGGACTTTGGGAATACCTAAGTTTATTGTAGGCGATCGCCTAGAAACTCACCTCATACACACCCGCAACGGCGCAGTACAGGTGGTAACATTGCCTTGGTTGACGCGATCGACCTTAATGACGCGATCCGAGACTGAAAGCCTGTCTGTGGGCGATGTTAACCAATTATTAACCGAAAAACTGACGATCGCCCTAGAAGGAGAAATTCGCCGTCTCAACCCCGAAATCCCCACCGTACTATTAGCGCACTTAATGGCAGATAAAGCAAGTCTGGGCGCGGAACGTTTTTTAGCAGTTGGTAAAGGTTTTAACATACCCGTTTCCATGCTAACCCGCCCTTGTTTCGACTACGTAGCCCTCGGCCACGTTCACAAACACCAAAATTTGAATTTATCCAACAATCCGCCCGTAATTTATCCGGGAAGCATCGAACGAGTTGATTTTAGCGAAGAGAAAGAAGACAAAGGTTTTGTGTTAGTTAATTTAGAACGAGGGAAAGCTGAGTGGGAATTTTGCGCCTTACCCGTGCGAGTGTTTCTGACGATTAAGGTAAAGGTGTCTGAATCGGAAAACCCGCAAGCTGACTTGGTTAAAGCCATTGGGAAGAAGCAAATCCAAGATGCTGTGGTGAGATTAGTTTACCAATTGCGATCGGAACAATTAGACTTAATTGATAACGTTGAATTGCACGCACTTCTGGGCGAAGCCCACAGCTACACAATTCAACCGGAATTAGTCAGTCAGCTAGCGAGGCCGAGGTTGCCAGAATTGAATGCTAATAATAGTATAGAACCTTTAGAAGCTTTGAAAACTTATTTAGCAAGTCGGGAAGATTTGAAAGATTTTTCTGAGAGTATGTTAGAAGCCGCGCAGGGTTTGTTGGGTGGAAAAGAGGAAGTTTTGGAGGAATTTTAGGCAAACAGTGTATAATACAGTTTTTTGTAGGTCGCGCCCCCGTGTCCTGCCCAATTCTGTGTGGCTAAGGTGTACTTAATTAACGTACAATCTGTTATAGTTTGTCTGTTGCGGTAAGGAAATTAAATGTTCAGATGCGTATGCTGTAAGATTTAGGTAACGATTATAGCAATGTTTCATCAGAGGTAAACATGAGAATAAATAAAATTTCTGTCACCAAACTTTTTGGATTTTTCAACCATATTATTCCTTTGAATAGAGAAGAAGAAATTACGATTATTCACGGGCCAAACGGGTTTGGGAAAACAGTATTGTTGAGAATGGTTAATGGATTTTTTAACTCCCGCTACTCAGAACTTCGGACTATTCCATTTACCGAGTTACGATTAGACTTTGATGACGGCAGTCACGTGGAAGTAACTAAATCTATCGATCAAACCAATGAAAATGAAAAAGACGAAAAGTTAACGTTTCATTTTTATCATCCTGGTGCAGAGCCAGAAATATTCTCACCGGATTTATTAACAAATTCAGCAGTAAAGATGAATTGGCATTTGAGCGCTACAGAGGATGAAGTAAATTCATTAATCCAATTTGGAGATCAAAAGATAGTTACGCCTTTAGACCCATTAGAAAATTTTGCCATACCCTTTGTTGAAAATTTTAAAAAGTTTGCACGGAGATTTAAGAAAGAACCAAAGTGGTTGTCAGAATTAAAAAGCTCGATCGATGTTCATTTTATAGAAACTCAGCGTTTGTTAACTCCCTCAAGTGTTCCTGCAGCGGTAGACACCAAACACCCATCAATGATTCCCTCAGTTAATATATATTCTCAGGAACTCGTAGAAGAGATTCAAGCAAAACTGGCTGAATATGGTGCATTGTCTCAATCCCTTGAAAGAACCTTTCCGGCAAGAATTTTTAACAACAAAGCACCCTCCCAACTCACAGAAGAAACACTTCGCAACAAATTAAATGAAATTGAGGAAAAGCGTTCTCTCCTCATAGAAAATGGTCTTTTAGACAAGGATGAAAATCCTGATTTTCAAGTTGCACAACACATTGATGGAACAACTAAAAACATTCTATCAGTATATATTGAAGATGTAGAACAAAAACTCATGGTTTTTCAGGAACTCGCTACTAAAATAGAACTTTTTAAAAGAATTATTAAACAGCGATTTCTCTATAAAAATATGAGCATCAGTAAAGAGAAAGGCTTTACCTTTACAACGGCGGATGGCAAACCTTTGTCGCCGACAGATTTATCATTCGGGGAACAGCACGAACTGGTAATGCTGTATCAGTTGTTGTTCAAAGTTCAACCTAACTCGCTCGTTCTCATTGACGAACCAGAAATTTCGCTGCACGTAGCGTGGCAAGTGCAGTTTCTCAAAGATTTGCAAGAAATTATTAAGCTAGCAAACTTTGACGTGCTTTTAGCTACTCACTCTCCAGATATTATCAACGACCGCTGGGATTTGACAGTGGAATTGCAAGGGCCAATTGAATGAAGGAATCCATTACACCCGATCGCATTGCGAACAAAATTCGCTTGCTGCGAACTCAACACCCCGGCTCTTTTTTAATCGCTGAGGGAGATACAGATGCGCGGGTATGGAAAAACTTGGTAAATTCCACCAAATGTCGTGTAGAGAATGCCCAAAACAAGGATAATGCTGTGAAAGCGCTCAATATCCTTGAAAAAGATAACTTTGCTGGCGTTTTGGCCGTGGTTGATGCTGATTTTTTGATACTAGAAGGTACTGTTACATTTAGTCCTAATTTACTCTTAACAGATACTCACGATTTGGAAACTATGCTGCTGAAGTCGCCAGCACTTGAAAAGGTGCTTTTGGAACACGGATCGGAAGCAAAAATTAATAATTTTGCTAAAGATATCCGCCAGACTTTATTAGAAAGTGCCAAGATTATCGGTTATTTGCGATGGGCTTCGCTGAAATTTAATTATTGTTTGAAATTTGAAGGTTTAGCTTTTAATAAATTTGTAGATGATAAAACCTTGGCACTAAATGAATCGAAGTTGCTTCAGACTGTGAAAAACAACTCTCAAAAGCCGGGACTTGACGAGCAAGAAATTAGAGCAAATATGGATAGCTTAAAAACAGATACTCAAGATATGTGGTACATTTGTTGCGGTCACGATCTGATTGCTATTTTGTCGATCGCACTTTGCAAAGCATTAGGTTCGTGCAACTCCAAGCAAGTTGAGCCAAATGTACTTGAACAAAACCTAAGACTTGCCTATGAGTCTGCTCATTTCCGAAAGACAAAACTTTATATAGCTATTCAGACATGGGAACAAACTAATAAACCCTTCGAGATTCTATCTAACCCCTAGCTTAGACACCCCCAAAAACCTCGCCCGCCGCCAACCGAGTCCCGTTGGCAAAATCCACCCCAGACTGCACCTTTTTCCCCGCCAACTGTACCTCTCGCAATAATAGCAAACCATCACCAGTTTGGACGATCGCCCCCAAGCCCTTCACAACCCTGACAACCTCGCCATTTGCGCCCGACAACTGGGCTAAAAGCGGCCAATCGCGTTCCAAAACCCTCAACTCCGGCGGCATTTGCAGCCAATATTCCGGCCCTAGTGGCACAGTAGCAATCACCTTCAAAGAATTACCGCGAAAAGTCGTAGTACAATCCGGGTAAAAGCCCCTAACTTGATTATGAATGGCGATCGCACTTTGCGACCAATCCAGCACAAAATCCGCCGCTTTAATCATCGGCGCATAAGTCGCCTCAGCATCATTTTGAAGAACAGCTTCAATTTTGTCGTCCCTCAATTTCACCAAAGTTTCTATCAACAAATCCGCCCCAACTTCCGCCAACCTATCCCCCAAAGAATCAGCATTATCCAACAGCGAAATCCCAGCAAAACTCTTCAACAACATCGCCCCAGTATCCATCCCAGCATCCATCAGCATAGTAGTAATCCCAGTCTCCTTTTCCCCATCAAAAAGACAGCGCTGAATCGGTGCCGCCCCGCGATACTTCGGCAAAATTGAACCGTGAACATTAACGCAAGCCAAACTAGGAATATCGAGAATTTCTTGAGAAAGAATCTGCCCGTAAGCTACCACCACAAAAACATCCGCCTCCGCTTCCCGCAACATAGCAATAGTTTCCGCATCCTTCTTAATGCGGCGCGGCCCGAAAACTGGGAGACTGTGATTTAAAGCCACATCTTTAATAGGTGAAGGCATCAATTTATTGCCTCTTCCCCGGCGCTTATCCGGCTGAGTCACCACAGCCACCACCTCAAATTCGGGATGACTCAGCAAACTGGATAAAGTAGGAACAGCAAAGTCGGGAGTGCCAAAAAAAACAATTTTCATAGATTTTTAGTTAAGTACATAGGTTTTTTGAATGATTAGCAATTCATTCATGGTATCATTTTAAGCGGCCGTGGTTGTGACAGCAAGATTTTTATCTGTGGACTAAATCTAAAATCTAAAATCGACTGACAGATTCTTTTTCATATGTAGCGATTGGCTGATTTGTGATAATTGAATATAAAACATCTGGGTCTAAATCTGCTCCATTTTCCCAGTAAACAGTCCCCAAATCTGGATTAATTTTGACTTGAACAAAGTAACTCAGGTCTTCTAAAGGGAAAAATATTCCCGTGAATTCAATCAGTTGACTGATCTCAACAACTCCCTCTATATCGTCTTCAAACTTGAGATGTAGTTGATAGAATTCTAACGGTTTAACCGAGATAATATCTTTAAGCATTTGCATACTTGTCTTTTGAAACCTAATCGCGCCATCTCTTAACAGCCAGAAACTTATACCAAGAAAAAAAACTCAATTCAACAATATTCGTAGGGTTTGTCGCCATCCATAGTATCCCAAACAAACGAAAAATCTAGCTGGCAACGCACCAGTCACAATATTTGAGTCAACAAACTCAACTAAGAATGTTGTAGCAAGGATTTTTTAAATTAGTATTAGTAAACATCATCGTGAGATCCAAGAGTCAGTAGAAAAATCTCTTCTTCATCTAGTTCAGAATTTTGAACAAATTTAAACACAATTCGATTTCTGTAGTCAATGGAACAAGACCATCGATCCGATAAATCTCCTTTGAGTTTATGAGTCTGCAAAGTAGGAGCCAATGGATCTTCCGAAAGTTGTTGCAATGTTTGCTCAATTTGAGAGCGCAATTGCGGGTTTTGGCGGACTAAACGCTTGAGAGTACGAGTAAAGGCTGAACTCCAGACTAAGGTTTTCACTCGTTCAACTCCGCCATCAAGTCGGCAACTGTACCACGACGTACATTGCCTTGTGCATAATCTTGCTCTGACTCTGCAACTTCTTGTAACAGTTCATCTCGACGCTGTTGTTTAAGTCGGTTTTGAATGATATCGATCAGGATAGTTTGCTCTTCTGGTGAAAGAGATTCTACGGTTTCTATTGCTTGTTGAAAAAGAGATATTTTTTCAGCGGGATTCATTGTTCGGCTGAGGTTGTAATCAGTCTATTTTAGCCTAAATTTGGTAAGCGCGATCCCTTTAATTAAATCACCTTAATTAAATCGTAGGTTTTTTGAATAATGGGAAATTATTCCATAGAGCAATGTTAGCACAGAGAGCGTGATTTTCTGCAAATAAATCGAGTCGCCAGAGGCGATGACCCAAGTGTAAAGAGAAGAAGTGTAGAGGGTAAAAGGGTAAAAGTGTCAAGGGCTAAGGAGTCCACACAGCCGCAGAAACAACCCGAAAACCGAGCTCGTCGTAGCGAGTGGCCGGCGAATCGCTGTTACGACACGCAGCGCGGGAATCGGCGGGATATAAGTCCCACGAACCCCCGCGCAGCAGCCGATTACTATCTCCACCAGTTGTCCACGAACTACCATCAGAAGGTGCACCGTTATAATTATCATGCCAAGGATCGGCGCACCATTCCCAAACATTCCCGTGCATATCGTAAAGTCCAAAGGCATTCGGAGGAAAACTCCCCACTGTCGTTGTTTCTTTGCGATAAAGTCCTTTCGGCGCCCAACCGTAGGGAACATTGCCGTCATAATTAACCAAATCTGGAGTAATAGTTTCCCCAAAGTGAAAAGCTGTAGTTGTGCCAGCCCGACAAGCATATTCCCACTCGGCCTCACTCGGCAAACGATAGGTTTTTCCTGTTTTCTCAGACAACTTCTGACAAAAACTTACCGCATCATTCCACAATACTTGTTCTACAGGACGTTTCCCACCTTTAAAATAAGAAGGGTTATTTCCCATCACCGCTTGCCATTGTTCTTGAGTAATGGCATATTTCCCCATATAAAATGGTTGGGCAAAAGTAACTTGATGTTGTGGACGTGCATAATCATCACCTTCTGGCGACGGTGCACCCATCATAAAACTACCCGCCGGGATATGCACCATTTCCAGTTTCACCCCATTACCCAAATCTTCTTCTTTTTGATAAGCTTTCCCCGACTGCTTATTCGTTGTTTTCCCCTGCTTATCCACCGTGATGATTTCAAAGATAAATTCTTTACCTTTACTCGCTTCTTCCTCCCGGCGCAAAGGTGCCGCTGCGGCTGCTGGAATACCGCACCCAGAAACTGTTGCATAGGAAGAGTTGACTGTCCAAACTTGTTGATGATGTGCATCTAGGCCTGATGTTTGATGCCAGTCATGGTTTGGGTGACTTTCTGCCCGTGCAGCTTGAGATAAATCTGGTACAATGTCTGGTTGGTTAGTCTGGATAAAATTAGGCTGTTGAGAATAGTCCGGTAAATGATTTGGTGTTAATTTTAGATCTGAATGTTGCACAGTCTGCGGCGTGTCGGTGTCTAAAGATTGCAGAAAATCATTGAGTTGAGATTGCGGGTTATTGTGTCCGGGATCTGGCAGGGCATTATTCATGGTGAGTCACCAAAATAATAACTATGTACCGATTGTAGTGGAAAGATCAATAATTATCTGGAATTACTCAAAATTTGATTGCACCAGAAAGAATTAGTTTAAAGCCTCTTCCTGTTAGGTAAAAATTAAAAGAAAACTATTGATTGCGATCGTCTTCTGCTTTCTAGTTAGAAGTCGCCCTCATCAGTCAACTGTCAACGATCGACTGTTGAACAACCTCTAACCATCCGCGTCCATCCGCGTCCACCTGCGGTTAAAAAAACTCTTCCTCCCTGAAGGCAACCAAAAAATGATTTCATCCAAATTATTCAAAACAATTAAAATCCAATTCAAACTAATTTTCTGTCTTTTTCTCACCTTAAATCTACTAATATTAAGCGGCTGCGAAAACAATTCAAAAAACAGCGACACAATCGAACTAACACTGTGGCACGGCATCAATCCCCCGCCTAATCGCGACGTATTTCAAACCCTCACGGACAAATTCAACCAAACACATCATCACATCCAAGTAAAACCAATTTACATTGGACAGCCCGACCAACAAATGCCAAAAATCCTCACAGCAATAGTAGGAAATGCACCGCCGGATTTGCTGTGGAATGTGCCCACAATTGGCGGAAAATTAGCCGAACTAAACGCAATTCAACCCTTAGAAGAATGGCTGGACAAATCGCCCCGAAAAGCCGAAATCTATCCGGCATTGTTCGAGTCAATGGAACTCGACGGACACATTTGGTCGGTTCCCCTAGCCACAAACAACGCTGCCATATTTTACCGTCCTAGTTTATTTAAAGCAGCAGGAATCGAACAAGTGCCGCAGAATTGGGCGCAATTAAAGCAAGTAGCCCGATCGCTCACCAAGGACACCAACGGAGACGGCCGCCCAGACCAACACGGCATAGTGCTCTCCCTAGGCAAAGGAGAATGGACAGTATTTACCTGGCTGCCATTCATGTTCAGCGCCGGCGGCGAACTCTTGGCCGCCTCACCTCAAACTCCCGTACCGCAAATCGACAATCCCGGTGCTCTGGCGGCCTTAGAATTGTGGAGCGACTTATTAACAGAAGGTTCAGCAATACTGTCAGCACCCGAACGCGGTTACGAACTCGACAAGTTCATCGCCGGCAAAGTTGCGATGCAAATCACCGGGCCCTGGACTCTAGCACAATTGCAGCAAAGCGCGATCGACTACGCAGTGATGCCCATACCCGCCCTCAAACGCCCCGCAGCAGTTGTTGGGGGTGAAAACCTATTTTTAATGAAAACCTCCCCAGAACGCGAGAAAGCTGCCCTAGAATTCTTAGAATACGTGCTCGGCGAAGAATTCCAAACAGCCTGGGCTTTGGGAACAGGTTACTTGCCAATTAACTTAAAATCGAGACAGAGCAAAGCTTATCAAAGCTTTGTGGAAAAAAACCCTGTTTTGCGAGTATTTTTAGAACAAATGAACTCGGCCCGATCGCGCCCCATCATCTCAGGTTACTCCCGCCTGTCAGAAAATGCAGGCCGCGCCATAGAAGCAACCCTTCTGGGCCAAAACCCCCAAGACGCTCTCAAAGAAGCTCAAGAGCGTTTGACACTAACCTTAGATATGACCAAGTAAAATACAGATTGATAATTGGGAAAAAAGTAATTGGTCAAACAACTGGCGATCGCTCCACTTAGTTGAGAATCGCTATGATTAATAGATCAATACGGTTTACTTAAGACGATCTCCCTGGCACACCCCTTAAAAAGGGGGGGATCAGAATGCCCTCAAAGTCAACCCCTACTCCCCTTCTTAAGGGGGATTTAGGGGGATCTCCGGGGCATAAATATGTTAAGTGAACCGTATTGATTAATAGATGAGCAACAACACTCAATCGCTTTCCTCCATTAAATCTGCGTAGATATGCCTAGATATGTCCAACACCTGCAATTGACCTAATAAAAATATCTGCAAAAAGTCTAGTCTGTGCGTTTATATTGGCAAAAAAGGATATTTCCAACACCTCTTGATGTTAATTACACCGCACAGAAAAAAACCACACCCTCAACGACTCCACAAAAAATTATCTTAAAAGGTTCTCTGCTTACCTACCACCCATAACCTACCATCACTTAATAGAAACATTTTTGCTACCCAGTACCAATCCCGTGCCGCCTACTGAGACCCGAACAACCGTCCACCTTTTCCCCAAACGACAATGCAGAAAAAGTTCCTTAACGCAATCAAAGGACATTCCTGGCGGTACTTCCTCACAGTAGGCGCGATCGCCTCGATCTACTATGTGACATCGCAATTGGCAGTTTCCACCCTCACCCTGAGTACAGAAATCTACCCCATGTGGCCGGCAGCAGGAATTGCCCAAGTCGCCCTGCTGCTGTTTGGCCCCAAAATGTGGCCGGGAATTGCGATCGGAGGCTTCCTGTTCAGCATGAGCATACCGTCGGCCAACATCGCCGTCGCCTCGATCTCTGCCTGCGCCAGAACCCTGCAAGCGTGGACGGGAACCTATCTGCTGCAGGGCATGAACTTTAACGCCAGACTCGATCGGCTCAAAGACATTTTAGGAATAGTCGGACTCTCAGCCTTCGCATCTACCCTAATCAACTCCACCATCGGCAGCATCGTCGTCTGCTTGACCGGCTTATCTAGCTGGAGCAATTTTGGCACGATGTGGGGGACTTGGTGGGTAGGAGACGCAATGGGAATTTTGCTCATCGCCCCGCTGCTGCTGACATGGCACAAATTGCCCAAAGTCCCCATCAATCGCAAACAGATGATAGAACGAGCGATTTGGCTGCTGCTGCTAGTAGCCGTCGGCTGGCTCGTCTTCTGCTCCCGCACCCGCGCCGCCTACGCGCGCTATCCCCTCGAATACCTACCATTTCCCCTAGTAGTTTGGGCAGCCTTTCGATTCGGCCAGCGCTACACGGCCATTTCCAACTTCCTCCTCTGCGGCTTCGCCATCTGGGGCATAGCCCGAGGCAGCGGCCCCTTTCTCAAACACTCCAGCAGCATCCCCCAAGCACTCCTCTCCCTGCAAGCCTTCATCGCCGTCATCGCCGTCACAGGCTTAGTTTTAGCAGCCACCGTCTCCGAACGCCGCCAAGCAGAAATCTCCCTCCGCGCCAGCGAAGCCAGCCTCGCCAACGCCCAACGCATCGCCCAGCTAGGCAACTGGGACTTACACCGCAACACCCAGCAATTGCGGTGGTCAGAGGAAATGTACCGCATCCTGGGAGAGGTGCCGGGAACTCTGGAACCCAGCCTCGAAGCCTTCTTGGCATACGTGCACCCCGAAGACAGAGAATTAGTCAAAAGCTCGATCGAAGCGGCGTTATTTCAACAACAGTCCTACAGCATCGACTACAGGATCGTACTCCCCGACGGCAGCCAACGCACAGTCTGCGAACAAGCCGCCGTCAACTCCCTGTACATCACCAGCACCGTCCAAGACATCACAGACAGAAAGCGCTCCGAAGCAGCCCTGCGTTCTTCAGAAGAAAGATTTTCCAAAGCCTTTCACGCCTCCCCAGTCGGCATCAGCATCTGCACCGTCACAGACGGATGCTTCCTCGATGCCAACGAAAGCTTTTTGAGATCCTTGGGCTGGGAACAGCAGGAACTTATCGGCCGCACCGTCAGCGACATAGGAATGTTGGTCAATTCAGAAGACAACGATCGCATCACGAAGATTTTACAAGCACAAAAGTCGATCGGCAACCAAGAAATCAAAATTCGCACCAAAGCCGGGGAAGTGCGCGACTGGCTGCTGTCAGCGGAACTCATCGACCTCGGCAGCACTCAGTGCGTTTTAATCATGACCAGCGACATCACCGAACGCTTGCGTTCCGAAGAATTCCGCCGGGGAAAAGAAGCCGCCGAAGCCGCAAATCAATCGAAAAGCATCTTTCTCGCCAACATGAGCCACGAATTGCGTACACCCCTCAACGCTATCATCGGCTACAGCGAGCTCCTGCAAGAAGATGCCCGAGAGATTCCTGTAGACGAAGAGTTCATCGACGACCTCCTGAAAATTAACACCGCCGGCCATCACTTGCTAGCGCTGATCAAAGATATTCTGGACTTCTCTAAAATTGAAGCAGGCCGCACCGACTTACACCTCGAAACCTTCAGCATTTTAAATCTAGTTAAGGAAGCGATCGCCACGATCGCCCCGATGGCCGACAAAAATAGTAATATCTTAGAAATACAATGCCCTGAAGATATTGGCTCCATGCAGAGCGACTTAACAAAACTGCGGCAATCCCTGCTCAACCTGCTCAGCAACGCCTCAAAATTTACTTGCTCCGGCACAATTACCTTAGCCGTTATCCGCTCCCCCGAAACCCCCGCCGAAGCTGCCAAGAGACGCAAAAAACTTGCAGCCTATAGAGGAGACAAAACTGAAAATAGCTCGTCTCTATTGTCTTCCTCTCAAGATTGGATCGTTTTTACAGTAAAAGATACCGGCATTGGCATGAATTCCGAACAGTTAGCCAAAATCTTCGATCCTTTCACCCAAGCCGATTCTTCAACTACTAAGAAGTACGGCGGCACTGGTTTAGGTTTGACGATTACTCAGAAATTCTGCGAAATGATGGGCGGAGACATTAGTGCCTGCAGCGAGTTAGAGAAAGGTTCTACTTTTACAATTCGGCTGCCAGCTATTATAAACGAAACTTCGTTATCCCTCGAAAATTATGATAAATAGAGTCTTTTGTCAAGATGATTTTTTTCTGCTATTTATCGATTATTTCCTTTCCCGCTAAAAAACAGTCTAAAAATTTGATATATGCGTGATGCGGTAAATAAGGCGGCTAAAATAGTTATTAATCACTGCCTAGAAAACCAAATTGGTACTGTTGTTTTTGGTTGGAACAAGGGTCAGAAAAATAGCGTAAATATGAGAGCAAAAACTAATCAAAAATTCGTACAAATTCCTACTGGTAGATTGAAAACTAGAATCTCTCAGCTCTGCGAAAAGTATGGAATTAGATTCATCGAAACAGAGGAAAGCTACACATCAAAAGCTTCATTTGTTGACAGTGACTTCCTGCCTGCAATCGGTGCAAAACTCGATGGGGGGAAAGAGTCTGGTAGACGAATTAAGCGTGGACTGTATCGAACTAATTTACAAAATTGGTACATTAATGCAGACTGTAACGCAGCGGGCAACATCATACGAAAAGTAGCAACAATGCTAGGTCTTGACCTTAGTGGAGTTGGTAGAGGTGCCTTGACAGCGCCCTTAAGAATTGCCGTTTGGTAGTTTTTTAAGAATCCCCGTCGCTTTAGCGCGGGGAGTGTCAATAATTAAAAAGATATACTATAACAAATTGCTACAAAGCGCCAGAAATTATGCATCCTCACCTCCAGCGCCAACTAGAACAGCTCGGTTTAGCCGGCGAGTCCCCTCCCAACGCACAGCAGTGGCAGCTATTTTTAGAACAGCTAAGTTGTAGCTATGACGAAACTCAGAGTCAGCAAGAACAGGAGGCGTTGCAGGATGGGGTTCCCTCGCCCCAGTCCACCCCAGATTCTCGAACAGCTTCAGAATTCGATCGGCTGCGATCGACTTTTAACAGTTTGGGGGCGGGATTGTGTATCCTCGATCGAAACGGGTTTGTCCTCTCCTGGAATCCCGAAGCCGAACGCTTGCTGGGGTGGCGGGAGTCAGAACTTTGGCGTGTTTCCCTGCTGTCTCGCATCAACAGCAACCAAAACAAAGGCCAAAAATCCCAAGTTTTGACGGCCGGGAAACAGTCAGCAAGCAAAAGCGAACATGAACCGATCGCACCTACATTATCTTTACAACAGGCGATCGCCCACCGTCAACCTTGCAGCAATTGGGACGACGAATTTCTGTGCAGCGACGGCAAAAAATTACCAGTTTCCTATTTTTTCAATCCCGCAGTTGACGGGAGCGAAATATCAGTCTTGGTGTTTTTTGACATGACAGAACACAAGCGATCGCTCTCAATGCTGCAAGCAGTTATAGAATCTACAGATGCCGGAATTCTTGCCGTTGACAGCAACGGCAATATATGCAATTTTAATCATAAAATTATTGAAATGTGGGGCTTGTCTCAAGCAGCAGAAAAGTTGAGCCAGTCGGCGCTAGGCAAGGTCAAAAGCTCTGTCGAAACATGGTTTACCTTCGCAGCACGCCAATTAAAAAAATCCCCAAATATTCTTCCAGACCTAATAAAACTGTCGGCAAATCCAGAGGCTCAAATCAGCCAATTATTAGAACTTAAAGACGGAAAAATCCTCGAATTAAATTCGCTACCCTCAAAAGTCGGAGCAAACACAGCCGGCAGAGTATGGAGCTTTCGAGACGTTACCGATCGCCAAAAAGTAGAACGCTCTTTGCAGCATCGAGTAGAATTAAATCAGTTGATTGCGAGTTTGTCAATCAATTTCATCGGCCAGCCCAGCTCGGAAACAGGCAAATTTATCGATCGCACTCTCGAAGCAATCGCCACCTTCACCGGATTTGACCGCAGTTACATCTACCTGTTATCAGCAGACAAAACCAGCGCCGAAAAAACCTGCGAGTGGTGTAGCGACGGCATTTTGGAAATAGAAGAAGACAGCAGCCGCCAACAAATAGACATCGCCAGAATTCCTTGGATTGCCGAAAAGCTCGATCGCGCCGAAGACCTCCACATCACAGAAATCGACGGACTCCCTCCCCCCGTACAAACTGAAATTGCCTATTTTCAAGGCAAGAAGTTACCAGAAGTCCTGACCGAGTTCCCATCCCAAACCACCGAAAAAGTAGCAACTTCCTCAACAAATGCGATCGCACATTCCCCAGAAACACAATTAAATATACCTCAAAACAATCTACAATCGCTGATAATTATTCCCCTAACTTGTAGTGAAAACCTAATAGGATTCCTCGGATTCGAGAGCTTCCAACCCGCAACAGGTCGATCGACCGAAATATTAACTCCTCTAAAAATGGTAGGGGAAATGCTCGCCAATGCCCTAGAACGCCAAAAAGCAGAATTCGCCTTGAGACAAGCCGAAACTAAATACCGCAGCATCTTTGAAAACGCAGTCGAAGGCATATTCCAGACAACCCCCGAGGGACGCTACCTCAGCGCCAATCCCGCACTAGCCGAGATTTACGGCTACAAATCCTGTGCCCAAATGCTCGCCGAACTCACAGATATCAACCGCCAACTTTACGTTAACCCCAATCGGCGCGCCCAGTTTGTGGCCCAATTGGCCGCGCGCCGCCAAGTGTCAAAATTTGAATCCCAAATATACCGCCTTGACGGTAGCACGATCTGGATTTCCGAAAACGCCCGCAGCATCTGCGACGAAAATGGCAGCGTTTTATACTACGAAGGCACAGTCGAAGACATTACCGATCGCAAACAGGCAGAATCCGCCATGCAGTCGGCCCTAGAAGCAGCAGAATCGGCCAACCGGGCAAAAAGCACATTTCTCGCTAACATGAGCCACGAACTGCGAACGCCCCTCAATGCCATCATCGGCTACAGCGAAATGCTCAAAGAAGAAGCCGAAGAATTGGGTGCCGGCGAATCCGTCTCTGACCTCGAAAAAATCCGCAGCGCCGGCAAACACCTGCTTTCCCTGATCGACGACATCCTAGATATATCTAAAATAGAAGCAGGTCGAATGGATCTCTACTTAGAAACCTTCGACATCCATACCTTAATTGAAAGCGCTGTCGCCACGGCCAAGCCGCTAATCGAGAAAAATGGCAACATCCTAGAAGTGTACTGTCGGGACAATCTCCACACGATGCACGCCGACATGACCAAAGTCCGGCAGGTGCTGCTGAACCTGCTGAGCAACGCTGCCAAGTTTACTAAAAATGGGAAAATTGCGATCGCAGTCGAAAGCATTAAAAATGAACAATTAAGAATGCAAAATCAAGAGGAATCTTCGCAAATTTTAATTGCCAACTCCGAATTTATCAGTTTCCGCGTCACCGACACCGGCATCGGCATGACAACAGACCAATTGCAGCGAGTTTTCCAACCTTTCACCCAAGCAGATGCCTCAACTACCCGCAAGTATGGCGGCACGGGTTTGGGACTAGCTATCAGCCAGCGCTTCTGTCAGATGATGGGCGGCAGCATTGAGGCCTGCAGCACCTTGGGCGCAGGCACCACTTTCACCGTACTTTTGCCCAGCGCCATCCAACAGCCGTCCGTTCCCAGCCCAACCCGCGACAGCACGAGAACGGAGGACGCACCCGCTGTCGGCACGGTGCTGGTAGTTGACGATGACCCCATCTCCCAAGATTTGATCCAGCGCGCCCTGGCTCGCCAAGGACTGCACATAGAAGTCGCCGGCGGTGGCGAGGAAGCTCTCAGGCTGGCCGAGCAACTGCGGCCAGATGCGATTACCCTGGATGTGATGATGCCGGGAATGGACGGCTGGGCGGTGCTTTCGGCGCTGAAGGCAGATCCAGATCTTGCCGAGATTCCCGTAATCCTGCTATCCTTTGTGGGCAACAAAAGCCTCGGCTTTGCGTTGGGCGCTTCGGACTACCTCACCAAACCCGTGGACGGCAAACGGCTGGCTGCTTTGTTGAATAAGTACCGACGCGATCGAGACGGCGTTGTGGCTAAAAGTTTGCCCTGTCAGATATTGATTGTGGAAGATGACGGTGCCACTCGCAACATACTGCGGCGCATACTAGAAAAACAAGGTTGGGCAGTGGCGGAAGCTGACAGCGGACAGGCGGCTCTCGAACAGCTAGAACTTGCTCGCCCGCACCTGATTTTGCTGGATTTGATGCTGCCAGAAATGGATGGTTTTGAATTGATCGCCGAACTTCGCAAGTCGCATTCTGAAGATCCTATACCGATCGTCGTTATTACTGCTAAAGACCTGACTACCGCCGAAAGGGAGCAGCTAAACGGCTATGTCGATCGGGTTTTACAAAAGGGAGTCTACAGTTGCGATACTTTGCTGCGCGATGTTCGCTCTATAGTAAATGAAAGGCTCGATCGCAGGTACGACTCGAAAGGCAAGGAGAACACCAATGGCTAAAATCCTGTTGGTCGAAGACAACGAAATGAATAGAGATATGCTTTCTAGGCGTCTGGCCCGCAAGGGACACGAGGTCTTTATTGCTGTGGACGGTGCCGAGGGAGTGTCGATGGCGATGGCGAAAGTACCGGATTTGATTCTAATGGATATGAGTCTGCCAGTGCTCGACGGGTGGCAAGCAACCCAGCAAATTAAGGCGGCCCCAGAAACTAAGACGATTCCGGTGATTGCGCTGACGGCTCACGCAATGGCGGGCGATCGTGAAAAGTGTCTCGCGGCCGGCTGCGACGACTACGACACCAAACCAGTGGAGTTTCCCCGGCTTTTGAGCAAGATTGAAACGCTTCTGAAAGAGGCCATGAAATGAAAGGTGATGAGGGCAATGTACTGGTTGTTGACGACAATGAGGTGAACCGCGATTTGCTGGCTCGCCGACTTCAGCGTCAAGGCCACGCAGTGACTGTTGCTGAGGATGGTCTCCAAGCTCTGGAAATGATGCGTAGCGACCCTTTTGATTTAGTTTTGCTAGACATTATGATGCCGCAAATGAACGGCTATCAGGTGCTGGAAAATCTCAAGGCTGACGAGAATTTGCGCCACATCCCGGTGATTATGATTTCGGCGGTGGACGATATCGACAGTATTGTGCGCTGTATTGAGTTGGGGGCGGAGGATTATCTTTCTAAACCTTTCAATCCGGTATTGCTCAAGGCTCGGATTAGTGCTTGTCTGGAAAAGAAGCGGCTGCGCGATAAGGAGCAAACTTATTTGCGGGAGTTGGCACAGGAAAAGGAAAAGTCGGAACGTTTGCTGTTAAATATTTTACCAGCTCCGATCGCCCAGCGCCTCAAAGAAGGGGAAAGCACGATCGCCGACAGTTTTGCTGAGGTAACGGTCATGTTTGCCGATTTGGTCGGTTTTACGAAGCTTTCGGCTCATTTGTCGCCGGCCCAGTTGGTAGAGTTGCTCAACGAGATTTTTTCAGCTTTTGACGAGTTGGCCGATCGCTACGGACTTGAGAAAATTAAGACGATCGGCGATGCTTATATGGTGGTTGGCGGTTTGCCTAAACCGAGCGACAACCACGCCGAAAGCATTGCCGAAATGGCGATCGACATTCAAACAGCCATCGCTAAGATGCAAACCAAGGGAGGTCAGCCGCTCAGCATCCGCATCGGCATCAATACGGGCCCGGTGGAAGCTGGGGTAATCGGTACTAAAAAATTTACTTATGATTTGTGGGGAGATACGGTAAATACAGCTTCGCGGATGGAATCTCAAGGGGTACCGGGCGGCATTCAGGTGACAGTTGCTACTTACGAACGCCTTCAGGACAAGTACGTTTTCCAAGAGCGCGGCGTGATTCCAGTGAAGGGTAAAGGCGATATGATGACTTATTTGCTTGTGGGCCGAAAGGCTTAATTGGTCATTGGTCATTGGTCATTGGTCAACAGTCACTGGCATTGGTTGTTTGTGATGTCGTTCTTGGTTGAATTGGATTTTTTTAACCGCAGAGAGCGCAGAGGACACAGAGAGAGAGAATGGAGAGATGAATGCAGGAGGATGCTACCGGATTTGATATTATTTGTAGGTTGTTATTTGTCCCGTTTTAGTTGTTAGTTGTTAGTGACTACCAATAACTAATGCTAACAGTTAACGGCCAACAATCAACAGTCAACAGTCAACTGCCAACAGTCAACAATTAGATAATTCTCAAATGAACGTAAATTCTAACCTATTAATGTATGCCCAATGGGCAGGAATTCTGACAGCGGCTTTGCTGGTTTTAACAGTTATAGCATTTATTTTTAAATGGGGCTTTCGCTTCCGTTTGGTCGGAGTGACTAGCTTTATGGCCGTAATTGCTGCGAGTATATTTGGTCTTGGTTTGGGACTGTTTGCGCGCACGGAAATTCCCGGCGCGGTGCGCTATTCTTTAGTTTACGACACTGGCGGCGCTCAAACAGTTGTTACGGTGCCGCCTTCGATTACTGAATCGGAGTTAGAAGCAACGATGCAGCAAGCGGCGGCGGATTTGTACTCTCCAGGGCGTTCTGGACGCGGAAGAGACTACATGACTATCCGCGTTCGGACGATCGTACATCCAGAGCCGGGGCTGTCGCAGCCGCTGTTTTTGGGCGAGGTGAGGCGATCGCTAGCGACTAGGTATGATGAGAAAATGGCGATCGACATCTACCCCGAAAAAGTTGCTATTCTGAAAAAGTATCAAGCCTAAAAATCAATTATTCGGCGATTGAAATCGCGTCTAAACAAACAAAGTCCGCGCAACGCGAGACTAAGAAACTACTTGTTACCAGGCTCTGCCTGGTAACGCAGATCCAGAGGCTCTGCCTCCAATTTTAGGGATAATTTAAAAAAATGATTGCAATCACCAAACAAAAATTAAAATTTAACGAATTTATTACAATTTGCCCGGAAGATGGTGTTTATGAATTGGTGAACGGAGAGATTGTCAAAATGGCAACTACCAGAAATCACGATGATGTTACTGAATTTGCAGATAGACAGTTTTATCAAGAGTGCGATCGGCTGAAACTCAACTATGTAGTAAAACGAGGCATCACGATTAAAACTACCACAAAAGAAGGTATAGAGCAAGGACGAGTTCCTGATGTCAGTGTTATCGATCGCACTTTGTGGCGTGCTGAACGCAAATCCTATACGGCACTCGAATCGCCGATTCAGTTAGCTGTGGAGGTAGTATCAACGAATTGGGAAGATGATTATGTTGACAAGCTAGATGAATACGAACGCTTGGGCATTGCTGAATACTGGATTATTGATTATTTGGCGATCGGCAAAAGAGAGTATTTGGGAAACCCGAAAATTCCGACGGTATTTGTGTTTTCGCTAAATGCTGAAGGCAAATATCAGCGCACTCAGTTTAGAGATAACGAACAAATTGTTTCGCCCACTTTTCCAGAATTAGTGTTGACGGCGGCTCAGGTATTGTCAGCTTAGTTCGGTTGTGTTAGTCTTGAGAAACATTGAACTTGCAAAAAATACTTTAAGATTATTAAGATTTTAATCGGCTGGTTAAAGGAATTAAGCAATTTCAATAGAGTCTTGCACAATTTGAGCCATGAGGTGAGAAATTATGGATTGGAATGAACTGTATAATTTAGGGTTAGGTTTTTTTGAAAAAACAACCGCCTTTTTCGAGGAAGCTTTAGAAATGAAACCCGATCCCGAAGCCTGTTACAATCAGGGCGTTGCACTGGGTAATTCAGGGAAATTTCAAGAAGCGATCGCCTGCTACGACAAAACTTTAGCAATTAAACCAGATTTTTACCTAGCCTGGTACAATCGTGGCGTTATGCTGGGTAATTTAGGGAGATTTGAAGCAGCGATCGCCTCCTACGACAAAAC
>NZ_JAUBTX010000010.1:0-134091 GCF_036705185.1 Microcoleus sp. B4-D4 | reverse complement strand
CTTAGAATTCAAACCAGATTATCACGAAGCCTGGAGCAATCGGGGCCTGGCACTGAATAATTTAGGAAGATTTGAAGCAGCGATCGCCTCCTACGACAAAGCCTTAAAAATCAAACCGGATTTTCACCTTGCTTGGTATAATCGAGGCAATGCACTGAATAATTTAGGAAGATTTGAAGCAGCGATCGCCTCCTACGACAAAACCTTAGAATTCAAACCAGATTATCACGAAGCCTGGAGCAATCGGGGCCTGGCACTGAATAATTTAGGAAGATTTGAAGAAGCGATCACCTCTTGCGACAAAGCCTTAAAAATCAAACCGGATTTTCACCTTGCTTGGTATAATCGAGGCAATGCACTGGGTATTTTAGGAAGATTTGAAGCAGCGATCACCTCCCACGACAAAGCCTTAGAATTCCAACCAGATTATCACGAAGCGTGGATACAGCGGGGTACTGCACTGGGTAATTTAGGAAGATGGGAAGAAGCGATCGCCGACTGCGACAAAGCCCTAGAATTCAAACCAGATTTTCACGAAGCCTGGGGCAATCGGGGCTATGCACTGGGTAATTTAGGAAGATGGGAAGAAGCGATTGCATCTTACGACAAAGCCTTAGAATTCAAACCAGATTCTCACGAAGCCTGGACTAATCGGGGCAATGCACTGGGTAATTTAGGAAGATGGGAAGAAGCGCTCGCATCCTGCGACAAAGCCTTAGAATTCAAACCAGATTATCCCGAAGTCTGGACTAATCGGGGCTATGCACTGGGTAATTTAGGAAGATGGGAAGAAGCGATTGCATCTTACGACAAAGCCTTAGAAACCAAACCAGATTTTCACGCAGCCTGGTACACTCGGGGCTATGCACTGGGTAATTTAGGAAGATGGGAAGAAGCGATCGCCTCCTACGACAAAGCCTTAGAATTCAAACCAGATTTTCATGAAGCCTGGTACAGTCGGGGCTATGCACTGTGTAATTTAGAAAGATTAGAAGAAGCAATAGTCTCCTTCGACAAAGCCTTAGAATTCAAACCAAATTATCAGGAAGCATTTTATAACAAAGCTTGCTGTTATGCGTTACAGAGTCAGATTGACCAAGCGATTCAGAATTTGCAGCAAGCCATCAATCTGAATCCTGACACATACCGAGAACTCGCAAAAACTGACTCGGGTTTTGACAGCATTCGATCGCACCCTCAGTTTCAAGCCTTGATTCAAGAATAGGGATTTGCCGCCCAAGTGCGGGCGGGTTTATGAAATTGTCGGTTTGAGGCAATTATTGTTGGTAAAACCCGCCCTTACAGCATCACAAATACTCTTCAACCGAAGCTAGCAGACACGATATGATAGAAGAATTAGTAGCGAGGTAAAAGATGACTCAACTAAATGTAACCGTAACTAATGACAGATTTCCCGAACTCATCGCCCGTGTCGAGGATACTGGAGCACGAATCGTCATAGAACAGGAAGGAAAGGCGATCGCTGCTATCATTACTTATGCAGACCTGAAGCGACTGGAAGCACTAGAAGCAGCCCTAATTGACAAAGCAAAACTACAAGAATATGAATGGCTAAAAGCTACGATCGCAAATCCAGCCTTTGATTCTCTGAGAGACTCAGCCGAAGATATCTACACTTTAGCTGATGGCTTGCCCTTCCACGACTCAGAATGGATTAAAACAGTAGCGATAGAGCCTAATTTTGGTTCGATTCTCGACCCTGAAAAAAACATTTAAATCTTGGGTGAGGTTTGTGATACCTGAGTGCGATCGCCCTTTTTGCGCTTCTACGCAATTTATGAAAAAAAATAGTATTAATCTATACCTAGAAACCAGAGAGTTGCGTATAGATTAGAAAAAGTTGAAAAAATTGCATAGTTACTATAAAATTGCCATAAATAACCAAATATAGGCGATCGATCAATTGCGATCGGCAGCGAAAACTTAATCAATATAAAGAAAAAGCGACAATTTTACAAAAAATAATGAGGTGAAACCCCTTGCAAAAATTAGCCAGCATAGAAAAGCCGATCGACTCGGGGGAACAATCCAGATCGGTCAACGCCCAAAAGGCTCAAACGCTGTACGATCGCGGTAACGCCCTAGAAACAATGGGACGGTTGTCAGCCGCGCTAGAATCGTGGTCGAAGGCGATCGAACTCGAACCAAAATTTTACGAAGCCTGGTACAACAAAGGCGTAGCCCTCAGAAAATTGGGACGGCTACCCGAAGCCATATGGGCCTACAACCAATCTTTAAAAATTCAACCAAACAATCCAGAAGCCTGGTACAATCGCGCCAACATTTTGCGGAAGATCGACAGACTCTCAGACGCCATCACCTCCTACGAACAGGCGATCAAACTCCAGCCAAACTATCACGAAGCTTGGACGAACCGCGGCAACACTCTGGTAAATTTGGAAAAATTATCAGAAGCGATCGACTCCTACGACAAAGCGATCGCCATCAAAGCAGACTACTCCGAAGCTTGGTACAATAGAGCGCTAGCCCTGAAAACCTCCGGCCAAAACACAGCGGCGATCGCCTCCTACGACAAAGCAATCGAACTAAAACCAGACTTGCATCAAGCCTGGTACAACCGCGCCGTCGCCCTAGCCGACGAAAAACTCTACCCAGAAGCCGTCGCCTCCTACGACAAAACCCTGCAACTGCGGCCGGATTCCCCCGAAGTGTGGAACAAACGCGGCACCGCGATCGCCCAAATGGGAAAATTTGAAGCAGCCATCGCCTCCTGGGACAAAGCCCTCGCACTCAAGCCAGAGGATAGCGAAACCTGGTACAACCGCGGCCTGGCCTTGGCCAACTTACAGCGCTTTGAAGAAGCAATCGCCTCTTGGGACAAAACCGTAGAGTTGCAGCCAGAAAACACCGAAGCGTGGTACAACCGCGCCGTCGCCCTCAAAAAAATCCAACGATTTACCGAAGCCAGAGAATCCTACGATAAAATCATCGCACTCAAACCCGACGACCCAAATCTTTACTATCAAAAAGCTTGCATTTACCTCCTAGAAAAAGCAGCAGGCGATGGTACAAACAACCCTGAAGCTTTAGCAACCATCACCAGCAAGGCGATCGAAAATTTATCAAGGGCGATCGAGCTCAATCCGAAGAAATACCGTGAACTCTGCCAGAATGACTCGAAATTGCGTACAATACGGGAAGAAGTGCGGTTTTTAGCTTGATTTCAGGGTAGCAATGATTGATGGATACCAATGCCGCACTGTAACCTTTTTAGGCAAAACAGTACCTCCAACGCCAATCATGCAAACCCTAGACAAAACTCAAGCAAAATTTGCTCAACTTGCAGCCCACCTCAGAGAAGTTACTGACATCGAATCAGCCTCGTCGCTGCTGCATTGGGATCAGGCGACTTATATGCCCGCCAAAGGTGCAACCGCCAGAGGCCGCCAGTTGGCCACTCTCAAACAAATATCCCACGAAAAATTTACTGACCCCAAAATAGGCGAACTCCTAGAAGACTTGCGTTTCTATGAACAAGCCCTCCCCTACGACTCCATCCCAGCCAGCCTGATCCGCATCGCCCGCAGAGACTACGATCGCGCCGCCAGAGTCCCCGCAGCCTTCATGTCCGCACTCTGCCGCCACCAAGCCGACTCCTACGAAGCTTGGGCCACAGCCAAAGCAGACAACAACTTCGCAACCGTCGAACCCTATCTCGAAAAAACCCTAGAATTAAGCAGGCAATACGCCGACTTTTTCCCCGGATACGAACATATCGCCGATCCTTTGATCGATCGCAGCGACTACGGCATGAAAGTATCCCTGTTGCGCCCCCTATTCGCCCAACTGCGTCAAGAATTAGTCCCAATAGTCGAAGCGATCACCTCTCAACCCGCCGCCGACGACTCCTGCTTGCATCAATACTTCTCAGAAGCCCAGCAACTAGAATTCACCCGCACAGTCGTAGAACGGATGGGGTATGATTTCCAGCGCGGACGGCAAGACACCACCCTCCACCCCTTCATGACCAACTTCTCCATAGACGATGTGCGAATCACCACCCGCGTCTACGAAGATCACTTGGATCAAGCTTTGTTCAGCAGCATCCACGAAGCCGGACACGCCCTCTACGAACTCGGCAATTCCCCAGAATTTGAAGGTACGCTTCTGGCTGGCGGCATTTCCTCCGGCGTGCACGAAAGCCAGTCGCGGCTTTGGGAAAATTTGGTCGGGCGCAGCCGCGGTTTTTGGGAATGTTTTTACCCGCAACTCCAAGGCGTATTTTTGCGACAGTTGGGACAGGTATCCACTGACACATTTTACCGGGCAATTAACAAAGTCTCGCGATCGCTCGTCCGCACCGACGCCGACGAAGTAACCTACAACCTCCACGTCGCCATCCGCTTTGACCTAGAATTGGCAATGGTAGAGGGCAAACTCGCAGTCCGAGACCTCCCCGAAGCCTGGAACGAACGTTATAAAACAGACCTCGGCGTTGTCCCCGCCACCGACAGCGATGGTGCGATGCAGGATGTTCACTGGTACGTCGGGACGATCGGCGGAATGTTCCAAGGTTACACCCTCGGCAACTTGATGAGCGCTCAATTCTACGAAACCGCAGTCAAAAGCAATCCCGAAATTACCGTACAAATAGAACAGGGAAACTTTACTCTACTCCACGACTGGCTCAAACAAAACATCTACCAGCACGGCCGCAAATACACTGCAGTTGAATTGATCGATCGCGTGACCGGTTCACCTTTAACTATCGATCCTTTTGTCCGCTACATTCGCCACAAATACGGGGAATTTTATGTCATTTGAGGGATGGTAATTTCTGATTGCAAACTTTACAATGAGATTAAAAAAAGTACCAGCCCCAAAAAATAGGGCGATACTCAGATAGTATCGCTCTATTTTTTAGGTCAAATAAAAAAAAATCAAATCAGGGGAGTGCGGCTTTCCAAAAGCCTGTCCGGCGAAATCTACCGGGTAATTGCCGACGGCCAAGGTATATTTGTTCAGCCAGCCTTATTTGAAGCTTTTGGCTTGAAAATTCTCGAAGCAATGATTACCGGTATTCCGACTTTTGGGACTCAGTTTGGCGGCCCGCTGGAAATTATTCAAGATGGGGTAAATGGGTTTTATATCAACCAGAAAAACCACCAGGAAACTGCCCAAAAAATTCTCGATTTTTTATCGAAATGCGAACAAAATCCTAACTATTGGTATGAAATTTCAACGCGAGGAATTGACCGAGTTTACAGCACCTATACCTGGAAAATTCATGCTAGCAGGCTGCTGACTCTGGCCAAGACTTACGGTTTTTGGCACTACTCGTCTCAGGAAAACCGCGAAGATATGCTCCGCTATATAGAAGAGCTGTTTTATCTGATTTACAAGCCGAGAGCGAAGGCTTTATGGGCAGAACACGCGAACCGATAAGTTAAGTGGCGATTTGGGATTTGTAGGGGCCGGTTGAGAGAAAAAAGTTGGCCTCGGAGCGATCGACTTTGTACAAAACCCGCTAGTAAAGATTTGTGAAGGAGAGCCAGTTTTGTACCGTAGGACTATTGCTAAGAAACCCAGTTTCTACGAAAATATTGACTCTGGTAACGAAACATCTCCTCAGAAACCCGGTTTCTAAGGAATAGCGCGAAACGGCCCCTACTTTCAATTCGTAACTTCCAACTAGCAACTTCTGACTGCTCCTGTCCCATTGCCGAATTTCTAAAGGCCTGGAAAGATATTTCTTAGAAAGCGATCCGGGTAATACAATGAGATTGAGAAACATGAAAACAGGGAAACCTTGTCAAACTTTACCAACAGGATGAAACTTATGCGTTTAACTACTGTTACGATTTTTAGCTTGCTAGCTCTGTTCGCTCCTGGGTTGACCAAAAAGGCAAATGCAGCCTTCGACTCCAAACCCTTTGTGCAGGAACAATACCGCAGAGACTTTGTGAGTCCCGCCGATCCTGGTGCGTCTACACAGCCGGAGGCAAATTCCCAAGGAGATATGTTTAATAAGCCTTTTTATGCAGGGGAGCAGCCGCCTGTGAGAAAGGAAAAAACTATCTCGGCGGGAGCAGACGGGCCTGAAGTTGCGGCCATACAGCAGCGGTTGCAAGTTCACGGTTTTGCGATCGGGACGATCGACGGTTCCTACGGTTCTCGCACCAAATCGGCTGTGAGTGCTTTTCAGAAGTCTCAGCGTTTGAATTCCGACGGTATTGTGGATAAACAAACTTGGACTGCTTTAGCAGCAGATCCGGTGTCAGCTCCCGAAAGTTTGCAAAGCAAAGCTGCACTTCCAAGCGACGATCGAGTTCAGAAGAGTGCTTCGGTTCCGACAAATCCTGCAACTGCTCTGACTAAAGGCGCGGCGGGTTCTAAGGTGAAGACGCTACAGGTGCGTTTGGAAATGCAGGGTTACGATCCGGGCCCGATTGACGGGATTTTTGGCACTCGCACTACTACGGCTGTCAAGAGCTTTCAGGAGTATAAGGGTTTGACGGTTGACGGCGTGGTTGACGAAATCACTTGGAAGGCGATCGGGCAAAACTAAGTGACGAGTTAAATATACGGAAAATTGCTGTGGCTATAATTCATGATTGAACCCGGTGTCCAAAAATAACCGGGTTTCTGGCTCTTGACGCATGGCTTTGTGCTGTGCTATGTTAGTTCGGTGTCAAAATGCGGATATGGCGAAATTGGCAGACGCGCCAGATTTAGGTTCTGGTTCCGAAAGGAGTGAAGGTTCAAGTCCTTTTATCCGCATCGCTTTCTAAGCCTTATGGCTAGGTTGTTGAGGAGTCTGAGTTAATCTCTGGTTAACCGTTTTCCCTCACTTTTCCACTCAAAATATTTCGTTTTAGCTTTATAGCGGTAAGGTGCGCCGAGGCGCACCTTACATTTTTTGAATTCAAGGCTGCTAAAACCAGCGCTTTTTGAGTTTCTGCAAGTGCGATCGCCTTAAATTGTCCACCAACTGTCGCAACTGACTCAAATTTCCCGCTTCGCCGCCATACTTCCACCGCACGTAAGCTTGCGAAACTTCCTCAATTACTTCGGCTTCATCAGTTGCATGGTGGCCGCGCATTGTCTTTGCATACTCCAAAGGCGTTTGAGCTTTCTGCTTGGCAAATCCGCGGCTTGCCAAATCCTTCAGCATTTGCTGATAAACCCGCTCCACCGGCGGTAACTTATGCAGCCAGCGGCGGTAGCGCCACTTGCGCCACCCTTGCCAAATTAACCAGCCAATAAACCCAAAGGCGATCGCGCTAATCAACCCAGTAAATAACCCCACCCAACCCCTAGCAAACTGCGCCATAAACCAGCCCAGAATCAAACTGATCCAGCCAATGACAAAACCGATAACTGAATCGAGCCCGCTTCTGAGAGGAGTCGGTAGCCAACCCGCGATCCACTTCCAAAACGATTCGATCGCGCTAAAAGTCTGGTTGTCTTCCACCGAAGCCGGAATCAGCGGATAACCGGGAATCGGATTAAAACCAAACCAGCCGTATTTAGGAAAATATACCTCCGTCATCAAGAAAGCGTCGGTATTTTTCACCACATACAAACCAGTAAACGGGTTGAATTCTCCCGTATCGAAACCGCCAGCCACTCGCGCCGGAATCCCGATCGACCTCAGCATAATTGTCAGTACCGTCGAAAAATGGTCGGGGTATCCGCCTGTAACTTTTTTGCCGTCTTGCGTGTTTTGATAGCCAAACAGAAAACCCTCGACTAAATCTTCAGTTTCTTCTAAATAAGGCAAAGCTTTGACAAGTTTGTAATTCGGGTTTTGCTTCAAATATTGAGCTAAGTACAGAGCTTTTTCGTAGGGAGAATCGATCGCCCTGTCCGACTTAGCCACTCTTGTTCTCCCCAACAAGATTTCTTCAGTTTTTTCTCGCACTTTCTGGGCAATTTCTGGCGGCACGTCCAAATAGAATTTGCGAATATTTTTCGGGTAATTAGTACCAGTTTGCCCCAACAAGGAGCGATCGCGAAAAGGTACGTTAGAAATCACCGTATAAGTCAAACCATCCGCCAATTCCACAGGCGATCGCAAACCCCCCTCCGCATCAATCGCCACTTCCTGCGTCGGAAAATAAAGTTCCTTCGGCTTGTTTAAAGCCGGAATCAAATTTGGCAACTGAGCAAGAATAGTATAACTTTGAATCACCTCTTGAAAGCGGGGCGCATTGGGAAAAGGATTCAGGTAAAATTGATAAGACCAGCGAGGTCGATTCACCTTAAAAGCGTCGTCGTTGCGCGAAATTTCCCAACCCTGACCAGTATATTTGTCAAAGCCCAACACCCGCCAAAAACCCGCCGCCTGCGATCGCACCCGCATCACCACTTGAGGTTTTAATACCCCTCGCAAATTTTGATTGATGCGCTGGTTGAAACCGTAATAAAAAGTAGAGTCTACCTCTCCTGGCCCTTTGTCTGGGTTTCTCCCCTTCCCTCCGCCAGTTCCTTTTTGATTTCCCCCCCTGACATACCCCGGATTCAGAATGCTGCGCGAGTCAAACTCGCCCTGATATTCAATAGGAGCACTCACGGGAAAAGTCCGCAATTGATAGCCTGGGAGGCGCGGCAAAAACGCAAAAATAGCCAGCCCCAACCCTACAGTTATCAACAACAACAAACTAAAATACTTGGGAGATAAAGTAGCAGCAAATAGCGATAAATTGTTGTTTTTACTTCTACTTTCTGTCACCGGATTGATGTTTTCTAGCTTCGAGAGTCCCAAGCGCGATCGGTAATCTAGCACCAATGTCGGCAGCACTAAAGCCAAAAATACCAACAGCAGCGGCCCAAAAGTCAGCGTTTGACTGATGGTCGCCGCTACACTCAACAAAATCAGCCCGATGACGACTGAATAGCCCAAATCCTTGCGGCGGGGCAAATCGAAACTGTGCAACACTTGAATGTTAATTAACAGTTGCGCCAAAACTAACCGCGTATCGTTTAATTCTCCCACCAAGCGGGTAAAAAAGGCGAACAGCGCCACCAGCATTCCAATAGCTATGCAGAATTTAGCGGCTACATTGCGATCGCGGCGGCGGTACCAACTCCAAGTTGCTCCCACAATACTAACAGGCACAGCCCACAGGTTCAGGCTTTCTTCAGAAGCAACGTCAGTAGCCACAATTCCCACAATTACCAACAACTGAACTAGGATTCGCAGCAGTAAAGAATCCTCAGTCACCGGCGGAGGCATTGCCTCTATCCGCTCCCACAGTTTACCCAAAACAGGTATATTTCGCAGGTTATCAGTTGTCATGTGCACCCATCCAACGATTTTAGATTTTAGATTTTAGATTTTAGATTAAATCCACAGATCGATCTGGGTTTTAACTAATATCTAAATCTTATTTCTGTGCCACTCGATTTGAGATTTGAGATTAAATCCACAGATTTATCTGGGTTTTAACTAATATCTAAATCTTATTTCTCTGCCATTCGATTTGAGATTGAATCCACAGATTAACTTCACAGATGAATCTGGGGGCTTTAATTCGTCTCTAATTTTTTTGGCTTTCCGCGACAGAAATCAGCAGATTGTATTCGTTTTTGTGTGAGGTCAAACCGCAGAGTAAAAAACGCAGTTAACTACTCTAATTTTACCTCAATAGTTGCTGTTTTATCCAGCCAAAGTTGGACGAATAGCAAACATCAGAGGTCTGGTATCGAAGTTTTGGAATTTGACTTCTAGGGCATAAGTCTTGTCAGGTTGCGGGTCAAACAACTCCACACTTAAATGCCCGGAATTCGGACGCTGTGCAGTTGCTTCGGCATCTCCTCCCTTGAGTTCCAAACTTCCTCCCCCTGGAAATTCGCACTCAACTCTTAAACACGGCCTTGGTGGTTCTGTGTTGCGGTTCGACAGGTATTGAGCTGAGAGAGTCAGGGAACCCAAAGCAGTCAGCCACTCCCGCGAAATAGGGGGCTGGTTTACAGGACAATTCAAAGTTAGAGACTCAATGATTTCTCGGGCGGCCAACAACGACATTAGCATTTGTTGATCGATAGTTGCCGCTTCGTAATTCGGTAAATCTTCTACTTCTAAACCTGTAATTCCTCTGGTAGCACCTCTGAGTACGAAACCAGCTAATTGGTTGAGTTCCTCAGACTGGCCCGGAAACAAACTATCTACAGCGCGAACTAATTTCGAGCCTTCCCGCAGCGACGACATTACCAATTGCTGACAAGGTTCTAGCAGTTGAGCAAAAACCCCTTGGGCGATCGGAATTGGCAGGCGACCCCATCTAATATTTTGTAGTTGGGGAGTCCAGAGGTGCAGGGGTGGAACCCATTGGGGGACTGCATCGTCTGGATAGTCGTGTTCGTAGCTCTTGAGTTCTGTTTCCCAGGGGAACAGCGGCGGGTTGGCTTCAATTTCGGATCTAAGCCTTTCTTTTAACAAGGTCTGAAAACGGTCTTGCACGGTCGGTATTTCTCCAATAGTCAGGGGTTGTGCGGGTGAAATGCTCTGCGACCCCATTTGATAGTCCAGCGGGTCTGGTTCGTCCCATTCCCAGTATTCCACCCCGGAATTCTCTTCTCTTTCGCCCCACTCTTCTGAGGGAAGGGGGTCATTGACGTTTTCCTGCTCTTCGCTAGAGGCATTCGGGATTGGCGCCTGCAATATCCAGTCTAAAAAATGGCGCTCGAAAGCCTCTGCATCCCTGTTCGTTTCGTTATTCATCAGTAGATGCCCCTTCTCCGGAATCTGAACGATTTCGCAATTCCCAGGCAAGTTCCAGCAATTTAAACCACCGTTTCTGTACCTGGGCTACCGTGCTGCCGAGGGTTTGCGCGATCGCTGACTCTGACAGACCTTGTTGTTTCAACTGTAACAAACGCTGTCCCTCTGGGCCAATTTGTTCGCCAAAGGACTGCCACTGAGAAGGCAGCAAACCTAAATTTTTGTCTAAGTCTGCTTCCAGCCACTGGTGAACGAGTTCCCAACGGTGCGACATGGCGAACCTGAGCAAGTGGTACTTGAAGCGCTGCTGCAAATAGTCTCTTTGGCGGGGAGTTATGCCCAGGATCGACTCTATTTCGTTAGTCGGCAAGTCTTGCAAGCGCAGCACGAAGTAATCGGCGCATTCTTCTTGGTTGCGCTCTTTTAAGTAGGCGACTAATTCGTCAATCACGTTTTGCCGCAGAGATTCTGACTCGTCGGCTGGGGGGCGAATTGCAGATGAACCCTGTCCGGCCATTGCTTCCCGCACCGAGTGCACGGAGATGTCGTTCCAAGTTTGGTCAGAATCCCAAGCCCCTCCGTCGGCGGCTTGTTCCATATCTACAGAGGTTTCTTTGGGCTGCTGCTGGGAAAATGTTTTGGCCCGTAAAATAATTAGTTGCTGGCTGCGGTTCCGAGGTAAGGGAATGCGCCGTTTGCCGAAGCGCTCTACAAAGGCCATGTACTCTGCTAGTTCTAAGCGAGTGCGGGGGCTGTAGGTGGGTGGTAGTTGGGTTTCGCGCCGGAAAGCCTTTAAAGCTTCGAGATAAAATCCTTGCAAAAAATCTCTGATCAGTTCTATTCGCGCCTGATAGCTAGACTGCAACTGGGGAGGGGTGATGGAGCGATAGACGATCGCGCTGAGGGTGCTTTGCAATTCTACTCGCCCTGGCCCGGATCCTAAATTTTCATAGTGGAGACATTGTTGCAAGCGGTGCCGGGCGAGGCTCTCGGCTGCACCTTCTATGTCTCCTGAGTCTTGAATCCGCTGGCTTTCTGTGCATATCCTGGTGACTTCTGCTGCGAGTCGCCCTGCTACATCTTGGCAGTTCTGCTCAGACGCCCGAGTGGACTTTTTTAGTTCGTCTAACAGCAGTTGAAATATGGTTTCCACGCTCTGGCCGATTTCCCGCATGATGGTTGACAGCTCACTTTGAAAGTAGCACACCCTGGGACTTTAAATTTATATTTAAGATTTTATAGTGGGCAGTGCTGGGTATTTACATACTTTAACCTGCACCTGTTACCCTGAAAATTTGAAACTCAAATCTCTAATTAACTGACTGATGGATTTAGATCAACAGATTGAAGCACTGATCGAAAAAGCTCCGCCCGACGGTTCGACACCACAAATTTTAAAGGCGATCGCCCCGGCGCTAATTTTAATTGCCCAACAGCTACAGCACTTGGAATACTCTATCCTGCAAGCGGTAGACGAAAGTTGGGCGATCGTGGTTTTGAGCAATCTCAAGCAACCGGGACGGGAAAAAAAGGTGATTTATGCTTTTCCCACTCTTGAAGATGCGTCCTCCGCAGCGGCGGCTGGGGGCGATCGCGTCAGGCCCGTGTGTTTGCCTGTTACTCACATTTTATTTCAGATGATCGCCCTCGAAGGTCTAGACAGCATTGTTTTTTTTGAAAATCCCGGCAATCAGGAAGTAGGGACGGAAATCCCTCGCCAGCAAGTGCAGGAATTAATTAACGTTTATTTGCAACAGTACCGATCGGCTTTACAGTCAAATTCTAGCAATCTGCCCCCGGATATCGCATAGTTAGAAATTGGAAATTGGGAGTTAGGAATTGGGAATTGGGACTTGGGACTTGGCAGCCCCAAGCTGGTAACTAATACCCAGTTCCTTCTTCCTTCCTCCTTCTTCCTTCCTCCTTCTTCCTTCTTCCTTCTTCCTTCTTCCTTATTCCTTCTTCCTTCTTCCTTATTCCTTCTTCCTTCTTCCTTCTTCCTTCTTCCTTCTTCCTGCTAATAAAGTCGGCTCAAAACGTAATCTGCTAAATCTATCAAAGCTTGGCGGGACTCTGAATGGGGCAGCGCTGCCAAGTATTCGACAGCTTTCTGCGCGTGATTTGTTGCTAGTTCGCGCGATCGCACTATGCCTTGAGAATTTGCTACCAATGTCAAAGCCTGTTCTATATCTCCTTCTTGAGCGAACTCGCGTTCTATGAGAACTTCCAAATAAGGCTTTTCTTCTAGGGCAAATAGCGCTGGCGCTGTCAGATTTCCGCCGATAAGATCCGAGCCTGCAGGTTTCCCCAAAGTTTCCGTTGAAGCGGTGAAATCTAATATATCATCTACTATTTGGAATGCCAAACCAATGTGGCGACCGTAGTTATACAAATCTTCTGCTATTTCCGGTGAAACTTCGCTCAAACATCCCGCTGCTTTGGAACTGTTGGCAATTAAAGATGCTGTTTTGTAGTAACTTTTTTCGAGGTACGCTTCGATCGACAAACTGGTGTCAAATCCATTTAGTCCCTGTTGAATTTCCCCCTCTGCTAAATCCATAATCACTTCCGAAAGCAGTTTGACTACTGGCAGGTTGTCCAGATTTGCCAAATGCCACGAAGATTGAGCGAACAGAAAATCTCCCGCCAATACTGCCACTCGGTTGTTAAACCGACTGTGTACCGTCGGTACTCCCCGCCGCAAGTCCGACTCGTCTACCACGTCGTCGTGAACTAGACTGGCCGTGTGAATCATTTCGGTGATTTCCGCGAGGCGGCGGTGTTTTTCTGTGATGGCACCATCGGGCATTGTCGCCTTGGCCATCAACAAGACTATTGCGGGTCTTACCCGTTTTCCCTTTGTGCCGAATAAGTATTCTGCAGCCGCGTACAAGATGGGATGACGGGCACCCACTAACTGTTTTAAGTTTTCTGTCAACAGTCGCAGGTCTTCTTCAACCGAGGAAAATAGGACAGTGCTAGAGATCATGGATACGCCGACTCAAGCCGTAAAGTAACAAAATTTTACATATCATATCTTTATTTTAAGGTAATTCTTTGCAACAGGGAAGAGAAATTTTGGCGATCGCCACTGATGTGCGATCGGTAGCCCGATCGAAGTCACCCGACTACCTCCAGCCAGTAGCCTGCTGCCAGAGCCGTTCCCCCCAATTGTAACGAATTGTTAAGTATATTGTCGAAAAATCTGTAAATCCCAGAAACCCTGTGTTATTATGGGTATTAAGGATTTAAACAATTCTATACATTAAGTACAGGCTGTGATTGATCCAGGCGGGCAGGTAGCTTTCAGGTGCCTGTAAGAATTTCGTATAACCAGCCTTATTAGTCAGATCGCAGCAAAAATTTCTGGGTCAGATTTTTAGTTCCTTGGGACTAAAAATTTTCAGAATTTAAGACTAGCGCATATTATGTGCGCGGTAGCTCAAAGTAGCTAAAGTGGATGGTTTTACGTTGTTTAAGCACCTGTAAAGCAGTAAATCATTATTGACCCCGCCGAAAAACGGAAGCCACCGACAACAGTCGTGGAGAGATCGAACATTTTAGAGGCTAGTGCCTGCTCCGATGATTGATCTGCGAGTGAATCTCAAATCTAAAACCTAAAATCTAAAATCGACAACAGTCGTAGAGAGATCGAACATTTTAGAGGCTAGTGCCTGCTCCAGTGATTCATCTGCGAGTAAATCTTTAATCTAAAACCTAAAATCTAAAATCCACTGACCGGGAACGCCTAAATGTTCCCCCAGCCTTGATATGGAAAAGCAGCCTTCAGAACCAAGTTATTGCCTTGGGTGCTGACTTAATGTCGTAGGTATTGAACTTATCCTTCTCCTCCTCGTCCTTGACTTTTGGTTATCATTATGACTTATCGCGATATTCCTCTAATTATTCCCGTTCTGGCCGCCGGTTATGTCATGACTATTTATGTAGTCCTGATGTTGGTCGAACGCAGCTCTAAAATAACTCGATTGGGCGAGTAGCGCACTGCTCGGCAGCCGAATCCGCGCTCCGAGCAATGGGCTATTGGCTCTGAATTCCGAATACTTAATAATAACCTTGCCTTGAATGCTAGCTCGCAAAGGCAGGGTTATACCATTTTAGATTAAAGATTAAAGATTTTCGATTTTAGATTTATGAAGAATTGATGAAGCTCGTGGCTTAGGGGTAACAGGCAAGTATCAGAATATTTGGGGCGATAGCTGCGGACACATATCAGCGGCTGCACTAAATCAAGTTTGGATAAATCTGATTCACAATGCTTTACAAGCGATGGACAATTGTGGAGTTTTCAGCATATAGCTGAGAGCTTAAAATCAGAGGATGTTCGTTATCGTCAAATATTCGCAGCAAGGGAATTGGGCCGGAGGTTTTGCCGCGCATATTTGACCCGTTTTTTACCACAAAACCCGCTGGCGAAGGCACTGGCTGGGGATTGGATATTGTTAAGAAAGTTGTCGAAAAACATTCGGCTAAGATAGAAGTAAGATCGGCGATCGGTCAAAGGACGTTTACTGTGTCAATTTCGATCGCCATTTAGCCCGCTTTGCACCCGAAATTATATGATGCACGACCAAAAATACAACTTTAGACGGATGTCATTCGATTTTAGAGTTGAGATTTTGAGATTTACTTGCAGTGCCGTGAATCGCCGGAGCAAATACAGGAGTCTCAATGTTTTGGCTCTAGATGATATCAAATTCTCTCTTCATCGGAATAGTAAATTCACTGTTGACTGTTAACAGTTAACAGTTAACAGTTAACATCATGTATGAATGTAACCGGAATTTATATGACAGGATTGCGTGGCACGGTATCCATTTTTGGGCGGGGTTAAAAAAAAATGCAAATTTAGGCGCGCTTTCCAAACCGTTATGCGATAAATGATTTCCAATTATTAATTGTTTAATGGCAAATATTAAATCAAAAATGATATTAGACGAATGTTAAACTTCGATGGCGCTCGGGCTGTTGACACTGTAAAAGCTCAAATTTAAAATAGTATTAATTGTCGGTTCCGAGTAACGTAAACTTTATTATCCTGCTGAATAAAGCGCCGATTGATCAACTTTTGCTATTCCGAGAGCGGGGTAATAAATAAAGGAAATATTTAATTATTATAGTGTATTAATTGCAGATTATAACTCCATGTCTACCCCTTAATTTGCTTATGTCAACCACAGTTTATGATAACCAACACTTGCTCGAACAGGCGATCGACCTCAAACCGCCTGTGCTGCCTCAAGACACACCCTTGAAAGTTGCGATCGCCGCCATGACTGAGGCGAGTGCCAGTTGCGTTTTAATCGCGTTTGAGCGGCAACCGATCGGGATTTTGACTGAGCGCGATGTTGTCGAAATAACTGCTAGCCAAATACCCCTAGCAGGGTTGACCATTTCTGAGGTAATGACGCAGCAGGATATTTAGCCAGAATTGTGACCCAAAGTACGCTGCTGCAGGTTTTATATCCGGTAGAAATGCACAATATCGAGCTTTTACAAGAAACAGTGACCAATAAAATTCAGGAGTTAAAAGAAGTGAACGAACAATTGCAAAAAGAAGCTGTTCTGAGAAGCGAAGTAGAGGAACAACTGCGACTTTTAAATGAAAATTTAGAAGAACAAATTCAACAGCGAACTTTAGAACTAATTAACGCTAACAGTCAGTTAAAGCAGGAAATACAAGACCGCGCCACAGCAGAAGAGGAAGTCCGACGCCTGAACACCGAACTCGAACAGCGAGTGCAAGAGCGCACTGTTCAACTAGCTGCTAGCAACGAAGAATTGCAGCAAAAAATTAGCGAACGCAAATTGCTAGAAGAAAAGTTATATTTTTCTGAAACCAAAGTTCGCGGAATTTTTGAAGCCATGACAGATATCGTTCTCGTACTCGACATTCAGGGCAACATAGAAGTTTTGCCGACCAATACAGCAGCCTTTTCTGATCCTGATTGCGATACAGTCAGCTTGACTATAGAACATTTTTTTGATGAAGATAACCCAGATGATTGGTGGAAGTTAGTTAAGCAAGTATTAGAAACGCAAAAAACCATCAATTTCGACTATAGCTTAACAGTAGCCGATCGCGAAATTTGGTTTTCAGCCTGTATTTCTTTGTTCTCAAAAAATGCTGTAATTTGGGTTGCTCGTAACATCAGCGACCGCAAACTAGCAGAGTCGGCGCTGCACAAAAAAAATGCGGAATTAGCTCATACGCTGCAAGAACTAAAGCGCACTCAGCAAGAACTGATTCAATCAGAAAAAATGGCAGCACTCGGACAGTTAATTGCCGGAGTTGCCCACGAAATCAATTCTCCCTTGGGGGCGATTCGCTCCTCTGTGCAGAACATCGCCGACTTCTGGGGCAGACAATTGCAGTATTTGCCGATATTTTTTCAGCAACTATCCCCGGAACGGCTGCAGGATTTTTTGGCGCTGATGCACACATCAAGCGAGGAAACAGACAGGTTATCTAGTAAAGAAAAACGTCAGTTGAAAAAACTTGTGCAGCGGCAATTAGAATCAGAAGCAATTGACAACGCAGATAGCCTTGCCTGTACATTGTTAGATATTGGTATCTGCAATAATGTAGAACCTTTTTTACCTTTGTTGAAAGACCCCAAAAATCTCAATATTTTACAAATTGCCTACGAATTCGCTACGGTACAAAAAAGCACTAAAAATATTGCTACTGCGACAGATAGGGCTGCAAAAATTGTTTTTGCTTTAAAAAGCTACTCTCGTTACGACCAGTCTGGTTCCAAGGCAATCGCAAATATTACTGACGGCATTGATACCGTTTTAACGCTTTATCACTACCAAATCAAACACGGTGTAGAAGTAGTAAAAAACTATGGTACTGATTTGCCCTTTGTGCTATGCTATGCTGATGAACTAAATCAAGTGTGGACAAATTTGCTTCACAATGCTTTACAAGCGATGGGCAACAAAGGAATTTTAAAAATTGATGTAAAACACCAAAATAAGACAATTTTTGTCAGTATTACCGACAGCGGCAAAGGCATTCCTCCTGAGATTATGCCAAGAATTTTTGAGCCTTTTTTTACGACTAAATCGGCTGGAGAAGGCAGCGGCTTGGGATTGGATATAGTTCACAAAATTATTGAAAAACACCAAGGTAAACTGCAAGTAGAAAGCGTGCCAGGTCAAACAAAGTTTACTGTATCTTTGCCCGTCGAAATCACTGAGTGAAATTAAAAATTCGGCGCAATCTCCCTCTAATTTAAAATTCAAAGATGAGTAAAATTTTATGTCCAAACCAGTAATTCTGTGCGTTGACGATGAAATTGTGGTTTTAAATAGTTTAAAAATTCAACTTAAAAAAGAATTTGGCGATGCTTACCTGTATGAGGTAGCAGAAAATGCCGATGAAGCTATGGAAATTATCGAGGAACTTAGAGAAGAAGATGAAAGCGATATTTTGGTCATAGTATCGGACTGGTTAATGCCCGGTATTAAAGGAGATGAATTTTTGATTCAAGTTCACCAAAAATATCCCAAAATTGTGAAAGTTATGCTGACAGGTCAAGCCGACGAAGTTGCAATAGAACGGGTAAAAAAGCAAGCAAACTTGCACCGATGTTTGTATAAGCCGTGGGATGGCCAAGAATTAGTAGAAACTATAAAATCTGGTTTGGCAAAAATATGAACAATAAACCTGTGATTATTTGCGTGGATGACGAACCGATAATTCTTGAAAGTTTGAAAATCGAGTTAAAAAAAGCTCTGGGAGAAGAACATTTATTAGAAATTGCTGAAGGGGGCGAAGATGCTTTAGAGTTAATAGATGAATTGCTGGCAGATGGCAGCGAAATTGTCGCAGTAATTTCGGACTATCTGATGCCGAATATTAAAGGGGACGAATTGCTGAAGCAAATTCACAAAATTTTGCCCAAAACTATCAAAATTATGCTGACGGGGCAAGCAGACCTCGAAGCAGTGGCGAATACTATTAAATATGCTAAGTTGTACCGCTATATATCGAAGCCTTGGCAGTCAGAAGATTTGAAGTTGACCGTAAAAGAAGCGGTCAACAGCTATTTTATGGAGAAGCAATTAGCGGAACAAAATGCTCAACTCCAAACGCTGAATCAAGAATTGGAAACTTTAGTGGAGGAACGGACTGCACAACTGCGCTTGTCTGAGGAAAAGTTTGCTAAAGCTTTTCGTTCTTCTCCTAACCCGATTACTATTACCCGATTTCAAGATGGTAGTTATTTAGAAATTAATGAGGCATTTTGCCAGACTATCGGTTATTCAGCAGCAGAGATTCTAGATCGCACGGCGCTCGATTTGAATATTTGGAAAAGTATAGAATCCCGGTCAAAGTTGTTTCAAATGTTAGGGGAACAACAAATTGTTCGCAACTACGAATTTGATTGGTACACTAAAACTGGGGAACTCAGAACCGGACTGCTGTCTGCTGAAATCATTGAAATTCATGGCGAAACTTGCGTGATTTCTGTGATTCAAGATATTAGCGATCGCAAATTGGCCGAAGAAAAACTCCGCGCTTTAGCGGCTTCTTTAGCAGCAGCGCAAAGAATTGCCCGCCTCGGCAATTGGGAATGGGATTTCTCTGCGAATACAACTACTTGGTCGGAAGAATTATCTCAAGTTTTCGGTCTCGGTTCAACCCGGGCTGCGCCAACACTAGCTGAGTTTTCGCAATACGTGCATCCCGACGATCGACAAAAATGGCAAACAACGATCGACGCTGCTATTGCTAGCGGACAATCCTACAGTCTGGAATTTAGAATTGTGCGGCCTGAAGCGACAATTGGTGCGGATAATTTCCCGTCAGAAACAAGTGAAGGCGGCTTCATCCGCTACATCGAATCCAGAGGAGAACCAGTGGTCAACGAACAAGGGCAACTGATAAAACTCTTCACAACTTTGATGGACATTACTGCCCGCAAGCTGGCAGAAAGAGCTCTAGCAGAGAGCGAAGAAAAATACCGCCATTTAGTTGAAACTTCCCAAGATATTATCTGGTCTTGCGATGCCCAAGGACACATTACTTTTGTGAACCAAGCAGTCAAACAAATCTACGGTTACGAAGCTGAAGAAATGCTCGGATGTTCTTTTGGCGATTTCTTGGCACCCGGACAAATAGACTGGAACAGGGAACTGCAGCAGCGCTTGTTGACGGGAGATGATGTGTTTCAGTACGAAAGTATAGTAATAGGAAAAGATAGCAGATCGATCGATGTCAATACGAAGGCGATCGCGCGATTGGACGCAGACGGAAATATCAGCGGTACAACAGGAACAGCCAGCGATATTACTGAGCGTAAACAAGCAGAAACAGCGCTGAAAAAAGCCAAAGAAGAAGCCGACAGAGCCAACAGGGCAAAAAGCGAATTCCTCTCGAATATGAGCCACGAATTGCGAACTCCCCTCAACGCAATTCTCGGTTTCACCCAACTGCTTGCCCGTGTGGAAGTCCTCGATGCCGACCAAAAGCAATACTTAGGAATTATTAGCCGCAGCGGGGAACATTTACTCGATCTGATCAATAATATTCTGCAAATGTCAAAAATTGAAGTCGGGCTGGTGACAGTTAATAACAGCACCTTCGACTTGCACAGAATGTTAAGAAACACTGAAGAGATGCTGAAGCTGCCAGCCGAAAAAAAAAGGTTGCAGTTAATTTTTGATTCGACTCCAGACTTACCTCAATATGTAGAAACAGATGAAAGCAAGTTGCGCCAAGTATTGATTAATATGGTGGGAAATGCGATCAAGTTTACGGCGGAAGGCGGTGTTAATTTGAGGGTTAAACATGAGCTGCTGTCAGACAAAGATCGCGGAGAGATTCCGCCGAGTGAGAATTGCTGCTTGCAATTTGAAGTTGAAGACACGGGTGCGGGAATTTCGGCCCAAGAAATGGATAATTTGTTTAAACCTTTTGTGCAAACAGAAAGCGGGAGAAAAGCTCAAGAAGGAACTGGTTTAGGCTTGCCGATCAGCCAACAGTTCGTGCAGTTAATGGGAGGAAAAATGACGGTGACAAGCAGTGTCGGTAACGGCAGTATTTTTAGATTTGATGTTAAAGTTTCGCTACCAAATGCAGTGGAAATTCAGGTGGCTCAAACAGCGCGTTTGGTTGTGGGGCTGGAACCGGGACAGCCGGAATATCGGATTTTAGCTGTTGACGATCGCCTGGAAAGCCGCTTGCTGTTAGTCAGAATGCTGGCATCGCTTGGTTTTGCGGTGCGGGACGCTGAAAATGGGGTTGAAGCTGTGTCCGTGTGGTCGAGTTGGGAACCTCATTTGATTTGGATGGATATGCGGATGCCGGTGATGGACGGCTACGAAGCTACCAAACAAATTAAAGCGCATTTGAAAGGTCAAGCAACGGTGATTATTGCTCTGACGGCGAGTGCTTTTGATGAGGAGCGATCGATGATTTTGTCTGCTGGTTGCGATGATTTTGTGGCGAAGCCTTTTCGGGAGCAAGTGATTCTGGAAAAGATGGCTAAGTATCTGGGAGTTCGCTATGTTTACGATCGAGAAGCTTCGCCGAGTTCGGATGCTGTCGTACCCGGTGACGTTTGGGCATCTGAAACTGCTGATGTACCTTTTACGCTGAATGCTTCGTTGTTTGAAGGGATGCCGACCCAATGGGTTGATGAATTGTACGCTGCGGCGGATGCGGTTGATAACGAGCGGATTTTTGAGCTGCTGTCGTCGATTCCTGCGATTAATCTTGGTTTCAGCAGGGCGATCGCCGATTTGGCGAATAACTTCCGGTGCGATCGGATTATTGATTTGATTGAGGAGTTTAGAAATCTTTGAAGGAAATTAGACAAACGAACAATGTACGGGATATAACGGATGTAACGGATTTAACGGAGGTCAGTTGAAGTTCGAGGTTCTAGGGGACAGAGGCGGGTTAGGGATGATTGATGATTTAGGTCGATCGACTATTTAAGTGTGGAACGTAGAGCCTAATTATGTATGGTTTGTCCGGGTGCACTTTCTCGCTATAATTGGCGCGTCCAACTACTTTTTAACCCGAGTCCTATCCGCTTATGAAAACTTGGTTTTTTAGGTGGTATTCGTAAGTTTTGTAAACATAAAAGCAGGTGATTCACGAGCAAGTGCTACAATAACAATTTAATCTATTTTCATAATTTCAGTAATTTTAAATTTAACAACAAATAGCATCAATGATCGGAAATCAAACAGAAGAGAATAAAGGCAACATATTAATTGTTGATGACACCCCAGAAAATTTGCAAGTTTTATCAGCCACCCTGTCGGATCGGGGGTACAAAGTCCGGGGCGTAATTAACGGCAAAATGGCAATTAGAGCCGCGCGATCGGGTTCTCCAGACTTGATTTTACTTGACATTAAAATGCCGGAAATGGACGGCTACGAAGTTTGCACGCAGCTCAAAGCCGATCCGAAGACAGAAGAAATTCCCGTTATTTTTATCAGCGCTTTAGATGAAGTATTGGACAAAGTAACCGCCTTTCAAGTTGGAGGGGTAGATTACATCACAAAACCCTTTCAAATAGAAGAAGTTTTAGCGCGAATCGAACACCAACTGACTATCCAAAGACTAAAAAGACAATTGCTCGATCGCAATACCGAACTCCAACAAGAAATAATAGAACGCAAAAAAGCCGAAGAAGCCGCAGCCGCTGCATCCCTAGCAAAAAGTCAATTTGTTGCCAACATGAACCACGAATTGCGGACTCCCCTGAATGCCATCCTGGGTTTCACCCAAGTCATGAGCCGCGACTCTTTACTGAGCCACGAAAATCTCGAAAATCTCCGAATTATTAACCGCAGCGGTCAACATTTGCTGGAACTAATTAACGATGTTTTAGACTTGTCGAAAATAGAAGCCGGGATAATTGGCTTAGACGAACGCAGCTTTGACCTTTATCAACTCCTCGACACTCTCGAAGATATGTTTCAAATCAAAGCTGAAACCAAAAATTTGCAACTGAGATTTTCTGTGGAGACCGATGTTCCCCAATATATAAAAACTGACGAAAAAAAGCTGCGCGTCTGCTTGATCAATCTGTTGGGAAATGCCATGAAATTTACGGAAAACGGCGGCAGCATTTGGCTGCGAGCGAGGGTGGAAGACAAGCACCATCCCGCAGCATCAGAAATTTCTCCTAGTTCTAGCAGCGCCGAACAATATTTAATTTTATTTGAAGTAGAAGATACGGGAGTTGGCATAGCAGCAGCAGAAATTGATACTTTATTTGATGCTTTCGTGCAAACAGAAGCTGGCAAACAAGCGGTTGATGGTACGGGATTAGGTTTGACAATTACTAAAAAATTTGTAGAAATAATGGGCGGAGAGATTGGGGTAGAAAGTGTTTTAGCCGAGGGAACCAGTTTTAAATTCAACATCCGAGTATTTGCTGCTATTTCGTCGGAAATAACAGTCGCGACTTTGCAGCGAGTAATCGGAGTGGAACCAGATAGACCAGTTTATCGGATTTTAGCAGTTGACGACAATCAAGAAAATCGGCTGCTGCTGGTAAAAATACTGCAACCAATTGGTTTTGAAGTCCGAGAAGCCGAAAACGGCTTCCAAGCTTTTGAACTTTGGGAAAGTTGGCAGCCGGATTTAATTTGGCTGGATACGCGAATGCCAGTAATGGACGGTTTTGAAGCTGTCAAACAAATTAGAGCTAAAGAGGAACCAACTAAGCCGCGAACTGTAATTATTGCTTTGACTGCTAGCACTTTTGAGGAAAGAAAAGGCGAAATTATTGCCGCAGGTTGCGACGATTTTGTGCGGAAACCTTTTCAAGAACAAATCCTTTTTGATAAGATGGCTTGCTACTTGGGAGTGCGCTATATCTATCAAGAGTTGCCCCGACTGGAAGCGGGGGCTTGGCGGCGTTATTTTGCCAGCGAAAAAGCCGATTCATTTTTCCTGCCGCTGCTGGCCCAGATGCCTGGAAGTTGGGTGCAGGAACTCTACGGCGCAGCTAATGATGTTAATGAAGAGCTGGCGATTCAAATTGTCGATCGCATTTCTGAAAGTCATCCAACTTTAGCTGAGGCTTTAAAAGATTTGCTTGTCGATTACCGGCTCGACAGGATAATGGATTTAACTCAATCGAGTTTAAAATAAATGGATAAAAGCCAAATTAAAATATTGGTGGTAGACGACCAACCGAGCAATCTGCGGTTCTTATCTCAACTACTAACAGCCCAGGGATATCAAGTTTATCGAGCTATTTGCGGTCAACTGGCGTTGAATTCTGCGATCGCCCATTGCCCCGATTTAATTTTACTCGACATTAGAATGCCGGAAATGAACGGTTATGAAGTTTGTCGCCGACTGAAATCGACAGCGGAAACCGCGCAAATTCCGGTGATTTTTTTAAGCGTACTAGATGATATTAACGATAAATTACAAGCTTTTCAAGTTGGCGGCGCGGACTATATTGCCAAACCATTTCAAATAGAAGAAGTTTTAGCACGCATCGACAAGCAAGTCAGCTTGCAAAAACTGCAACAGCAACTAAAAGAGCAAAATGCTCAACTGCAACAGTCGCAATCGCTGCTTGCTAGCATCTTAAATAGTTCCTTAGACGGTGTGGTGGCTTATTCTGCTGTCCGCAACAATCAGGGAAATATTGTGGATTTCCTGTGGCTGTTAGTCAACCGTGCTGCTGAACAAATTTCGGATGTGCCATTAAATGAGATAGTTGGCAAGTATTTGTTGGTAGAAATTGCCGAGATTCGTAATAGCAAGTTATTTAATTTGTACGTTTCTGTAGTAGAAACAGGAGAAACTATAGACCAAGAATTTTATTACGAATGCGAGCGAAATTCAGGTGTTTGGCTGCACCTTGTCGCGGTCAAATTAAACGATGGTCTGGCAGTAACATTTCGCAATATAACCGATCGCAAAAAAGCCGAAATTGCCCTGCGAGAAAGCGAAGAACGCTTCCGCGCGATCTTCGAGCAAGCGGCAGTCGGTATAGCGAAAACTGCGCTGTGCGGTCAATTTATCCGGGTGAATCCCGGCTTTTGTCAAATTGTCCGCTATACAGAATCGGAATTGTTGCAGCTTCATTGGCGGGCAATTACTGATCCCGATGACATCGAAGCTGACACGGAATACGTGCGCTTGCTGTTGTCCGGGGAGATGCAAACTTTTTCTCTGGAAAAGCGTTTGCTCTGCAAAGATGGGGAAGTGCGCTGGGCGAACGTTACTGTTTCGACAATCCGCGATGCTGAGGGGACGGCGCAGTATTTGATTTGTGCGATCGAGGATATTTCCGAGCGCAAGCGGGTACAAGAATTGCTCCAAGCGAGTTTAGAGACTCAAACCCGCTATGCTGAAGAATTAACTCGTTCTAATGCCGAACTCGAACAGTTTGCTTACGTGGCTTCTCACGATTTGCAAGCGCCTTTGAGCACGATTGCCGGCTATGCTAAGCTATTAGAAAAGCGCTTTCAAAACCAACTTGATCCCCAAGCAATTAAATTCCTCGACAATATTGTTAATTCTTGCCTGCGGATGCAGATACTGATTGATGCTTTGCTAGAGTATTCGCGGGTTAGTCGCAGTCATAAACGTTTCGATTTGATTGATTGTAATCTGGTTTTTGAGGATGCTTGCGCTAATTTGCAGTTGGCGATCCGCGAGAATCAAGCTTCTGTAACTAGGGGCGATTTGCCAAGGATCGCAGGTGACTGTTTTCAACTACTGCAACTGTTTCAAAATTTAATTGGCAATGCCATTAAGTACTGCAGCCACAGGGTGCCGGTGGTACAGGTGGGCGCTTTGCGTCAGGGGGATAACTGGGTGTTTTCGGTGCAGGACAACGGTATTGGTATTGCCGAAGAGCACTATCCGCGAATTTTTCATATTTTTCAGCGCTTGCACGCGCAAAAAGAATATTCTGGAACCGGTATCGGTTTAGCGATTTGTCAAAGAATTGTCGATCGCCACGGTGGAAGCCTTTGGGTAGAATCAGAACCGGGTCGAGGCTCGACTTTTTATTTTTCTTTTCCTGTAGCTAAGTGAAGTCAGGAGTCCCCCTGCTGTCATCAACCATTTGAGATTTGAGATTTGAGCTTGGGGAATTGGGGCATTGCGAATTGGGAATAGGTGTCCGGGCTTGGATCGCGGGCCTAGATTTGGATGCTTTTTTGAAACTGGTTTTACTTAAATTTTAAATAACTTTATCTTGTCTTTACACAAATGCTGGTAAAAGAGTAGCATATTCACTGATGACATCGAGTTCAAAATCTATCACGATCAATATATTAGCTCGATCCTTATACAACTTAACAATCAGCGGTGCGTGCAAGACTTGTCAGTTTATTTCAAATTTATCCCGAGCATCTTGCTTTGGGATGCAGTCGTTTCCCTAGTAATTCGCAGACTAGCATTTGTGATGTCTTGGCAGTTGGCCTGTTCTCGGACAGAGTGCCAAGTGAAACAAGCCGAATTCGCAAAGCTTGGCGCATTATGCAAAGTCTCAAATTGTTGCAACATAATGGCAATTTTTTCAGCTTGGTTGGCCGGATGAGGACTAGAGATGCTTTGCAGGCGATCGGACACCGCTCCAAGTCCCCCTACTTCACAAAATTTCTTGGTGGTGAGGTAAAGTCGTGAATTATAACAATAAAAGTTTTACTCTTCTAATAGCCAACGATGATGAGGACACGCGCTTTTTGATGCAGGAAGCAATGCGAGAAGTGCGATTAACAATTAAAATAAAATTTGTGGAAAATGGAGAACAAGTGCTAGACTATTTGTACGGTCGCGGTGAATATGCTGGTATCAGCAATTGGCACCAGCCAGACTTGATACTTTTGGATCTGAATATGCCGAGGCTAGACGGGCGAGAAACACTAACTTCGATCAGAGCTGACCCGGATTTACAACAAATTCCGGTGGTGATTCTCACAACCTCGCACCGCAGCGGAGATATCTTGCTTTGCTATCGCTTGGGTGCTAATTCTTTCATATCCAAACCAGTCACTTTTGAAGGATTGGTTGAAGTAATGAAGACTTTATGTAAGTATTGGTTTGAAATTGTTTCGCTCCCGCGTCGGGATCTGTAAGCTTTAATTGACGTTGAGATGGATCGTGTGATTGTAGGCTACATTTGATAGACCGACATATTGCAGGGTAAGTATAGATTTCAAAACAAAAAAGTTTCATTCAACCCGCTGCGAACGCTATAGTTGTGTTAACACGTCATCAATGTCTGAAAATTTTGTTGGTTGAGGATGACCTCGCAGATGCGACGCTGATTGAAGACCTTTTAGGGTCATTCAGCGAGTCTCTGTTTTGCCTTCAAACTGTTAAGTCTCTGGAGAAAGGACTGGCGTGTCTGGAAGCAGAAAAATTTGATGCAATACTGTTGGATTTGTCAGTGTCAGACAGCTTGGGGGGAAGGCAGGATATTGCCATTTTGAAAGCCCGATCGCCCACAGTGGCGGTGGTGGTGCTGACGGATACCAATGATGATAATACGGCGCTGTCGCTATTGCGATCGGGCGCTCAAGATTGTTTGGTGAAGGGAAGATTTCACAGAACTCTGCTGGTGCGGGCGATCCATTACGCGATCGAACGCCAGCAAGTCGAAGAACAATTGCGACAACAAGCTCTCCGGGAGCGGCTGTTGGGACAAATGATCCAACATATTCGATCGTCAATAGACGGGGCAAGCATTCTCCAAAATACTGTCGCAGAAGTGCGCGAATTTCTCAAAACAGACCGCGTTTTAATTTATCGCTGTCAGGATTGGGCTTCTCAACTCGACGAGGAAGAGCAACAAGGTGCGATCGCCGCAGGTGATGGTTTGCCATTGGGTTATATTGAAAATCAAAATATTAGTGCTGCAATGGCGGTGTCATGCTTTGTTTTGGTCGAATCTCAGTCGGTACAAGCAATAGCAGATGTCAGCGCTGCCGAATTGTCTGGCAGTTACAAAGAGTTGCTGGCAGATTGTGAAATTGCAGCAGTTTTAAGCGTGCCAATTTGGCAATCGGGCGACTGGGAAACGGCAAATAACAGACTAGAAGGCACTTTTTGGGAAGCAGAAAAGACACCAGATGCAGTGGAAGATTATATCTCTTGGCAGGCTGCTCAACCGCAGGCGCAGGGTTCTAGTACGCCGGATTTGAGGAGTGAAAATGGCAATAAATTGTGGGGAATGCTGACAGCATACAATTGCAGCGGTATGAGGGAATGGCAGCAGTGGGAAATAGATTTTTTACAGCACTTAGCAAATCAAGTGGCGATCGCGATCGAACAATCTCAACTTTACCGCCAGCTCGCAATAGCCAATCAAAAATTGCAGCAACTGGCAACTACTGACGGACTGACGGGCATTGCCAACCGCCGCCAGTTCGATCGCGTTTTGATATTGGAGTGGCGCAGATTGGCAAGAGAGGAACTGCCGCTTTCTTTAATTATGTTGGACATCGACTTTTTTAAACTTTACAACGAGTTTTATGGCCACGTCGGCGGCGACGATTGTTTGCGCCAAGTTGCCAGCGCGATCGCCTCTTCTAGCAAGCGGGCTGGGGATTTTGCCGCCCGCTACGGTGGCGAAGAATTTGCCGTAGTGCTGCCCAATACCAGCGTCGAAGGGGCAAAGGTTGTCGCCCGGAAAATTTGCGACGATATCGCCAGTTTGAAATTGCCTCACGCGCGATCGCCGATCGGCTCTTATCTTACCCTCAGTTGCGGAATTGCCACAGCGATGCCTGATTCGCAGGAATCTCCCTACACCTTAATTCGCAGCGCTGACAGCGCCCTTTTTCAAGCTAAAACTGAAGGTAAAAATCGCATTTGTCACGCTAGCAGCAAGTCGGAATCTACGCCGATTTTGATGTGAGGGAAGAGGGAAGAAGGAAGAAGGAAGAGGGAACAAGGAAGAGGGAAGAGGGAAGAAGGAAGAAGGAAGAAGGAAGAGGGAATAAGGAAGAATAACATTGAATTGAATTGTATACTTTGATTGATATATCTACCCCACATGACAGGTAGATGAACATAGATTAATGCAGATGATTTCATTCCGAGGAAAGTCAATAAATGCAATTGATCGTCTAATTTTTTATTGCCAATTCCTAATTTATTTTCCCAAATTAGAACTCCTACCAGTTAAATTCGATCGCACTGGAATTTCAATCACAAACTCCGATCCTTCTCCCGGTGTCGAAATACAGCTCAAGCGACCGCCGTGCCGATCGACTACAATCGAGTGAGAAATCGACAGTCCCAAACCCGTCCCCTTGCCCACTGGTTTAGTCGTGAAAAACGGGTCAAACAGCCTCGATCGCACCGAGTCCGGTATCCCCCCGCCGTTGTCGGCAATAGATACCGCTACGAAGCCTGCAGCAGCCGGATAAGTCCGAATCGCGATCGTGCTGGGATGCCGATCGCACTCCTGCACCGTCCGCCCTTTGTCCCGTTCTTCCAAAGCATCGATCGCATTAATTAAAATATTCATAAATACCTGATTTAACTCGCCCGGAAAACACTCAACTTGCGGCAGTTCCTGGTAATGTTTAATTACCTGAATCGCCGGACGGCTGCTGTGAGATTTTAACCGATTTTGCAAAATCATCAAAGTGCTGTCAATTCCCTCGTGAATGTTGACCGACTTCCCCGCCGACTCGTCCAAGCGGGAAAAGTTACGCAATGATTTGACAATCTCTACAATTCGCTCGGTTCCTACCTGCATCGAAGTAAACAGTTTCGGAAAATCCTCAACAATATAATCTAAATCGATCGCATCAATTTTATCCAAAACTTCCGCCGGAGGATTGGGACAGTATTGCTGGTAAACTTGAATCAATTCCAGCAAATCTAAACTGTAACCGCTAGCCGGACTGATATTGCCGTGAATGAAGCTGACGGGGTTGTTAATTTCGTGAGCAACACCAGCAACTAACTGACCCAAACTCACCATTTTTTCATTTTGAACGAGTTGAGCTTGAGTCGTTTTAAGTTTATTAATTGCTGCTTCCAACTCTAGTGCTTTTAAGCGTTCTCGCGCTTCCGATTCCTGCAAAGCTGACTCGGCTTGTTTGCGATCGGCAATTTCAATTTGTGCTTGCTCGAACAGCGTCGATTGCTGGATCGCGATCGCCAATTGCACGCTAATTTGTTTGAGACACTCCACCTCAATTTCCTGCCAGTGGCGGGGGGCCGCGCACTCGTGGGCAATCAATAGCCCCCACAACTTCTCGCCTTGCAAAATCGGCACTACCAAATTAGCTCGCACCTGAAATTGACTTAACAAATCAATGTGGCACTGCGAAAGACCGGCTTGGTAAATATCATCGATCACTACAGTGCGATTATCTTTGTGAGCAGCATAGCTGGTGGATTTTAAACAAGAATCGTTAATAGTTCTTCCCAGAAGCGGTTGCCAATTCTCGCCTACAGATTCGACAGTTACAAAACCGCTCCAGTCAGGATTAAAGCGATAAATAATTGTCCGGTTTGTATCCAAAAATTGCCGGACTTCAGCCACAGCCTTTGTCAAAATTTCGGCTAAATTTAGAGAAGATCGAATGCGTTCCAGCATCCCTACCACCAAACGTTCTCGCTTTAGTTGCTGGCGCAAAATAGACTCGGCCAGTTTGCGATCGCTAATATCTTCAATCACAGCAAGTCCGTAATTCGGTTCCCCAAACTCATCCCGCACTAAAGATACAGTCACGTTCGCCCAAACCAATGAACCGTCTTTGCGTACAAAGCGTTTCTCAAGTGCATAATTAAAGATTTCCCCAGCTAACAGTTTTTTTGCCATATCGACATCTGCTGCTATCTCTTCCGGGTGCGAAATATCCCAAAGATTTAGGGCTTTCAGTTCCAATACTGAGTACCCGACAGTATTGCAAAAGCCTGGATTTACATTCAAAAAATAACCGTCTGGCCGCACTTTAACAATGCCGACGGCCGCTTGTTCAAATACAGCTCGAAACCGTTTTTCGCTTTCTTGCAAAGCAATTTCTGATTTTTTGCGATCGGTAATATCCATTTCCGTGCCAAACAGCCGCACCACTTGACCAAACTCATTTTTAACAACTCGTCCTTTACCGTTAACGTGCCGGATTTCTCCTGATGGAAAATAGATGCGGTGGTCAATGTCGTAAGCTGTGCCTTCAGTCACTGCCTTTTGCACAACTTGTGTAAACTTTTCTTTGTCATCGGGATGAATTTGCTCTAAAAGTTCTTCCATTGTCGGCGGCTGATTCAATTCTCGACCGTAAATTCTAAATACTTCCGCCGACCAAGTAATAATTTGTGTCTGAATATCAAATTCCCAATTCCCCATGCGGGCAATTTTTTGCGCTGCTTGCAACTGTTCGGCAAGTTGTTGTAGAGATACGATCAACTCTGTTTTTTCGGCTTCAGCTTCAATGCGGGTGCTGATATCTTTGTGAGCGCCTGTCATCCGCAGCGGCCCGCCCCATTCGTCATACTCGACCACCTTACCCATCGCCAGAATCCACTGCCAATTTCCCGCTTTGTTGAGCAGCCGAAATTCAACTTCATAGATATCGGTGCGACCTTCAAAACAGGATTTTAAAGATTCCTTTGCCTTCAGCCTGTCTTCGGGATGCAGCAAATTTTCCCAACCTTGGAGGTTATTTTCAATTTCAGTTTCTGCGTAACCGAGCATTGATTTCCACTGCGCGTCGAAATAAGTTTCGCCAGTGGCTAAATTCCAATCCCACAGACCCAAAGAGCTGCCGGAAACCGCCAACTGCAATCGCTCTTGACTGAGTTTTAATGCCGATTCGGTGCGTTTTAGTTCTGTGAGGTCGGCAATAATTGCCATCATTCCTATGGGTTTAGTGTCGCTATCTTTAATGCAGTCTGCTCGCAAAATAGTTTCTATGACTTCGCCATTTTTAGCTTTGAGTGCAATTTGACTGCTCCAGGAAGAACCTTTCCGCAGCACTTTAAATAACTTTCTCAATTCTTGAGATTTGTACATTGCTTCCGGGCCGCCGGCATTATTTAGTTCATCAACTGTATAGCCGTAGCGCTGAATAAATGCTTGATTGTGATAAATTGAACAGCCGTTCAAATCTGCGATCGCGATCGCATCGCTAGCGCTGTCTACAGCTTGAGTTACCAAGCACAGAGTCAGTTCGGCGGTTTTGCGATCGGTAATATCAAAAATCGCTCCGTCGAGCCACAAAACTAACCCTTCTCGATCGTAAGTCGGTCTACCTCTTTCCGACATCCACCGCACCGCCCCGTCAGCGCGAAAAATCCGGTATTCTAGATTGTACGGCTGTCTCGACTCTACCGCTGCGCTGACTTGTCGATCGACCATTTCCTTGTCTGCCTCGTGGATAATGCTAGCAAAACTCAAGCGGCTGTTGTCAGTAAAATCCGCAGCCGGATAGCCGCTAATTGCCTGAATTTCATCGCTAACAAACACCATCGTCCAATCAGCATCGTACAAGCTGCGGCAGATAGCGCCGGGAATATTCTCAACTAGCGATCGAAATCTGGCTTCCGTTTCCCGCAAAGCTGCTTCTGCCTGTTTAAAATCAGTAATATCCAGTATCATGCCTTCCCAAACTATATCCCCTTCCTGCCCTATTTCTGTCGGAAAATCAACTCGTTCCGGTCTCGAAACCCCTCGCATCCACTTAAGTTTTCCAGACGGCAAAATCGCACACCATTCCTGCTGCCAGGGCTGCATATTTGCCGCCGAAACAGCAATTGATTCGTAAATTTTTGCCCGGTTGTCTGGAGGAACACAATTGAAAATAAGTTCGGAATTTAGCTGAATATCTTCTGGTGTCAATTCATATAAATCGCGGCAGCCAGAAGAAATATAAGGGAAAGACATTTTTCCATCAGTTGAAAGTCGAAATTGATAAATTATTCCCGGCAAATTGGCTGCAAGTTGCTGCAATCTAGCTTCGCTTTCTTGCAGAGCTAATTGTTTGCGCTTATCTTCACTAATATCTCGAATGATCCCCACAAGAATTTTACGACCGTCGGTATTTTCAAATATCGTTTTTTTAGTAGACAGAATGTGCTCGGCACCGCCACCATCCGTAAATAGTTCCTCAGTTTCGTTTTCTTCCTCCGTCCTAAAAACTTGTTCGTCCTTCTCCCAAAAAAACTCAGCTTCTTCTTTTGGGAAAAAGTCGTAATCCGATTTGCCTAGCAGTTCTTCGCGCGGCTTGCCCATCAGCTTGCAAAAAGCATCATTTAACAGTATCCAGCGGTGCTGTTCATCTTTGACAAAAATTGGATCGGCAACTGCATCGATTGTATAATTCAAAAAGTTTTTACTAGCTTCCAGTTCCTCTCTGGCTAAAACTTTCTCCGTAATATCGTTGATAGTTCCTGTCGTCCCCAGCGCCTCCCCCTGGCCCAAAATCAAAAAAACCTGCACTTCTACCCACCGAATATCGCCATTTTTGGTAAGATATCGAATTTGATAGCAACAAGACGTTCCTTGATTTTTACTCAGGCTTCTGGACAAATTTAAATATTGAAATTGGTCGTCTGGATGAATGTAAGTCAAACAGGAATTTCCTAAGCTTTCATCAACGGTAAATCCGGTAATTTCCGTCCAAGCCGGATTCAGAAAAGTCCAATCGCCAGCAATATTTGTTTCAAAAACAACTTCTTTGATATTGTCAACAAGTTGCTGGTATTTTACTTGACTTGTTTGCCATTGTGCTTGCCGTTTTTCGCGGGCGATCGCGCAACGGAGCGTCCGCACCAGCAACCTGCTGTTTACTTGTTTTTTTACCAGATAATCTTGTGCGCCTGCTGCAATTAACTCGACGGCCATTTCTTCCTCATCGGCCGCTGTCAGAATGACGATCGGAATATTGATCCCGCAATCTTGCAGCCGGAAAAAAGTATTGAATTTTTGGCTGTCAGGAAGTGTGAGGTCTAATAAAATTACATCAAAAATCTCGCAGCTTAAAATTTCTATAGCATCTTGAAGGCAAACTACATTCGTCGTCTCAATCGATCCTCTCAACCCATACTCAGACAGCAATTCTTGAATGAGTTCTGCATCTTCTGCACAGTCTTCTACTAACAGAACTTTCAAAGTAGCAAGCGTTAAAGTTGACTCACAAACAGATTTCATTTTGCTATTTTTTAGTATTTAATAAAAATGTAGCAGCGGATGAAGCTACCTAGCTGATTTTGGGATAACTTGAACCGGACGGTTTAGAGTGCGATGGATACCTGCTGACTCCAGATTTATTTGTAAAATTGAGTCTCTAGCAGCAAATTATATCCTGTCGGGTCAATTATTATTATAACAAAAACCGTTCGTAGTGTGAACTTTAATCGGCAGTATATTACGAACTCAAGTCCACACTACGAACCTTACTTATTGCGCGACGGGACACTAGATTATTGACTTCGCCCCACACCTAGCGGGCTAAAATCATCATCTTTTTATTGATATTGCAACACTACTCTGTTTTAATTTACAACCTTTGGCAGGGAAATAGCAAGGGTCAAGGCAAAAAAGCGCGGATTGTCGAGAAAGAGTTGCATTTGTGACTGCGAACCTAGGTAAATTACAGTGAATTTACGGAATACGCTAGGAAATTGTCTCGGTTGAATCACTGATGAGTAAGGCCCGTTCGTAGTGAGGACTTTAGTCCTATCTCTGGATCGAGAAAAACTAAAGTTCTTACTACGAACCCGATCGAAAACCTAATTGTGAGCTTGACTCCGGTTATCTAATTGGTCGGTTGAGTTGGCTGCTGTTTGGGTAGCACAACTGTAAATACGCTGCCTTTACCGAGATTGGTGCTAATAGCAATCTCGCCGTTAAACGGTTTTAAAAGTTCAAGGCAAGTATAAAGTCCGAGACCAGTTCCTGTCGGTTCTCCTTCGGTTTTTTCTTCGCCTTTAGGTGGCTTTGATGTGTAAAAAGGGTCAAAGAGTTTTGATAAATCTTCAGGTGCTATACCGCATCCGTTATCTGAAATATCCATGTATATGTTCGAGTCATCTTGCCTGGTCACTATAGTTAGTTCCCGGATTTTCTTTGCCCACATAGCATCCATTGCATTATTGATTAAGTTATAAAAAACTTGAGATATATAGGAATAAATCAAGGGAACGGTGACAATTTCTTCGTCATAAAAATATTTTTTTCTAATCTTATTTTTAAAATACATATTTCCTTCCAATAACTGAATTTCTCGCTGTACTAAATCGTTGATATTCACAGGCTGCAAATCTTGCTTTTGCTCTTCTCTGCTTTTCATCATCAGAGTATCCATGATCTGATTGATTTTTGTGACAGCTTGAAAGGTATACTTTGTGTAACTAAAAAAAGAGTCTTCTTGCATTTCTGTGGCTTTTGTTTCAATCAATTCGGCGCTAGTCTGGATTACTTGCAGCGGACTTCTGAAGTTGTGCACCATGCCCTGAGTCAAACGTCCGATGATTGCTGTTTTTTCCTGGTCGATCAATTGCTTGGTTTTTTGTTCGACAAGTCTTTCTAGGTTTTGGTTGAGGTGGGCGAGTTCGAGGTTTTTTTCTTCGAGTTTTTTTTGCAAGCTGCGGATTGTCAGGTGAGTTTCAATGCGGCTCAATACTTCTTCGTGCTGGAAGGGTTTGGTGATGTAGTCAACGGCTCCTGTCTGAAAGCCTCTTACTTTGTCGAGGGTGTCGGAAAGGGCGCTCATGAAGATGATGGGAATGTCTCGCGTTGACTGGTCTGCTTTCAAACGCAGGCAAGTTTCAAAACCGTCAATTCCTGGCATCATGATGTCCAAAAGAATGAGGTCGGGATGGATGTATTCGATTTGCTCGATCGCGCTTTCGCCGTCTAGAGCCACTAATACTTTATAGCCGTAATTCCTTAACAGCTCGAAAAGTACGTCGAGATTGGTTTGGTTGTCATCGACAATTAGTATGATGCTTCTTGTGGAATTCTGATCTTTCATATTCAACGGAAATCTTCAAATTTTTGATTTGTGAGTTGTCAATTGTGACTTACAATCGGATTCAACTAATGTTCTACGGCTCTAGAAACCCCGTTGCTTCGTAGATGCTTCTATTTGCAACCACCGTTTTAGCGCGAGACTGTTCATTTAACAGTGTTTATTTTCCGCAGATCCCCTAAATCCCCCGGATAGTCGGGGGACTTTGATCGCTTCGGGTTCCCCCATTCTTCAAGGGGGCTAGGGGCGATCGGGTTTAATGCAAGCGTATTGCCTGATTGACGACGATCGGGGCGTGAGATTTAACTAATTTTAAATTTTCTGTTAACTACCCTCAATGTTAGGACAAATGTTGCTTCAAAAAGTCTCGAATTTGCTTGAGCTGAAATCCTTTAGTAAGTTGCCGCAGGCGATCGACGAAAGGCGCTAATGTCGGATCTGAATGTTCGAGTTTAGCAATTTCCTCCAGAATAGCTTCAATATCGCCCATTGCAGCCAATCTTAACAAGACCAAGATTGACTCTGAGCTAGGAGACACTATTGTTGAGTCAGCAGCAGCAATCTCAGATGATATTTTGGGAGTTTGAGCTTTCCGTTTTTTGGTTCCTGTTCCGTCTTCGTAAATCCATTCTAATCTCAAATGCAGGCGCAATAATTCTAAAAGATCGTTAGTTTGAATCGGCTTGGTGAGAAAATCATTGCAACCTGCAAGTATACTCTCTTGCCTCGTAATCTCGTAGACGCTAGCAGATAAAGCAAGGATAACCGCATCTTTTAATTCCGGCAACTGTCGCAGCACCTTGGTAGCTTCCCAACCGTCCATTACCGGCATCAACAAGTCCATTAAAATTATATCCGGTAGAAATTCCTGTGCTTTTTGCAAGCAGTCTTCGCCGTCTACGGCTTGGGCGATTTCAAAACCCAAACGAGAAAGCATCCTGTTTAGGATGGCGCGATTTACTTCGTTATCGTCCACTATCAGCACTTTCCGCTGGCGGCCGCTAAAACCGACAAGCCGGCGTTTTTCTTGCGGGGCGGGGAGTTGAGAAGACTCGGCGACTGCGGGCAAGTCTAGATCAAACCAAAATATGCTGCCTTTGTCCGAGGTACTTTGAACGTGAATTTTGCTGCCCATCATATTGACTAATTTTTGACTGATGGAAAGCCCCAGTCCGGTACCTTCGACGAAATTGCTACGATCGCCTACTTGATGAAAAGGCAAAAATATTTCTTCTAATTTATCCTGCCCGATGCCCATGCCAGTATCTTCGACTTGAAAGCGAATTTTAGCAACTCGTAATTGCTTTTTATTGGCTGCTGAAATTATCGCTTTGTCCGCTTCTTGTGTTGCCATCGGCGCGTCTAAATTCGCGATTGAGTTGATTATTTTATGTGCTAATTTCGATTTTAGGCTGTTAATTTGAGGAGGTTTTTCTACCGGATTTTCTGCATAACCGACTTTGAATGTTACGCCACCGCTGTTAGTAAACTTAACTGCATTGCTCAGCAAATTAATCAAAACTTGGCGCAACCTTTTTTCGTCAGCCAAAATTGTGTTTGGCAGCGCCGATCCTTGCTCATAGTTAAAGGTTATTCCTTTTTGTTGCGACCGCATCTGGAACAAATCAACAATACTTTTAAGAAAACTGGGAAAATGCACGTCTATCGGTGACAGTTCCATTTTACTAGCTTCGATTTTTGAGATGTCTAAAACGTCATTGATCAGCGTTAGCAGATGGTTGCCGCACTGGTGGATGCTGTTGAGACTTTCCTGCTGATCTGCCGTTAAATTGCGATCGGTTTTTAGCAGTTGAATGTATCCTAAAATCCCGTTCAAAGGTGTCCGCAATTCGTGGCTCATGTTGGCGAGAAAGTCGCTTTTAGCGCGATTGGCGGATTCGGCGGATTCGGCGGCTAATTGCAGGGCGGCTTCTGCTTGTTTGCGATCGGCAATTTCGGTTTGTGCTTGTTCAAATAGGGTCGATTGCTGGATCGCGATCGCCAACTGCACCCCCAATTGTTTCAGGCACTCTGCCTCCAGTTTTTGCCAGGGACGCGGGCCCGTGCAATGGTGGGCAATTAACAGCCCCCACAAGCTTTCGCCTTGCAAAATCGGCACTACCAGACTCGCTCTCACCTCGAACTGACTCAACAAACTCAAGTGGCATTCGGCGATGCCGGCATTGTAAACATCATCTATGGCTCTAATTCTGCCGTTTTGGTAAAGAGCAGCGTAGGTTTCTCCAAAACAAGGGTCGTAAATTTCTGTTCCTAGAATTTGTAGGGAATTTTCAGCTACCGACTCGACAGCGATAAACCCGCTCCAATCCGACTTAAATTGGTAAATAACAGTGCGGTCTACTTGCAAAAAATGTCGCACTTCTTCGACAGCGTTGGTGAGAATTTCTTCGAGATTGAGAGAAGAACGAATGCGTTCCATCATGGCTGTTGCCAACTGTTCGCGCTTTAATTGCTGGTGCAAAAGTGCTTCGGCTTCTTTGCGTTGGGTGATATCGGTAATGACTGCAATTAAGCCGATAGAATGGCAATTTTTATCTTTAATAGTGTCGGCTCGCACCAGGGCGGTAACAGCTTCACCGCTCTTAGTTTGCAGCGCAATTTCGCCGCACCAAGAGCGACCTTGGCGAATGTTTTTATAGATTTGTTTGTAAGTTTTAGGCCGGAGATAAAGGGCTGCGCGATCGCCGAAATTGTTGAGTTCTTCCACGCTGTAGCCGTAACGTTGAATGAAGGCTTGATTGTGGTAAAGAGACCGCCCTTTTAAGTCGGCGATGGCGATCGCGTCGCTGGTACTTTCGACAGCTTGAGTGACTTGCAGCAAAGCTAATTCTGCTTGTTTGCGATCGCTGATATCCGTCATCGAACCCACCATCCGCAGGGGGTTTCCGGCTTCGTCCCACACGGCTTGAGCGCGGGCTAGCACCCACTTGTAGCTGCCATCTTTGCACTGCAAGCGGTATTCGGCGGCGTAATGGGGGGTTTGGCGATCGAGATAATCTTGGATCGCTGCTTGCACTCGTGAGCGATCGTCTGCATGGATGCGATCGATCCATTCGCTGTTGGAACTATCCATTTCGCCCTCTGCGTAACCGATAATTTCTTGCCAGCGGGCAGATCGAAAAGCTTCATTTGTTTGAAGATTCAGATCCCAAATTCCGTCTTGATTACCTTTGAGAACTAACTGCCAGCGTTCTTCACTTTTACGCAATTCTTCTTCGGCTTGTTTGCGCTGAATGTGAGAACCCAACTGAGTCCCTACCGCCTTGACCAACTCTACTACGCGCGGTTCCATAATCGAGCGAGAACGCTTGCAAAATAGTAAAACTGCCAGCACCTGAGATTGAGCGCGAATCGGCACTCCGAAACAAGCTTTCAATCCGATTGCTGCCGCCATTTGCGATCGGGCAAAAAGATGATTTGTGGCTACAGAAATATCTTCTATCCATTCTACATTTTGGGTTGACCAAATCCGTCCGGGTACTCCCACTCCGGCGGCGAATCTAATTTTTTTACTTTCGCTGCCGAACCTATCTAAATCGCGATCGCTAGCATACCAAGTTTTGCTGTGTTCCAAAACACTAGCATTAGCCGCAGGTATCCAAGCTTCCGCAAAATCCCAGCCGATCGCATTGCACAACAACCGCAAAATATCCGGGAGGGCGCTGTGAAAATCTGCCGACTGACTAATTGCTTGAGTTGCTGCCAGCAACAACTTGATTTCATCTTCTGCTTGCTTGCTTTCTGTAATATCAGTTCCCGTGCCGAGAATTTGTTTTAACTTTCCGTCTGCTGTTTTCGCAAATACAGTATCTCGGCTCACGATCCAGCGCCAAGAACCATCCTTGTGCCTGATTCGATATTCAATTTCAAAGATATCCCCTTCCGTGCCCGTTTCGACTTGCTGTAAATAATCAGGTATTTTGATTGAATCTTCCGGGTGGATGAAACTTGACAGCATCCACGGCCCGAGCGCCAAAATCTCCTCTACCGTATAGCCGAGAATGTGATAAATAGAAGCATTTGCATAGATATTTTTTTGTTCTATTAAGTCACAAACATACAAAATATTAGGACTTGCCTCAGCAATTCGAGCACCAAACCGCTTGCTATCTTGTAACTCTGCTTCAGCTTTCTTTTTCGCAGCAATATCGCGAACAATGCAAATTATTTCGCCGTCTGGCAGAACTGTCAGCGAGATTTCTTGAGGGAATTGAGAGCCGTCGCGGTGGCAGCCTACAGCTTCAGTGCTGCAATAACCTTGCCGCGCTAAAGTCGGCATAATTTCCCCCTCAAACCTTGCAAGTTCTGCGCCTGTATAACACATTTTCCAACTTTTGCCCAACATTTCTTCGATGGAATTGTAACCGTAGATTTTGAGTTTAGCTGCGTTGGCATAAATCACCTCTCCGCTGGCATTGACAATACCGATGCCTTCGGAAGCGGCTTCCATTGCTGCGGCTTGTCGCTGGAGTTTTGACTCGAAACGTTTGCGGCTGGTAATGTCGCGGACGATCGCGATAATTTCGTCATCCGTGCAGAAGACAATTCTCGCTTCAAAATGGCACACTGCATCCTGAATTGGCAGTTGATATTCTAGAACTTGAATCTCGCCTGTGTCGAGGGCTTGTTGATTAGCGGACAAGATTTCTTCCGCAAAAGCAGACGGCAATATGTCTTGTGCTTTTTGGCCAATAAATATGTTTGCCGGTACTAGAGTCTGGAGGTCTTTTGCGGGTTTAAAGTCTACCAAAGTACCGTCGGCGCGACAGCGAAAAATCATGTCGGGTATCGCGTTTAAAAGAGCACGGTTGGTGGCTTCGCTTTTGCGTAATTCAGCTTCAGCTTGTTTGCTCAATGTCACGTCGCGGCCCACTGCATAAATTAAACCTTCTTCGGCAAAGGGCGATGCCGTCCACGACAGCCATTTATAACTACCATCACGGCAAATATAGCGGTTTTCTAAGTTAATAACCGGGTTGCCGTTTTTTAATGTTTCTACTGCAGCTCTAGTTATTGCTCGGTCTTCGGGATGCAAGAATTCTAGAAGAGGTTTGGCCAGAAGTTCGGCTCGGCTGTAACCTAATACATTTGACCAAGCGGGGTTTAAGCGTTTGAAATAGCTGTCAAAACCTGCTATGCAAAGTAAATCTAGGGAAATATTAAAGAAGCGATCGCGCTCTTGCTGGGTTTCTTTTAATTCAGTGATATCCATCACCAAACCGTCCCAAATTATATCGCCGTTGGCTTGTTTTTCCGGTCTCGCAGCGCCTTGCAGCCATTTCACTCGTTCTCCCACAACTTGCCGCCACTGGTGTTGCCAAGCTTGCTGAGTTGCCGCTGAATTTGCGATCGATCGCTGGAAGTCTGAGATATCGTCAGGATAGACTTTCGCAAAAGGCAAATCCGCATTTTCTTCGATTTCTTCCGGTCTTAAATTGTAGAGCTGGATACTGCCGGAAGAAACATAGGAAAAAAGTTTTTTCCCATCAACAGATAGCCGAAATTGATAAATCATTCCTGGCACGTTGGCTGCCATTTTTTGAAATCGAGCTTCGCTTTCCTGCAGCGCTATTTGCTGGCGCTTGTACTCGGTCACATCTCGCATTGTTCCGACCAACATCTTAGTACCGTTGGCTTTCTTGAAAACTGTCTTTTTTGTAGATATAATCCGCTTTTTGCCTGCGGAATCAGTAAAGATTTCTTCTGTTTCTTGAGGCTGGCTTCTTTTGAAAACTTCCAGGTCTTGCTGTTCAAAAAAATCTGCTTGTGCTGCCGGTAAAAACTCGTATCCAGATTTCCCAATCAGTTCCGATCGCCTTTTGCCCATCAACTCGCAAAAAGCCTCGTTTAATACGACCCACCTGTGCTGCTCGTCTTTGACAAAAATTGGATCGGGAGTAGCATTGATCGTGTGATTCAAAAACTCTTTTGATGCTTTTAATTCATCTTCGTAGCGGTAGCGATCGCTCACGTCCAAAATTATTTTAATCATCCGGTCGATCGAGCCGTCTCTGCCGCGAATACAGCGCAGCGAAACTCTCGTATAAATAGTTGTTCCGTCTTTTTTGCGCCACCTTTTATCTAAAACATAGCCTTCACTTTTCCCTGCTAAAATTTTATTTAACTGCTCTAAACTGGCCTGCAAATCTTCAGGAAAACCCCACCGTTCCCAATTTCCATGCAGAAGTTCTTGGCGCTCATATCCCAGCAAATCGCACAAAGCATCGTTAACTTCCAACCACTCGCATTTTTCGGGTTCTGAGGGGGAAATAGGAGGAGCAATAATCGCAATTCCGACAAGGGAATTTTCGACTACCGAGCGATATTTTTCTTCACTTTTTTGCAAAGCTTCTTGGTTGTGCTGCCGCTCGACTGCGTAGCGGAGCGATCGCATTAATAATTCGCTGTCAATTTTTCGCTTAACTAAATAATCCTGAGCTCCTGCTTGAATTGACTTCACGGCTAGTTCTTCATCATTGCGGGCAGTCAATACGACGATCGGAGTATTGAGGCTGTATTCTTGTATCTTGACAATTGTACTCAAGTCTTGGCTGTCTGGCAGGGAAAGGTCTAGTAAAATCACATCAAAATGTTCGCCGCTCAACAGTTGCTGCGCTGTGCTGAGACGGTCTGTACAGCTTACAGAAAGCCTTTGCGCTTCTGGTCTCCTGACGTTTCTTTCTAATAATAATTCTTCGATCAGCTCGGCTTCGGCTTGATTATCTTCGACCAAGAGAACTTTAAAGCCGTTTTTCTTTCCGGTTGAGTTCAAAACTGATATCATATACCTTGTTTTTTGTCATAAGGCAGTCGAGCTAACTATTATAGCATATAAATAATTGAATACCCCAAAATACCGCTACTCAAAGTTGAAAAACTGCGAGTTTAACAACTACAGCCTTTGGAAGATAAGATGAGTTACAGCTCGTAGGGAAAAAGGTAATTGAGCATAGAAAAAAAAGCTCGCAGTTGACAATTTTTATTAGCAGTAACCCATTACAAAGGTTATACAATAGAATTAAGTTGCATAAATACTCGATCGCTCTGTTAACCGCAGATTTCCCAAGGTGCGACACAGATCGAGGCAGATAATTCAATAATTGAAAGCCATTGAGGGCAACTCAAATCTAATACTCTAGAACGAGTGTTTGCGCTCCGATTAGGTTAAGCCAATCAGGAATCAAACTTTTGCGTTGCGGTTTTGAGAAGTTCGGTTTTTTTAATAAACAAAGCTGCTTGGTGTTGTGTTTTTTGGGCGATCGCCCCCAGCAACAAATTCTTTTTTGCCCGTAGATTCGGCTACCAACACAATCCCAGCCCTGTCCCCGCACAGCGCGGTCAGTGCAAAAAAACCGTGGCAACTATCTTAGATATTCATCTGTTCGCCAGTTTTTTTTTATAATAGCTTACATAAAATCCCCACAGCCATTTCTTAACTTTTTGCAATGATTTTTTTTTCTACCAGTCTTGCTATTTATAAAAAAAAGTGATAATATTGAAATATAGGCAATCAAAAACTCTGCTGGATACAGCCTAGGAAAAAACTCGATAAACTTCGCGAAAAAATACCTTAAAAAGTTGACAGCTTTTTGTTGACTGTCTTTCGCCCCAGCCCAAAAGCGATACACAAGTTGAAGGTAGAACTCGCGATAGATCCAAAAGTTGAGACGAGAGTTTAAGCTTGTGGATTCAAATGAAGTTAACAGTCAACAGTCAACGGTCAACAGTCAACAGTGAATTTACTATTTCGCTGAAGAGAGGATTTGATATAAACCCCAGATGAAAGGCGAATCGACACAGATCCAGGCTATTTCAGATTATTGGTGAATGAATGGAAGAGGTACAATCTCAAATCTCATATAGCGGTTCTTAAAACAGTGAGGTATGCCCTAGGCCGGATAGTACCTCATATGAGAGCTTGAAAGGCTATATCAACTGACAGAACAGAAATGAAGTTGAGAGGAAAAAACTCATGCTAGAAAAATTAGCAAGTCAACAACAACTTTTAATTCCCAAAGAAAAATCCTTAGTATTGTGGTTTGATGAAGTCGGGATCGCCGATATCCCATTAGTAGGCGGTAAAAATGCTTCTTTGGGCGAAATGATCCAACAGCTAAAACCCAAAGGAGTCAGCGTCCCCAACGGATTTGCAACTACAGCATACGCTTACCGTTACTTCATCTCTGCGGGGGGTTTAGAAGCAAAATTGCGCGAAATATTTGCTGATTTAGACGTAGAAAACCTGCACAACCTACAACAAAAAGGCAAGGAAGCGCGCGGATTGATTCTGAGTACACCATTTCCAGAAGAACTGCAAGCGGCGATCGCCGATGCTTACGAAAAATTGTGCGATCGCTACGGCGAGGGCACCGACGTAGCAGTACGTTCCTCCGCCACCGCCGAAGACTTACCAGACGCGAGTTTCGCCGGACAGCAAGAAACCTACCTCAACGTTCACGGCTGCACCGGCGTGCTCGAATGCTGCCACAAATGCTTCGCCTCCACCTTCACCGACAGAGCAATTTCCTACCGCCAACTCCGAGGTTTCGACCACTTAGAAGTCGCTTTATCCGTCGGCGTGCAAAAAATGGTGCGATCGGACTTAGCATCCTCCGGCGTCATGTTCAGCATCGACACCGAAACCGGCTTCAAAAATGCCGTATTAGTTACCGCCGCCTACGGATTAGGAGAAAATATCGTTCAAGGAGCCGTAAACCCCGACGAATACCTAGTTTTTAAACCCACATTAAAACAAGGTTTCCGCCCAATTCTCGACAAACTTCTCGGTACAAAAGACATCAAAATGGTGTACGATCTTGGCGGTTCAAAATACACCAAAAACGTCTCAGTATCGCCAAAAGAACGCGGCAAATACGCCATTAACGATGACGAAATTCTGCAACTAGCACGTTGGGCAATACAGATCGAAGACCACTACTCCCAAGTCCGCGGAACCTACACGCCGATGGATATCGAGTGGGCAAAAGACGGCAATACTGGCGAACTCTTTGTCGTCCAAGCGCGACCGGAAACAGTACAATCACAAAAATCCGCCACAGTTTTGCGGAACTACAAATTGCACGGTTCCAGCACAGTTTTGACAACGGGACGCGCCGTGGGCGAAGCGATCGGACAAGGCAAAGCCCATATCATTTTAGACTCTCACAAAATCGCCGAATTTGAAGCTGGAGAAGTTCTTGTCACCAACAAAACTGACCCGGATTGGGAACCGATTATGAAAAAAGCCAGCGCCATCGTCACCAATTCCGGCGGCCGCACTTGCCACGCTGCCATCATTGCCCGAGAAATGGGAATTCCCGCAATTGTCGGCACCGGCGACGCTACGACAGTCTTGCAAAACAATCAAGAAATTACTGTTTGTTGTGCCGAAGGAGATGAAGGCAAAGTTTATTCGGGTTTATTGGAGTTTGAAATACAAGAAAGTGCGATCGACAATTTGCCCCGCACCCGCACTCAAATTTTAATGAATGTCGGCAACCCAGAAGAAGCTTTTAGTTTGTCAGCAATTCCTTGCAACGGTGTAGGCTTAGCGCGGCTGGAATTCATCATCGCCAACCACATCAAAACGCACCCCCTGGCACTGATTCACTTTGACGAATTGACCGACGAATCCGTCAAGCGTCGAATTGGCAAACTCACAGCACTTTACGAACACAAACCAGATTTTTTTACAGACAAATTAGCCTGCGGAATTGCCACGATCGCCGCCGCATTTTATCCCAATCCTGTCATCGTGCGGATGAGCGATTTCAAGAGCAACGAATATGCTAATCTTTTGGGAGGGCGGCAGTTTGAACCTAAAGAAGAAAACCCGATGATCGGGTGGCGCGGCGCTTCTCGCTATTACGACCCGAATTACCGCGAAGCTTACGCTTTGGAATGCAAAGCATTGAAGCGAGTTCGCGACGAAATGGGCTTGACAAATGTGATTCCGATGATTCCGTTTTGTCGCACGCCGGAGGAAGGCCGAAAAGTCTTGGCTGAGATGGCAAAACACGGTTTAGTCAAGGGTGAAAACGGCTTGCAAGTTTATGTGATGTGCGAATTGCCTAGCAATGTCATATTTGCTGATGAATTTGCCCAAGTTTTTGACGGATTCTCGATCGGCTCTAACGATCTAACTCAGCTAACATTAGGATTAGACCGAGATTCTGCTTTAGTCGCCCACATTTTTGATGAACGTAATGAAGCTGTGAAGCGGATGATAGAAATTGCCATTAAAGCGGCGAAAAAGTACGATCGCAAGATTGGGATTTGCGGTCAAGCACCAAGCGATTATCCTGAGTTTGCTCGATTCTTGGTGGAGTTGGGAATTGATTCGATTAGTTTGAATCCCGATTCGGTTTTAAAGACTTTGTTGGATATTGCGAAGGTGGAGGCTTCTAGTACATTGATGGATTTAGCGGCGGATGTTGCTAAGGTTTAACCGTTTTGGTTTTTGATAGCAACCGGATTTTTTCCAACCGTTCGTAGTGAGGATTTTAGTCCTCTGATTTAAAGAGGATTGAAGTCCGAACGAGCGAACCTATTACGGGCTTGTCTGTTTTTGAACTAAACCCGGTTTCTCCTGTCTAGTTTGGTAAAATAACCGCTCTCCCGCGAGTAGCAGCCAGCAAACGGCTAACGTACCGGCAAGTTTGAAACTTTGCCGGGAACTTTTATGATTTAAAACCGTCTTTCGGCGGATAATTTTCTGTTGTCGATCGCCTAAATTAAAGAAAATATTCCCCACACAAGTTGACTAAATGTACTAACTGCTATCTTGATTATTTTCATAGGTTTAGCTCCGTCGCTGCTGTCTTTGTGGGTGATGCGATCGGCCAGAGCCAAGCCCAAGATCAAATTGCAGCGGCCGGGCTGGCGGTAGCAAACATACCTGCGCGAAATCAACTAGCAACGGTCGATCGCACTTACGTAGAAGACCTCGGTTATGCGATCGGCGAGATCGCGAGTACAACGCCCGCTCTCATTAGATCCGTTGTGCAGTCAACCCTTCAGGGCCATGTCTTGATTGTTGCTACTACCGAGCCAGAACTCTTGACGTTCGCGGTGAAAAGATATAGCTTGTAATAGGGCTACTATCTACGTAAATTTGCTGATGCAGTAATTGATAAGTTAGTATGTACTTAAGTGTAAGGATTGTTGTTGGATCTTTTTCAGCACAAGCCGTGCCAAAACTCAGCAATTAAAAATTAATCGAGCAGTATTGCTTGGTTACAGTTGCTATAAGTGGCAGACTGCGATGCGGTGCTTTTCTAGTTGAGGACTTGCACGCAAAAACCAGGTTTAGAGAATAAATCTGAGTTTCGTGGCGAAAAATCTAGGAATCAAGCCAGTTCCTAGTCTCCTAGACGCCCTCCTGCAGTTGAAAAAATGAGCGAATAAAAATCGTCAGTAGCTGACGAACACATCTGCAACTCGATTTCTGCAAAACATCATGAAAAATTGTGTACAAACAATTGTCCCGACCATTAACCTCAAACATAAACTCGCTAGAAGACTATAAGTTGACAGTTTGAGTGAGAAGTTTCTTGCTAGCTGTACCAATCTGTTTTTGTGCAAATAAACGCAGTCTCAAACCAGAATTGTTGTCTCCAGACTGCAACTCATAAATTTTTAAGACACCTCGTCGCTACAGGGTATGTATGTTTCAGTTTAATCGCAGGTTTTGGATGCTGCCGGTCTAATTATGTCCCGGCCGCTTTCTAGCAATCCCATCCTTAATTAATCTCTTTGGGCGATTGCGAAGGGGGCTAGCGCACCAAAACCCAAGAAACCGGGTTTTTTACCGGGAGTGAGGGCTGCAAGGAACTCTTTTTGTCTGTCAAGCCCGGTTTCTTAGTTCAGAAATAGTGAAATTTCTCTACCCGTAAACTGCATTGGACGATCGACAGAAACCTCATAAAATAAATTTTTGAGAATTCTTGTTATTGTCCGTTGCCGGATGTAAAAAAATGCGGGTATAAAAATACACTCGATCGCCAAAATCGAATGCGAAATATCTCCCAATAGATAGATTGGTGGAATTTAACTTCCCAATCTTCAGCGCTTGCGCCGACTATATTTGCAATGCTATCAAAGAGCGAGATAGCACAGCTTTGTGCTGAGTAAAATAAGCCTCTTGCTCTCGATTACATTCAAGCTACAGAGCTGATAACTCTGCAATCCAAGCTTTTTTTCCGATATCGCTATCATCTTGAAACGGGCATCTTACGGCAATTATTATTTAGGGGATTCTACGATGCAAAGCATCTGCAACAAACCAATTTTCACAACCCAAAAAGCAAGTAATACCACCGCAAGTATTACTAACAAAAAATCCCGAATAACAGCAATTCATACCGCTCAAACAATACAAGAAGTAAATAGAGACTGGTGTTTGTATTCCTCAAAAAATGATGAGAGCGCGGGAATTGGGAACTCCCAAACAGAATTTTTGCCAGCAACAGAATCGCCGATCGCCCGGAGTGTAAAAAATGTGCTGTTCCTCGATGCCAGAGTAGAGCAATACGACAGCTTGGCAAGCGGAGCAACAGCAGGTACAGAAGTATTTATACTCGACTCGCAGCGGGATGGAGTCGAGCAAATTACTACAATTCTGGCTAGTTGTAGCAATTTAGACAGCCTGCAAATAATTTCTCATGGTCGAGAAGCAGCAGTGCAACTAGGGTCGATCGCCCTGAGCAGCGACAACATAGAAACCTACAGCCATTTGTTGCAGCAGTGGGGAAAAAGCCTCAGCGAGAGAGGAGCTATCTTGTTGTGCGGGTGCAGCGTCGCAGCCGGAGAAAGCGGCCGGGCCTTCGTGCGGCGGCTGAAGGCAATTAGTGGTGCAGATATTGCAGCCTCCGACAACTTGACGGGGAGTGCGGCACTAGGCGGCGATTGGAAATTAGAATTTGCGACAGGGGCAATCGAGGCGAGTATCGCCATTGAAAAAGTAGCGCTCGAAGCATACAGCTACACCCTAGGCACATTAGTTAACGAAACTTTCAAGAACGCCACAGTTAGGGGGCCTTGGATTTACGGGGGAACACGCGGTGCGCTGTTCAATCCGGCTGGGGGACCAGCATCTTCTCAAGATATCCCCGGCATTACCGGAGGGACTGTATCCGGCATACTTCCGGCTGTCGGAGGCAGTGTTCCAGGCGATGGCGCTCTGCGATTAACTCCAGCAGTAAACAACCGGGAAGCCTTCGTCATCTACAACAACCCCATTCCTTCAACCGACGGTATCAGAGTTAAGTTTGATTTTTATTCCTACGGTTCAAGCGAGCAATTTCAGTCTCCGCAACCCTTTATTAGTCCTCAGCCAGGAGACGGGCTGGGTTTCTTCTTGATTGATGGCACTGTTAGCCCAACCAGGACTGGGGGTTATGGCGGTTCTCTGGCTTATGCTCCACGAACGGGTACACCCGGTATTGACGGAGGTTATTTAGGCATTGGGCTTGACGAGTTTGGCAATTTTTCAACATCCACAGAAGGGCGCTCTGGCCCGGAGCCTCCTTCGATTCCCGGCTCCTCTATTGGTTCTTTCAGACCTGATTCAGTAACTATTAGAGGAAATCAAGCAAATAGTTATTCGTTTTTAACAAATGCGATCGTTCCCTTCGGCATCGATAACATTCCTACGAGCATTGACTTTAGTGGCCCTGGTACCAGCAGCAGTTTTAATTTCAGCAATACCTTCACGAGCGAGCGCAATGCAGCCAAAAGAGCCGTTCAAGTTACCCTAAATCCATCTAACGACAAGGTGGATCCCAATCGCCTCACCGTTGCCTTCGATAGGGATTTTGACGACACCTACGAAACTACAGTGATCGACATCCCCAACTTGGCAACCAAAAACGGCCCAGTACCGCCAATTTTCAAATTTGGTTTTGGCAGTTCCACAGGAGGTGCCAACAACATTCACGAACTTCAAAACCTGGTAGTCGAGACGGTAAATCCTCCGACTATCTCGGCTGACGTGAGCACGATCAAGACCGGCCCTGCGTTCATCAAGCCAGGCGGCAGCATTACCTACACGATTACAACGGTCAACAAAGGGGCAGCACCGGCTAGAAACGTCAAGATTCAAGACGAAATACCTTTTGAACTGCTCATTCCCCCCGGAAACCCGCCAATTCTCAATCTCTCGGATAATGGCACTTACCAGAACCAAACGAAGTCTGTCACCTGGCCTGTAGTTCCCGTTCTCAATCCGGGCGAGACTCTCACTTACAGCGTGACAGTTAATGTGCGGTCTGATTTACCTGTCGGTACCACTTTTTCTAACATTGCATTCAGCAATAGCTCGACTTTCGACCCTGACCTCAGCAACAACACCGCTATATTCCCGCCGGGACAAGTCGATGGGCCTGGTGTCGTCTTTACCACAATTGTCAATACAGTCGCGGATGTAGTCACTACCAAGAGTGGCAATCTGACTGCTGCAGCCGGGTCAACCGTCACCTACACGCTGAACACGACTAATAGGGGGCCCGACCCAGCGATCGACGTGACCATCACTGACAGCATTATTCCGGGTTTAACAGGAGTCAGCTTTTCCAACGGCGGGAGCTATGACGCACAAACCGGCATTGTCTCCTTTCCACCGGTGGCGACGCTGGCAAACGGGGCGACTGAACCCCGCACCGTCAGTTTCGTTGCGCCAGCCACGCTTAACACCATCAGCAACACGGCTCGGAGCCGATCGACGACTCCCGACCCGATCGCCAGTAACAACAACGGCTCCACCACCAACAAAGAGGGAACTCCGACCAACTCTAGTGTTACGACAACTATTACGCCCAACGCCGATCTGGCAACCACCAAAACCGGCTCTACCACTGCTGTCCCCGGCAGCTCGGTCAGCTACAGCATCGCCACACTCAACAACGGCCCCAGTCCGGCACAAGCTGTAACCATCACTGACAGCATCGTTCCCGGGTTAACGGGAGTCACGGCATCGGAAGGCGGCACTTACGATGCAGTGACAGGAATTGTTACCTTCCCACCCGTGGCGATCGCCAACGGTGAGACAGTCAACCGGACGATCGGCTTCACAGTACCCCTGACGGCAACTTCCATCAGCAACACCGCCAGAAGTAGCTCGATCACTCCCGACTTGACTCCTAACAACAACAACGGTACCGACCCCAGCGCTACCGTGTCCACCAGCATCAGTCCCAGGGCTGATATTGTCACCCAAAAGACTGCTCCGGCAACCATCAAGGCGGGCGATACGCTGATTTATACAATTACTACTAGCAACAACGGCCCTAGTACCGCGACCAACGTAGTCATCACCGACAGCCTGATTCCCGGCTTAAAAAATGTCACGGTGTCCGACGGCGGAACCTACAACGAAACCACAGGGACGATCGATTTCCCGATCCCGACTTTAGCCAGCGGCAGCAGCCAGAGCCGCACGATCAGATTTGTACCGCCACCGACGCTGACGAGCATCCTCAACGTGGTTTCGAGTACATCGGACACTACAGACCCCAACCCAACCAACAACAACGGCTCGGTCATCGCAGCGCCCGGTGAGCCGGGGGGGCAAGTCATTACGGCGATCGGTGCAGTCGCCGATATTGTCACCCAAAAGACTGCTCCGGCAACCATCAAGGCGGGCGATACGCTGATTTATACAATTACTACTAGCAACAACGGCCCTAGTACCGCGACCAACGTAGTCATCACCGACAGCCTGATTCCCGGTTTAAAAAATGTCACGGTGTCCGACGGCGGAACCTACAACGAAACCACAGGGACGATCGATTTCCCGATCCCGACTTTAGCCAGCGGCAGCAGCCAGAGCCGCACGATCAGATTTGTACCGCCACCGACGCTGACGAGCATCCTCAACGTTGTTTCGAGTACATCGGACACTTTTGACCCCGACCTGACAAACAACAACGGCTCGGTCATCGCAGCGCCCGGTGAGCCGGGGGGGCAAGTCATTACGGCGATCGGTGCAGTCGCCGATCTGGTTACAGTCAAGGACGGCTTCACATCGGCTCAGGCAGGCAGTTTGGTGACATATACTATCACTACCTCCAACAATGGGCCGAATGCTGCGGAAAATGTAGTGATTACAGACAGCATCATTCCCGGTTTAAAGATAGTCACGGCATCCAATGACGGCACTTACGATCCAGTGACGGGGATTGTCACCTTCCCAATAATTCCCAGCTTGGCTAGCGGCAGCAACACCGATCGCCAGGTAACATTAGTCGTTCCAGAAACGGGCAGCATCAAAAATACCTCCAGTAGCCGATCGACCACTTTTGACCCAGAACAGACCAACAACAACGGTTCCGAGTCTAGGGCCACTGTCATCACCACCGTCCTAGCGGGGCTACCGAATCCGGGGACTCCGGGGACTCCGGGGACTCCGAATCCGACTCCGGGGACTCCGGGGACTCCGAATCCGACTCCGGGGACTCCGAATCCGACTCCGAATCCGGGGACTCCGGGGACTCCGAATCCGACTCCGAATCCGGGGACTCCGACTCCGGGGACTCCGACTCCGGGGACTCCGGGGACTCCGGGGACTCCGACTCCGGGGACTCCGGGGACTCCGACTCCGACTCCGAATCCTAATCCGACTCCGACTCCGACTCCGGGGACTCCGGGGACTCCGAATCCGAATCCGATTCCGATTCCGATTCCGACTCCGATTCCGACTCCGATTCCGACTCCGATTCCGACTCAGACTCCGAGCGAGCCGACTCCGACTCCGGGGACTCCGGGGACGCCGACTCCGGGCGCACCGACTCCGGGCGCACCGACTCCGGGGATGCCGACTCCGGGCGCACCGACTCCGGGGACACCGACTCCGGGGACACCGACTCCGGGGATGCCGACTCCGACTCCTATTTTCGCTGGAGTTCCCGAACCGGATACCGGTTGCGGTTGCGAACCCTTGCCCCTGCTGAGGCCGATCGCATTTGTCCAACCCCAGCCTTCCCCAATACTCAACTTCGAGTCAAGCGCCTCCGCGCTCATTGACATCGAAAACACTGTCCTCGGGACTCCCGGAAACGATTATTTAACAGGAAACGACACTAACGAACTGTTTGTCTCCTTTGAGGGCAACGACACGCTTTTAGGCGAAGGTGGCTCCGATATCTTCTTTGGAGACCAACAGCAAGACTTCATCGCTGCTGGTAGAAACAACGACATCGTTTACGCGGGCAAAGAAAATGATGTGGTGTTCGGGGGCAAACAAGACGATCGCATATTTGGCGATCGCAATTCCGACACATTGTACGGCGATCGCGGTTCCGATACGATCGTCGGGGACAACGGCAACAACATCAACTTGACTGGTAACGACGGCGATCTGATTTTCGGCGGTTCTTCCAGCGACGCCATTGCTGGCACTCAAGGTAATGACACGGTTTACGGGGGCAAAGACGCAGACACCGTTTACGGCGGCAAAGAAAACGACCTGATTTGGGGCGACAAGGGCTCGGACAGCCTCTACGGTGACAGCGGAGACGACTCTCTGTTCGGCGGAGTCCAAAACTCCCTAGACGGCGACCCGGAGGGGCAAGATTTTCTGGTTGGAGGCAACGGCCAGGACTTGCTCAACGGCCAAGAGGGCGACGATACTTTGCTAGGCGGTAACGGTCGGGATGTGGTATTTGGAGGAAAAGGGGGCGATCGCATTTTTGGCGAAACCGGCTCGGATACTCTCTATGGCAATAAAGGTTCTGATACGATCGTCGGCGACTACGGCAATCCCCAAGGCAGCATAAATGCTAGCGATGAAGGTGACTTAATTTTCGGCAACGACACCGACGACATCATTGGCGGCGGTAGCGGTAACGACAGCATTTTTGCCGGCAAAGGTAACGATTTAGCTTACGGCGGCAAAGATAACGACATAATTTGGGGTGAACTCGGTGCTGACACCATTGTCGGCGACGAGGGAGACGATTCCCTTTACGGCGGTGCGGCAAACCAGTTAGTCACCGATGTCAACGGCCGCGACTTGTTGTTTGGGGGAGATGGTAACGACTATCTCAACGGCGGCGAGAGTTCCGATTCTCTCGGCGGTGGTTTTGGCAACGATACTATTCAGGGCGGCAAGGATGACGATTTAGCGCACGGAGATGCCGGCAACGACTTGATTTATGGCGATGACGGCAACGATATTTTGTGCGGCGATGATGGCAACGATACCATTTTTGGCGATCGGGGAGAAAACGAGCTAGGCCCGGTGGGTGCAAACGGTCAGCAAGACTGCATCAACGGTGGCAGTGGCGACGACCTTCTCTACGGCAATGAAGGGCAAGATGCCCTTAATGGCGGTGACGGTAACGACACGATTCATGGAGGGAAAGATAGCGACATTCTCAATGGAGGCGCAGGGGATGACTGGCTGTTTGGCGATGGGGGAGAGGATACTTTAATTGGAGGTAGCGGGAGCGATCGATTTGTGTTAAATAGCAACAGCGGCATCGATACTATACTTAATTTTGAAGTAGGAACCGACAAGTTTGTCCTCGCCGACGGCTTAAGTTTTGAGTCTTTGGGAATTAACTCGCGGGATGCCAACGGTTATGTCCTGCAAGTTGCTGCCACTGGGGAGGTTTTGGCTAATGTTTTTGGGCCTAGCAATGCTATTACTGCCCTGGATTTTGTCACTCAACCGAGATAAAACAAAACTCGCAAAGGTTTGTAGTAAGAACTTTAGTCCGCAATCCAATAGCGGATTAAGGTTCGAGCGTGAGGACTTCAGTCCTCACGCTCGAACTTTTTGTATTCCGGTAATCGACAGAACATGATAGAGTACCAAGTTTGAAAAATATTGCTAGATATAAATCAGAGGCAATATTTATTTAAAAAAACGGCATTACCTTGTCCGGCGGGAGATCTGCCCGTGAAATATCGTTGGTTTAGCATCAACAATTGTAGAAACAGTTTTTCACCTAAAAACGAGCTGGAAGCCCTTGGCTACCGACATGGGGAGGAACGCGGCTGCGAATGCAAGTCGCCTAAAAATATGGCACGGTTTAATACAAACTGGTAGACTAATTACAGCGATTAAGAACAACCATCTACGTGTTGAAATAATTTAATAAGGTGAAACTCCTTTCTTTGGTTCGTCTCGGCCTGAACGTAGCCTGACCAAACAAGCAACAGTGAATTATTGAGCGTACCTATCTGGCATAAGTGATGGACTCCGAAAACCGAAAAAAGTTAAAAGTATACGCAAGGTTTGGATTCGTCCAATCTAAGTGGGTAGAGGTGCTTTGTTAACGCCTTTGAAAGTCCCTTTGTGGAATACATCAAGAATCCCCCCGATTCATCGGTGGGGAGTATCAAGCTGCTTTGTATAACTTCCTATTCCCCAATTACCAATTACCAATTACCAATTACCAATTAATGCTAAACTTTCAGCGTTAAACCGCGCTTGCCGTTAACAGTTCGATCGCCCGCAATATCTTTACTAAAAAAAATTATCCTTAAACCTACATGATACCCTCACTGTCAGGCTCTGTGTCGATCGCTGCAAATTTAGCCTGCGCCGCCGCCACCACAGTTGCGATCCTGCAAATAACACTCCAACCAGCCAACGCTTCTACAGTCACAAGTTGGAAATTCGATCCAGCCACAAATCAGCTAGAAATTACTCTCCCAGAGGGAACAACTCCCCTATATTCTCTGCTCAACCCGAATCAAATTGCTGTGGATTTGCCCAATACAGAGATCGGAGTGGACGCAACTCAACTATACTCGCAAGGCGCAGTGCGTTCTGTAGGCGTGACTCAACTTCGCGCCGGAACCACGAGAATTGTCCTAAATTTGGCTCCAGGAGCAGCTTTCAACGGCGAACAAATTCAATTCCAAAGAATCGGGGTAGAAAATCGCTGGGTGTTGCGTCCCTCTATCGAACCGGCTCAGTTCGTAAAAACTCCCGAAACTCAACTCCAGACTGCAACACCAGCACCGTCAAACCAGCCGCCGACAGATTCTAACTCAACTGCTGCAACAGAGGTCGATCGCCCAGAATCTCCTGTTTCGCCGAATTTCCCTGCCAATTCTGTACCGATACCAACTACAAATGACCAAATCCGACCGATAACAGTGCCTTTAGTGAGTGTTCGCCTCAATGAACGTTCGGGTGTACGACCTGCGGCTGTACCCAGTCTAAAACCTCAAATTTCGGCAATAGAAGCACCCCAAAAGCGGATACTTACCTTTGGGGAACCGCTTCCGGGCGATCGCCAAAGGTAAGCCGATGCGGGAAAAGCCAGTAGCGGCTTTTCCCGCATCGGCTTACTGGCTGGAGCAGCCGCAGGTGTTACCACAACTTACGTCGCTGCTCCCCGTTCAGTTTTCGATCGTAAAAAAGTAAGAAGTTCGAGGGAAAAAGCAAAAAGAAACATCTTGCACCGCTCGTAAAAACTCTCTAAAAATAATCTGCCTCGAGCCGCGCATCTGCCACCCTCGGCGGTTTCTGTATCGATCAAAGATTCAAGCAATTGTTCGTCGAGTGAAGAGAAAAATTTTCCCTTCAATCGACGAGCAAAAACCGCTATATCGGCAATTTAGAAATTTTGACCTTCAACCGCTGGAGCTATCGAACCCGGTTGGTTGAGGAACAGGTTTTTAGCGCCGTCGTTTTGATAGATACAGTTAATTTGCGGTTGACCTTCCAGGGGCCCTGTGAAGCCAAAGGTGTTCATCCGATTTTTGCACTCGCGCACTTGGTTTTGGTCGATCAGTTTTCTTTGTTCGAGAATTGCCCAGTTATTGGTTCGGAGGACGCATCCAGGGCGCATACTCGGCTGCGAAATATAGACGTTAAAGGGGTTGAGGGTGAGGTAGACGCGCATATCTGTTACCATCGCGCTGGCTCCAAACTGCACGCAAAGTTCTGGGTTCGGGGCGCTGCGATCGATAAATTCGCGCGATGCTACGTTTTCTGGGCTAATTGTAGCTGTGGAGCTAAAGGCGATGCCAATCCCAATTCCTAGAATAAAAACGGCTGTTAAAATCCCTATGGTGGCAGAATTGAGGAAAGAAGGTTTGCCGGACTGAGGTTGACGCCGCGACTGTCCGCCCAATGAGCTGGTGTCTTCGTCTCGGAATGCGTCGTCTCTGTAGGAGTTAGGTTTGCGTTTCATATTATTTAGATTCTGTCTGTTCTGGGGACTCAACAGGTAGTAGTTTTTTATTTTTAACCGATCGGGCTTTTGTCATAGTATGGCCTTAATAAGGTCGTGGCTACAGGCTGGGGACACTCCTGCTGCGTCTGGTGTTGGGTTCGCCGCGAGCGAGCGATCGCGAGTACCGCCTTGTCTGATTTTTCAGATTTCAATAAAATAGCTGAAAGTGGGATAGTCTTGCACGGGGGAAGAATCCGGCTCAAGATTATTCACAAATTTTAACATTTTACAAGTCAGGAGGTATAGATTAGTGTCTGTCGAAATTATTGAAAAGCGTTCTACAGTCCGCAAGCTTGCGCCGCGCTACCGGGTTTTGCTGCACAATGATGATTTCAATCCGATGGAATACGTGGTGCAGACTTTGATGGCGACGGTACCGAGTATGACTCAGCCACAGGCTGTGAATGTGATGATGGAAGCCCACACTAACGGGCTGGGACTTGTGATTGTTTGCGCTCTCGAACACGCGGAGTTTTACGCTGAAACGCTCAACAATCACGGATTGATCAGCAGCATCGAACCTGACGATTAAAACAGTAGAGCCACTTGAAGGGCTTTGTCCGGCAGGTTTTTGGCTCATATCCGATACGTTCATACCAAAAAGCCAAGGGTTAGGCCCCTGGCTTTTTGGTATATTACACTTCTTGCACTCAATTGCAGACAAGATTGAATCATCTGCGTCGATCGATGTTGATCCGCTCGAAATCTGCGGTTAACCGGCTCGATCGAATATTTATGCAAGAAATCTATTTAATGCGGTCGATCGGGAAAATTGAAGATTAGGGGTAGGGATCGACCAGACTGGAAGTGGTTCGGACGGTGGTTCGGACCTAGATCGGATCGATCGCCTGCTGCTACTCTCAAATCTCTACTCTCGATCTTAGGAAATTAATAACGTCCTCCGCCTCCGCCTCCGCCGCCGCGAGAGAATTTTCCTGGGCCGCCACCGCCCCGGTTGCCGCCGCCCCGGCCGCCTTCATCTTCGCGGGGCTTAGCTTTGTTGACTTTGAGGTCGCGACCCATCCACTCAGCTCCGTCGAGAGCAGCAATCGCTGCATCTTCTTCTGCGTCTGTTGACATTTCTACAAAACCGAAGCCGCGGGGGCGACTGGTTTCCCTGTCGGTAGGTAGATGTACTCGCTTAACGGTTCCGTATTCGGCGAAGACGGTGGTGATGTCTTCTTGGGTAACTTGGTAGGATAAGTTACCGACGTATATCGACATGAGGAATAACTCCAAAAATTAGACAGTGCAAAGAGTTCAGTTTCGGAGAGTTCCCTGCCGATACAGAAGGGCAAGTTTTTAGACAATTCTGTAGCAATGAACAAAGCCTGCAACCGAATCTGATACACTTGGGATTTTAACACAGAATAGCTTCTTTTGAATAGCTTTCAGCAGTTAATTAGGTCTGGATAATTAAACGTAAAGTTTTTAGGGATTTAGAAGACGGGTTTCTCGCCCTGATGTTGGGTCAGTCGCCCGGACAGAAAGTTGTCGTACCTCCTACTGCAGGAAAGATACGTCCACTTTCCCAAAATTGGTACTCAAAGCTAGATTCAGGTTTTCTAGAGCTTTGACTAGCCACACTAGCCCTTCTCGCGTACAAAATTCGTAGTGGCCGAACAAAATTGCCAACCGCTTTTCTAGATAGGGCTTGACTTTGCCACAAATTAGCACGATTTTCAGCAGCAAACCTGTGGTTTGGGTGGGCCCGAGGTTTGAGATCAGGTCGATGAAGACAAAGTGGTTGGGCCGCGCAGGACTCTCTACTACTAAAAAGTTCAATAATTGGCTGCAAGTTCTGATCATTAAAAATTCGTTGAACTGGCGATCGTCGTTGTGGGGAAAGGTATTTTGTAGTTGCTTATACAGTTTGTCGTTAAATTGGCTTTGGCCGTAGCGATCGTCCGCCACAGAAGAAATCAGGTATTCGTACAAGTCGTCTTTAAAGGAGCCGTAGGTCTGGTTTGTGCTGGCGTTCGCCTTGAAGCGACCCGCTAGCTGTCTGTATGTATCAGCTCCTTCTACTTTTCCGACAAATTGCTTGAGAGCAAAGAACAGTTCCGGGTCGCTCAACAAGGTAGGGTTTTTTATAGTTTGTATATCTCTGCCGAAGGAAAGTGAGGTGTGACGGCGCGCTACTTGGGCTTTTCTCACTTGGTGAGCGACGTATTGCGAGAGGTCGATTTCAAATTTCTGCTGCTTTTGGGCTTGGATGGTTTTAATGATTTTCTGCTGTTCGTAGGTGCTGTCGTCGCTGAGGAGGCAGTGTTTGTAGAGGTAAGGATACCGGGGAATTAAGGTTCCCAGGGCTAGGGTGGCGGGGGTTTTGGTGTTGCTGCTGTCTTCGTTGTTGTGGGTGATGACTTGGGCTAAGCGTTTGAGGGTTAGGTACTGTTCGCTTTGGGTAAATTGATGTACTAATTGGGGGATCGAGTGAGAAACCCGCGATCGACTGTATTTAGTTAATATTCTGGGGGCTTCCTCAAACACAGCGATCAATTCGGGAATGGCTGCTTGCTTGCTGGGGTATGTTTGCCAGCGGTTGATCGGAATATGGCAGCAGCGGTTGAGAATGTACTTAAATTCTTGTTGAGCGTATTTTGAGGCTGCTATTTTTTCGAGTGCTTCGACGACGGCGCGATCGGGATATCCGATACCGTGGATAAACAAAGTACGAAAGCGGCTGATGAGTTCGGCCGGCTGCTCTACTTGTACCAACTCCAGCAAGTGGTTGTAAAGTAACTGTTTTTCTTCTTCGTGGCTTTGTCTGTTGTAGTCGTTCACCGTGGATTAACCCTCCGAGGATTTGATACGAGCTTGCAGCGCCCTGGGCACAGATGAATTTTGGCAGAGTCGAGCACCACAATTGAGCCAACCGAGCTTTTCCTCGGACGGGGCGCGAGGGGCGAAAGCGGTCAGCACAGACAGTCGATCGATGTTCTTTGCTTAATTAAACTATTTACCAACACCAGCATTACATGAATTGTTGACAATCAGCAAGGCCTAAAATCACCATATTTTTTGTAAAGTGTTGGTAAAAATGCGGGAGCATCTCAGTTTTGTATTTATAGTGCGAGCTTAATATTTCCCACGGCGGATATATCTGCAAGCGAGGCCGGACAGCACGGCGTGAAAACAATACTTTTGGCAAACGCGAGATGCTCCCTAAAAATGTGGGTTGGTTCGAGTGAATTTATGGGTAAGCGGAGGATTTAGTATGAGAATGTTTACTGTCAGATCGTGTCCGGTAGATTACCAGAATAAAAACGGATCGGGAGCATCTGGTGTTTGGCATTTAACTATAGTGCGATCGTCCCCGCTAGCGAGGACGATCGCACGCTCAATAAAAAAATGCTTTTTACAAAAATGAGATATTCCCGACGGATAGGTGTGGAATGCAAGTCCAGCTTGTTGCGGACTTACATCCACACGTTATTTACTTATTGCGGTCGATCGACCGTAGATGTCAATCCTAATCGGCCGCCCTCTGTAATAAGCTGTTGTTTATCTAGATTGTCTATGGTGATTGAGGGGAAGAGGGGGAGAGGAATCCTTCGACTTCGCGATCGGGTAAAGAGAGGGGAGAAGATTTGTGATCGATCGTCGAAATATACAATTTAAAGGCAGTACAGCTTACCATTTTCGATTGGGGCATTAGGGATGTTGCATTAAAAAATTGAAAATGACTGATAACTGCTAGGGTTGAGATCAGGGACTCGATCGGTTGAATTCTTTGATTGAAGCTGGTTTGAGTTGAATTGGAGGTCAAGCGAGGTAGGATTAACTGTGAAAATAGTTATTTGAAATGTGAGTGCTGGTTATGGTCTGTCGCGTAAGTATCGCCCGACTTGCTGAAATTTTAAATGTACCTTTACCTGCCGTGTCTGAGGACATTTTGACAGTTGTAGGGACAGGTATTGCCACGGATACGCGCACTCTTGAGGGTGGCGAAGTATTTTTGGCGCTGCGGGGAGACAATTTTGACGGGCATAAATTTGTGGCTAAGGCCCGGGATTTGGGGGCGATTGCGGCGGTGGTCGATCGCGATTGGCAAGAAGAAATTGCTAATTTTCCGCTGTTGCGCGTTGACGATACTTTAAAAGCTTACCAGACGATCGCCCGTTGGTGGCGCGACCAGTTCAGTATACCTATAGTTGCTGTTACAGGTTCTGTCGGTAAAACTACTGCTAAAGAGTTAATTGCGGCAGTTTTATCAACCAGGGGAAATGTTCTTAAAACTCAATATAACTACAACAATGAAATTGGAGTCCCAAAAACGCTATTGGAGCTTTCGCCGTCACACAATTATGCTGTAATTGAAATGGGAATGCGCGGGCGGGGCGAAATTGCCCTGCTATCGCAAATTGCGCGTCCTACTGTGGCGGTAATTACTAACACTGGAACGGCGCATATCGGGCGACTGGGTTCGGAAGAGGCGATCGCAATCGCTAAGTGCGAACTGTTAGCCGAAATGCCTGCTGATAGCATTGCTATTCTCAATCACGATTCTGACAGATTAATCCCAACTGCGGCGCTTTTTTGGCAGGGAAAAACTTTAACCTACGGTTTAGAAGGCGGGGAATTGTGCGGGGAATTGCTAGGTAATGATACCATTTCTGTAGAAGGTATGCAACTGCCGCTGCCGCTAGCTGGACGGCACAATGCTGTAAATTATTTGGCTGCTTTGGCTGTAGCAAAAGTGTTAGATATTGATTGGGAAGTGTTACAGCAAGGTTTGTCGGTGGAGTTACCGGATGGAAGGGCGCGCCGCTACGATTTACCCGATGATATTGTGATTCTTGACGAGACTTACAATGCTGGTTTGGAGTCGATGTTAGCGGCTTTGAGGTTGTTAGCGGATACTCCGGGAAAGCGCCGGATTGCGGTGTTGGGTACGATGAAGGAATTGGGCGACAGGGCGATAGAATTTCACCGACAAGTGGGAAAAGCGGCGCAAGAGTTGAAGCTTGATGCTTTGTTTGTTTTTGCGGATTTTGAGGAAGCGGCGGCGATGGCTGCGGGTGCGGCTGGTTTGCCTTTTGTGGATGTTGGAGATATTACGGCGCAAAATGGGCGGGAGGATTTAGCAAAGCAGTTGTTGGGATTTGTTGAAAAGGGCGATCGTATTTTATTTAAGGCTTCTCATTCGGTGGGATTGAATCGAGTTGTGGAGAAGTTTCGCGCGGAATTTGCGGGGGAGTAATAGAAAAGAAATTTTGGGGATTTGAAATTATGCGAGCGATTCTAGTCGATCGTCGCCTCAAACTCACGTTTCGATCGCTGATGCGTAGGGTAAGATGCCCATCTGCACCTAAGTCCCGAGGGTTCAATATCCCGATCGCTTGCGTCGGCTCGATTTCGATATCTGGAGCAATCTCAATGGCTGCAATTCTGGCATTCTCAACTATCGTATTTCCTATCATTGTATTGTGTACTGCCTCAAACTTAGATTCGGCTTCCGAAATTTCTTCGTAGTGTACAATCACATGATAATATTTATTAATTGGTTCTCCAGAATCTGAATTTTCCACGGCAAGCGAATCGATATTCTGAGATTCTTCGGCTTTCTCGCGATACTCGTCGGCTAAATGTTCCAGGGCGATCGCGATCGCGTGTTCTTTCGTTTGTCCGTAAAAATTCATGGTATCATCAGGGCGATCGCTCAAAGATGATGATATCTGACAAAGATACTGCCCGTTTGATTGAGCGCAAACGTCGAGCGCAATTGTACCAGCAGTGCGATCGGGATTCATTTGAGTCATCTCAACCTCGCTATCTCATGAAATAAAATTTAGGACTTACGCGCCAACTCTATCCTCCGGGTGCGAATTGCACACCTTACAGCTACTTGTAGCGCATTAAGTTCGTACTCAGGACTCAAGCCCTCAATAGACATCTGCCAAAAAGACAGTTTTTAACAGGCATCCTGCCTGTTCCACAATCATTATGCAAGAGGTCTAATAAACTCGCTGGGAGTGAAGTCCTCGATATGATATCATTTTCCGAGTACGATCGCCCTGCTTCACTCTCCTGACTGAATTTGACTCCTCACCCACTCCCGAAACAACCGCAGCAAAGCCTTTTCTTTTGTAGTCTTTTTCAGTTCCAAAAACCTGAGCATTTCAGACTTCGACAGAAAAGGAAAGGTTGGAGAAACCTCGCACTCTGCGTATTCATTGCCTTCTAACTGATAGATGATTAAACGCTTGCCATCGTAGCGCCAAACTTCAGGTACGCCCAAACTTGCGTAAAGTTCGAGACGATCGATCGAACTGCTGGTAATGTCAATTTCAATAGCTAAATCTGGTGGTGGGTCTTCATTGAGATCGATTTGTTCTTTATTCCAGACAACATCTTCATTCTGAATGTAGTAACATTTATCAGGTTCTAACCCTCGTGCCAAATCTTGGCGCTTGCAGGTTAGTGAACCCATGCTGCAAATGTCAAGATTTAATTCATCTGTTAGAAGTTCCACAAAGTTTCCTAACAGTTCTCCAGATTTTTCGTGGGGTGCTGATGGAGTCATAATTTCTAAATTTCCGCGATCGTAAGTCAGGCGAATTCCCGGCTGTTCTGCGAGTTCGTTTACCAGAGATTCATAAGTCTGCCAACTAATATTTTTTAGCAGAAATCCGGCTTTTGGGGTTTGAATCAGGGTGGCTGTCATGGCTACCTGCCTGGGTTTTAAATTATTGATTGTATCTTAGCAAATATAAATTTTCGATCGATCGCGAAACCGCAGATTAACGCAAATCAACGCAGATAATTTTAACTGTTTTGGACGCACCAAGATAGCCAGAAACCTGGTTTTTAGCTAATCTCGTCGCTGTGGCGAAGGATGTGGAAAAAAACAGGTTTCTGGCTCCTGGCGAGTAAATCAAAGAAACCGGGTTTTTAGCCAATCTCGTCGCTGTGGCGAAGGATGTGGAAAAAACCCGGTTTCTGGCTATCTTTTCGTGAAGTGCGATCGAATAGATCGATCGCACTTAATACACTACTTCGCAGCTTGACGCTCTTTCGCTTCCTTGATCACTTCCTCGGCGATGTTGCTTGGACAAGGAGAATAGTGGGAGAACGACATGGAGAATTGTCCGCGCCCAGATGTCATGGTACGCAAGTCGCTAATGTAACCAAACATTTCGCTCAACGGCACATCTGCCTTGATCCGCGCTCCTGTCTGGCTTGTCTCCTGAGCTTTCATCATCCCGCGGCGGCGGTTGAGGTCGCCGATTACGTCGCCCATGTAATCATCTGGAGTGAATACATCGACATTCATAATCGGTTCCAGCAACTGAGGGCCTGCTTTGGGGATTGATTGACGATAGGCTGCTTTGGCAGCAATTTCAAAGGCCATCGCCGACGAGTCAACGGGGTGGAAACCACCTTCTAGGAGGGTGAATTTCAAGTCTAAGCAGGGGAATCCAGCCAAGACGCCTTTGTCGATGCAGCTTTCAAAGCCTTTTTCGACCGCTGGCCAATATTCTCTCGGTACACTACCACCAGTCACTTTTGACTCAAATATGAAGCCACTTCCAGGCTCACCAGGCTCGATCACGTAGCCGATTTTGGCGAATTGACCGGAACCACCTGATTGCTTTTTGTGGGTGTAATCGTCTTCGAGGCGCTTGGTAATTGACTCGCGGTAGGCTACCTGCGGTTCGCCGACTTCTACTTCGACGCCGTGGGTGCGCTTGAGAATGTCTACTTTGATGTCGAGGTGTAACTCGCCCATCCCCTTGAGAATCATTTCGCCGCTTTCTTGATCCGTCACCATGTGGAAGGATGGGTCTTCTTGCACCATTTTGGTGAGGGCTGCTCCCATTTTTTCTTCGCCGCCTTTCACCTTCGGTCTGACCGAAATCGAAATAACGGGAGCGGGGAATACCATCGGCTCTAGGGTGGCGGGATTTTTGGGGTCGCAGATGGTGTGTCCGGTGCGGACGTTTTTCATGCCGACGATCGCCACAATGTCCCCTGCTTGGGCCGATTCAATTTCTTCGCGAGAGTTGGCGTGCATCTCCACCAAACGGCTGACGCGCTCGGTTTTGCCTGTGGCTGTGTTGAGTACGGTGTCGCCTTTAGACAGCTTACCGGAGTACAGGCGCGTGAATGTTAGAGCACCGTAGCGATCGTCCATGATCTTAAACGCCAGTGCCCGCAACGGTCTGTTGGGATCGACGATCGCAAACTCGCCGGTTTCTTCGCCATCGAGATCGACTTCTGGCTGCGGTGCAACTTCCATTGGGTTTGGCAGATAGTCAACCACGGCATCCAGTACCAACTGCACGCCTTTGTTTTTAAACGATGAGCCGCAGTAGGTGGGGAAAAATGCCCGATCGCGTGTACCTTTGCGAATACAGCGCTTGAGGTCGTCAATACTCGGTTCGTTGCCTTCGAGATATTGTTCCATCAGAGCGTCGTCTTGCTCGACGGCGAGTTCGATCAACTGTTCGCGATATTTCTCGACATCATCGACCATATCGGCCGGAACTTCCTCGATTGTGTAGTTCAGCGGGTCGCCGGAGTCATCCCAGATCCAGGCTTTGCGGGTCAGCAAATCGACTACGCCGCAAAACTTTTCTTCGATGCCGATCGGCAATACCATCACCATCGGTTTAGCTGCGAGGATTGTATCTACTTGCTTGACAACGCGGTAAAAATCTGCGCCGGTGCGATCGAGCTTGTTGATGTAGACGATGCGAGCGACTTTGGAATCGTTAGCGTAGCGCCAGTTGGTTTCAGATTGCGGTTCAACTCCACCCGAACCGCAGAACACGCCGATACCACCATCGAGAACTTTTAGCGAACGGTAAACCTCGATCGTAAAATCGACGTGTCCGGGAGTGTCGATGACGTTGAGCTGATGCTTGTTCCAGAAGCAGGTGGTAGCAGCGGATTGAATCGTAATACCGCGCTCTTGCTCCTGTTCCATGAAGTCAGTCGTCGCCGCGCCTTCGTGAACTTCACCTATTTTGTGGATTTTGCCTGTCAGTTTTAGGATTCTTTCAGTTGTGGTGGTCTTGCCAGCATCTACGTGGGCGAAGATGCCGATATTTCGATAAAGAGTGAGATCTTTCATAATTACTGTTGAGATTAAATGCGACGAACCGTCGGCGACCACCTGCAAGCGTGACAAGCGAGGAATCAATGTTGCCTTTGGTGCCATTACAGGCTAGATTTCTTTTCCCCTGTTTCTGGCATACCTATCTTAATTTTGACACTTCTCCGTCATTCCTGCGAAGCATTCTTGGGTGATTGACTGCTGGCGGGACTTTGACGCCGGTGATTCTTGACAGTTTGACGGGATGCGCTACCAGAGTGGTGTTACCTTCCCTCGCTGTCTGCAAGCGATTCGCGGGAGAGCATCTGTGTTTGGCATGGATAGTGCTCGCTGGTAGTGCTATGAAAAAAAAATACGGTAGTGGTCAATATAGCCTTTCTCAAAAAGGGGAGGTACAGGTTTAGGTTTTAGATACTTCGACTCCCTTCGACTCCCTTCGACTTCCTTCGGGGGGCAAGACGCTGGCTCACAAGTCGCGATCGTACAAGTTTTAGATTTTAGATTGGGGGATTGAGGGATTGATGGCTCTATCGATTGATACCTCATCTTTATGCTCGATCGTTAAATTATACTAATTCCAAATCTTTTGCAAATTGAGAACAAAACCCGGCAAAACATCTTCCCCAGAAAGAGTTTGAGGAGATTGCAATATTTCTACACTTCTACCGAGGCGGTAAATTTCAACTTCCCGTTTTTTGCGGTTAATCAACCAACCCAAACGGCAGCCGTTTTCTATATATTCTTGCATTTTTTCTTGCGTCTTTTTCAAGCTGTCACTGGGCGATACTAATTCAATGACAAAATCGGGACAAAGCGGGATGAATTTTTCTCTTTGTTCGGGTGTTAAAGCTTGCCAGCGAGATTTTTCTACCCAAGAAGCATCGGGAGAGCGATCGGCTTTGTTGGGCAGGGTAAATCCTGTGGAGGAATCAAACACTTCGCCGAGTTCTGTTTGTTCGTTCCACAGGTCTAATTGTGTAGTCAATTTCACATTGCGTTTACCTGTTTCTCCTCCGGTTGGTGGCATGGCGATTAATTCTCCGTTGGCGCTGCGTTCTAATTTTAAATCGGGGTTTGATTCGCACAGTTGGTAGAACTGTTCGGAAGTTAGTTTAATTATGGAGTTGAGGTTTAAGGTGATAGCAGTCATTGTTATTTACCTGCTGTTTGTATAAACTTGATTAAGAATTAAAAATGAAATATCCCATTTTTAATTCTTAATTTTTAACTTATAATTCTACTGCAATTGTTTGATTCTGTTGAGCGCGTCTTGATACGCACTTGTTCTGCCGCCTTGTTTGTAAAGTTCTGCTGCTTTTTGAAAGTCGGCAATTGCTTTTGGTTTGTCTTCTGTTTCCAGGTAAGCTAAAGCTCGGTTGTAGTAAGCGTCGGCAAAACCGGGATTGGCTGCGATCGCCTGCGTGTATGCTTGAATAGCAGTGGAACCGCGCGTGGTTTCGGGTTGGGGCAAGCCGGAAGTGATGAAAGTGCGGGCATTACCGATATTAAAATACAATTCTGGGGTATATTTTGGCTTGAAAGCCAGTGCTCTGTTGAAATCGGCGATCGCCTCCCAAGCATCTCCTTGATCTAACCGCGAAAGTCCTCGAAAATAATAGGCTTGGGCATCTTGCGGATTGGCGGTGGATACCGGGCCGGTAGTTGCGGGAGTATTGTCTACTTTCAACTCAGATTTGTTCATTCCCGCCGCCACTAACTTGGCGATAAATGTATTGATGGGAACTGCTGCATTAAATCCGGTTTTGATCGGGGCGACTTCGCCGGAACTGGTTTGGGCAAAACCGAATTCGCCTTGTCCGTGCAAACCGATGACTCGGCCTTCGGAGTCGAAAACTGGCCCGCCGCTCATACCGCTCCAAGTTACTGCCTGATACCGCAAATTGTAACCTTCGGGGCGGTTGTGCGGGCGGCTGGTGACGAGTCCGGGAGAGAGTTCTGGTTCTCTTTCTGCGCCGAACAGTCCGCCGGTAGCGGGATAGCCGTAAACGTAGATTTGACTGCCGATGACGGCTAGATCGGAATCTGCGATCGTCGCGACTGGATATTCTTCGGGACTTTCAAATTTGACTAATGCTAAATCTGGATCTGTGGCGGCTGTTTGCAAGCGGGTGACTGCGGTTGCTTGATAGTTTTTGCCGATCGAGGTGCGAACGGTATATTTAACGTCTGCTTTTTCTACAACGTGGTTGACTGTTAAAACTGTGTAAGTTTTGCCTGTTTTGGCAATAATTACGCCTGAACCGTCTCCTAGGGAACTGTTAATTTGTACTGTCAGCGGCCCGGCAATGTTGGCGACTTCTTGGGCTGTTTTGGCGATCGCGGGCTGGCTGATGACTATGGTTAAGGCTGCGGTAGTTCCTGCTAGCACGCTGCTTAAGGTGTCGAAACGAGAAAAATATTTATTCATGGTATTGGGAATTTGTAGTTGGGTAGCGGGAGTTGGCGGCGGTTGGCGATTTTTGTTTTTTTGTTTTTAGTTGGATTAGTGGGTTGACGCTCGTGCGATCGGCTTTGTTCTTTAGTGATAATTTTACTCGCTTTTTTGTTCCGCAATTCCCCGATTTTGGCCCCGGACACGCCTTTGCCGTTTCCTTACAGATGCTAGCTGGCGCACGATGCCCATCCTACTTATTAAAACGCAACAATACATGACTCAAACTCAGTGCTTAGTTCTTCTTTCGTCATCGTTCCCCGTGCGACTTGCATGACTAAATTATATGCTCGATCGTCCGTTAAATTTAGAGCGCAACCATTCAATCGCAAAAAGGTATCTGCCACAGCAAAAGCCGTTCTCTTATTGCCGTCCATAAATGGATGATTCATCGCTATATGGTAGAGATAGGCGGCAGCTTGTTCGCTAATTGTTGGATGCAAAAGTTGACCGCTAAAAGTTGCTTGAGGTTGAGCTAAAGCTGACTCTAACAAGCCTTCATCTCTAACGCCGGAAGTTCCGCCAAATCTCTCTATCTGTCTGGCATGAATGCTGAGAACCGTATTTTTGGTGATAAAATTAGGAGTTGGCAAGGCGATGATAAACCTCCTTTCTTTCGCGTTCAGAATCTAGATATGCTTGCCATGCTTTGGCTTCTAATTTTTGTTGTTCTTCTTCAGTTTTTAAGGAACGAACAAATTCCAGCACTTTCAGCAGCAAAGGTTCTGGTACTCGATCGAGTTCTTGAAGAAGTTGGTCTTTTGCGCTCATGTTTCCTCCTAGTTATTTTATTATTTTACAACCTGCAGATTAGATAATCAATGGCTGAGTAAAACTCGGCGGTTGAAACCGCGTCTATACAAACGAAGTCGGCCTCCGCCGACTGCAGGTTAGAGTAAACTTACAAAGTTTGATATTTTGTTGCCCATTGGACGATCGCCTCAGTCAGCCCGTCTAACGTATATTCTGTGGCTTCTACGTCTACTTTACCCAATAATTTTAGGCAGCTTTTGGACGTTTCGGGCCCGATCGAGGCGATGCAAACATTTTCTAACCAATCCTCAGACAAAGACAATTCTGGGTTTTTCTCTATGAGATGGCAAAAGTTATGCACGGTTTTGGAACTGGCAAAGGTTATGATATTTACGGCTTGATTTTGGAGTGCGGCTAGGGCGATCGGAGCGACAGTTTCGGGACAGCAAGATTGGTAAGCTGGTACTTCGATTACTTGCGCTCCTTTGGCGGTGAATTCTTTGACTAAAACTTCTCTCCCGCCGCTTTCTACTCTGGGAAATAGAATCTTGCAGTTTTGCAAGTTATCGGGGAAGTTTTCGATTAGGGAGTCGGCGACGAAATTGGGGGGAATAAAGTCTGGTTGTAAAGAGTGCGAGCGCAAACTTTCTGCTGTTTTTTTGCCGACTACTGCGATTTTAATGCCACACAAGCTGCGCGCGTCTTTGCCTTTTGCTTGCAATCTTTGAAAAAACCAGTCTACAGCGTTGTGGGATGTGAGAATTAACCAGTGAAAGCTTGACAATTGTGCGATCGCCCTGTCTAATGGTTCCCAAGTGGACGGCGCACCAATTACCAAGGCGGGCATTTCGATCGCGCGGGCTCCTAGTTGCTGGAGTCGATCGCTAAATTGATTGGACTGGGAAGCTGCGCGGGTGACTAAAATCGTTTTTCCGGCTAGCTGCTGGCTGTTGTTAGAAATGACTGGTGTAACGCTCATGTTTGTGTTTTCCGATCCGATTAAATATTCGCGCAATCTGACTACTTCTCCAATGACGATCGCGCAAGGCGATAGAGATTGACCTGCTGTTTGCTGTAAGATGTTGAACAGAGTTCCGATCCAAATTTTCTGTTCGGGGCGGCTGCAATCTCGGATAATGGCGATCGGTGTTTCGGGCGATCGCCCGTGTTTTTGCAATTGCCAAATTATCTCGCTTAAATTGCGCCCTCCCATCAATATTACCAAAGTTTCAATCCGCACTAATGCTTCCCATTCTAAAGCATCTGTTTCGTGGGCGCTCATCACTGCAAAACAGCGGCTCATCACCGGATCTGTGAGGGGAATTCCTGCTAGCATTGGTGCGGCTAATGCGGATGAAATTCCGGGTACTACTTCAAACTCGCAGCCTGCTGTTATCAATGCTTGAATTTCGGAACTGGAGCGACCAAAAATAAACGGATCGCCGCTTTTGAGGCGCACTACTTGTTTGCCTAACTTACACTGTTCTACAAGCAAGCGGTTGATTTCTTGCTGCTGGGTGGAAGGTTTTCCGCCGCGTTTCCCAACTTCTATTTTTCGACAAGTTACTGGGATTAATTCGAGTTGTGGGATGTCGATGAGAGCGTCGTAAATTAAGACTTCGGCTTGGGATAGCAGTTTGTGCGATCGCACTGTCATCAAGTCACAATCTCCGGGCCCCGCACCGACTAGATAAACTTTTCCTTTTGGGTTTTTCATAAGTCATCCTCGATAGTATAATTTAAGGAAGAAGGAAGAAGGAAGTTCGGCAACGAGCAATGTACGGGATGTAACGGATGTAACGGATGTAAGTACGTCGGAAGAAGGAAGAAGGAAGAAGGAAGAAGGAAGAAGGAAGAAGGAGCAATCATGAAATAACAAATAACAAATAACTAATGCCCAATTCCCTGTTTGGTCAATGCCCAATTCCCTGTTTGGCCAATTCCTAACCAAAAATCCTATATTTATGCAGATTATCATCATCACGGCCGCCGATGCAAATTACTTTGAGCTGGTGCGAGGCACTATTTTATCGGTGCGGGAAAAATCAGAGGGTGCAAATGTGGCGATCGGCTTTTTCGATCTCGGCTGCACTCCCGAACAATTGCAGTGGCTGGAAACACAAGTTAATTTCATTCAAAAACCTGATTGGGACTTTGACTTTCCCGGCAGAAATGAAGCTCCCGAACATTTAAAAGGATTATTAGTTAGACCTTGTTTGCGAAAATACTTTCCCAATTTTGATATATACCTTTGGATAGATGCGGATGCTTGGGTTCAAGACTGGAGAGCAATTAATTTGTTAGTTGAAGGAGCATCGCGCCGGGGACTGGCAATTGTTCCCGAAGTTCACAGGGCGAGCTTGCAGCAGTACGGACAACTTCCTCAATTTTGGCCGTGGGTTTATCAACAATATGAAGCTAACTTTGGTGAAGAAATTGCTAAGAAATTCTACAGTTATCCGATATTAAATGCCGGAGTTTTCGCACTCCGAAAAGATGCTTTGCACTGGGAAATCTGGGCTGAAAAACTCCATCAAGGATTGCAAAGATCCGGCTGTGTCATGACAGATCAATTTGCCCTCAACCTCGCTGTTTACAGTGGCGAATTGTTCAATCTCACTGAAATGCTGCCAGCTTGGTGCAATTGGATATTCAACGGTTTTCCGGTTTGGGATAAGCAGCGAGGCTGTTTTGTGGAGCCGTACTTGCCGCAGGAGGCGATCGGCATTTTGCATTTAGCTGGCCGCCAAAATTTTGACCGAATAAAATTGATGGCAACAGACGGCGATATACTGGAAATGAGCGTTCGTTACCAACCAAAAGAACAAAAAACAATACAAATATTTCAAAAACAAAAAATGAACTATCAACCCAATAAAATCCACGCAAATAATTTATTAATACCAGGAGATTATGTCTCGCCGGGATTCAAAAAAATTATCCCCGACTCCTATTTTCCTAATATGATAGTTGCCGATCCTAATGTGAGTAGCTGGCCTTATTTGCGCCGGGAAATTCCGCATAATTGGTATGCAGACAAGCGCTATCCATACATCGGATTTCTCAGCCGCGACGAAGCACATATTTTGTACAATACAGCCCTACAATTTGCCGGAAAAAAAGCCTTAGAAATCGGCTGCTGGCTGGGATGGTCGGCCTGTCACTTAGCCCTCGCAGGGGTTGAATTAGATGTAATCGATCCGCTGTTAGAAAGAGAAGACATTCGACAAAGCGTCATCGATTCAATTCAAGGTGCTCTCAATGCGTCTGGCGTGCAAACTTCCGTGAAGCTAGTACCCGGTTACAGCCCCCAAAAAGTAGAGGAATTAGCTAATCAATTTAACCGCAAATGGTCGTTAATTTTTATTGACGGAGAACACGGAGCGCCAGGCCCGTTAAATGATGCTATTGTTTGCGAACAATTGGCAGAAGAAAATGCAATAATTTTATTTCATGATTTAGCCGCTCCCGATGTTGCTCAAGGTTTGGATTATTTAAAACAAAGGGGATGGCATACTGTAATTTATCAAACAATGCAAATTATGGGTGCAGCTTGGCGGGGCAATGTCGAGCCGGTAAAACATCAACCAGATCCGAATGTTTGCTGGAATTTGCCAGCACATTTGCAGGGTTACAATATTAGCAGTCTAGATAAAATTAATTCTCAAACAAGCAGCAAAAAAACTCACAACCCACCGTCATCTTATACAAGAAATTTTTACCAATTAATCGGAGAAGGAACTCGCATTTCTGCTGGAGAAATTATTCCCCTGCTGTTAGACTTGCTGCAACCCATTTTACCTAAAAGTGTGGTGGATGTGGGCTGCGGTACGGGAGGTTGGTTAGCTGCGTTTCACAAGTTGGGAATTGCTGACTGTTTGGGAATAGATGGCGATTATGTCGATCGCACTCTTTTAGAAATTCCTTTAAATCAGTTCAAGTCTTACGACTTAAAGCAACCGCTGCAAGTAGAAAGAAAGTTTGATTTGGCAATTTCTCTGGAAGTTGCGGAACATTTACCCAGTACCTGTGCGGAAAACTTTGTTAATTCTCTAACTAAACTAGCACCAGTAATTTTGTTTTCAGCAGCAATACCATTTCAAGGCGGTGTCGAACACCTTAACGAACAGTGGCCACAATATTGGGCTTATTACTTTCAACAAAACGGTTTTGTAGTCATTGACTGCTTGAGAAAAAAAATATGGAACAATGATAAAGTCGAGCCTTGGTACGCTCAAAATATCTTGATTTTTGTCAAAGAAGAACACTTGTCGAGATATCCGAGGTTAGTGAAAGAGTATCAAAATATTGATTTGAACCAATTGGCGATCGTCCATCCAAAGATTTATTTTTACAGCTTACAAGTGGCTAGAACTTCTAGCGAAAATTCACACTCAAACCATCTACAAAGTGTAAAGCAAGTCGCAGCTTCGCCGCAGCTTGCAAGTCAACCTTTGATATCTGTGATTATTCCCTGTTACAATCAATCTCATTTTTTACCGCAAGCAGTAACTAGCGTTATCAACCAAACTTACAAAAATTGGGAAATTATCATTATCAATGACGGCAGCTTAGATACCACCAGCACAGTCGCCAAACAATTGATAGCAGCAAATCCCCAGTATCAAATTAGGCTAATAGAACAAGCTAATCAAGGGATATCAATAGCTAGAAATACTGGCATATCGGCAGCAAACGGCGAATACATCATGCCCTTAGATGCCGACGATATTTTAGCTCCAAATGCCTTGATTTGTCTTTTAGAAATATGTCTAAAATCACAAGTGCCTTGCATAGCATTTGGTTCTTATCAACTTTTTGGCGGCAATGAAAATCACACCATACCCAGTTATGATTTATATTCACGAAAAAAAATCAAACAATCTAATATGATTTGCACCTCTTCATTGTATCACAAATCAGTTTGGAATTTGGTCAACGGTTACAAAGCAGAGATGAAAGAAGGTTATGAGGATTGGGAGTTTTGGGTTAATTGTCACAAACATAGCATTCCTTTTTTGGGAACGAGAGAAATAGTTCTTAATTATCGTCGCGTTCATGGTTCTAGAAATCAAAAAGCTCAACCATACCATCATAAATTGGTAGCACAAATTGTTTCTTACAATCCAGAACTATACGATATTGAAAGTGTAAACAGTGCCAACAGACTATTGGAATCAATCGCAAATTAATCTTTTTTATAAGGACTAAAGTCTTTACTGCAAACAATTTTCCGAAAGTTTGTAGTCAGGAATTTAGTATTATCTACATATCAGCAATCACATCAAGAAACCGATTAACTTGTTTTTCCCAAGTCCAATCGAGCATAAAATTAGCCGCAGCTAAACCCCGATTTTTTGCCACTTCGCGATTAGTATAAACTTGATCCAAAGCCTCAACAACTTCTGCAACATCCGACTCTCCCCAACCTTCTACACCGGGAAAATGAGCAGTCGGTTTAACTCGTCCCTGATGCGATAAAGGATAGCAAATATTGCTGTAAATCAAGTCTAAATGGCCAGTATTTGCTGATAAAATAGTCGGAATTCCGCAGGCCATACTTTCCATTGCGACTAAATTAGTGCCGCCTTCGCAGCGGTTGGTGAAAACAGCGCAGTCGGCTTCTCGCAAAATTTGTCCTGAGAGGTGATTGGGAATTAAGCCGATGTCGATAAAAGAGTCAACTGGCAAACCGTTGGCTGCTAACCATTGGGAAATTCCTAAACTTCCGTCGCGGTTGATATTAGGAAATCCCGCAACGTTTCCGGTTTGTTCCATTCCCAGCATATATTGAGGCCAAAAGTTGTGCCACGCTGTTAGTAACAGCGCTTCTGGATGTTTGGCGCGAAATTGTTTGAAAGCGGCAATTACAATGTCTTGGCCTTTGCGATATTCTAGTTTGCCGCCGGAGAAAATCACGAAGCGATCGCCAAATAGATTAGATTTGGGTGCAGGATGGAAAATTGTCGGGTCAATGCCTTGATTTACCATCGCCACATTCGTCAAGCCGCAGCCTCTCAAAACATCGGCATTCCAGTTAGAACCGGCGACAATCACGCTATATTTTTTGGCTTTTTCTAGTGCTTCTGCTGTGATTCGCGTGTCTTCAAAAAAGATGACTCCTACTTGACAAGCGCTGGTAATTTGATTCTCAACTCCAGACGAAACTAAATTATTTCCCAAACCATAAAGTACGGGAAAGTTGCAGGAAATCTGTTTTTCTGGATTTGCGGTTACTAATTCCTGAAAATCTTTCTGCTTTTCTATTGCAGGTAATAACAGCGATTTGTGCAGCGGATTGATTGATTCTGAGGTGATGGATGGCGGTGCTAAAAGTGCTACTTCCCAGGCAGGATTTCGCAGCAGTTGCAATGTTAAATTCATGCCGTAAATTCCCCAGCCGCTGGTGATGCTGAGCGGCCAACTGATGCCGATTCCTGTTGTTTTTGGCGGGGTTTCTGGGGGTTGAATTTGAGGCAGAGCCTCTGGATCTGCATTGCCAGGCAGAGCCTGGTAACGAGTAATTAGCTGTTCTAGGGCTGCTTTTATACGATCGCCCACGCCATCCCAATCACCGGCTTTTTGCTGGCGAAACAACCGCACAGTGGGATACCAAGGGCTGTCATCGCGATCGAGCATCCACCGCCAATCCGGCATAAAAGACAGCAAAATCCACACCGGTTTCCCCAACGCACCGGCTAAATGCGCCACAGAAGTATCTACGCAAATTACTAAATCCAGTTGGGAAATAATCGCTGCGGTGTCGGCAAAATCAACGCAATGTTCGCTCAAATCTTCAATTTGTTGTTGATTTAATAAAGCGTAATCCCTCGCTGGCAAATCTTTTTGCAAGCTGTAAAAACTCGCTCCCGGAACATCTAAAAACTTCACAAAATCGCTCAACTTACACGATCGCTCATTGTTCTTGCGGTGCAGTGGCCCACCAGCCCACACAATACCTACTTTTAGCTGATTGTTTGATTCTAGGGAAAATTTACAATCCTCTGGCACTGTTAAATAAGGAATATTTACAGGCATATTTTCCAAAGTCGTTCCCAAAATTCGGGGCAAACTCATCAGCGGTGCTTGTACTTGAAAATCTGGCAAATCTGGCGGCTTTGTTGCTAAAATATCGATCCCGGCAACTTTTTCAAACAAACGCTTCAGCGACAGATGACAAGCCACAATAACTTTGCCACCTTTTTGCTTAACTAAAGATGCGTAGCGGATAAAATGAATGGTGTCGCCCAAACCTTGTTCGGGGTGCAACAATATTGTTTTTCCCTGCAAATCGGAACCGTCCCAAAGCGGCTGCTCAAAATATCTGGCTTCCAATTCTTGAGTTTGCCAGCGCGATTCGTAATCCGCAAAACCGCGCTCAAAATTTCCAGTTAAAAGCAAAGCTAAGGCTCGTCTCAAACGCCAATTTGGTGATTCTGGACATAGTTGAATTGCTTTATTGTAGAATTCGATCGCCTCTGCGACTTTTCCCTGTTCTTCGAGGGCGGAACCCAAGTATAAGTTGGTTTCGCTGAGATTGGGATTTGTTTCTAGGGCTTTGTTGTAGTGGAAAATAGCCTCAGCTATTTGCCCGTTTTCCTGTTTGAAATAACCTAAATAACTGTGGGCTACTGCGTGGTTGGGCGAGGCGACAATTACCTGTTCGTAGCGACTGGCTGCTTCTGCTTGTTTCCCTTGTTTTCGTAAAGCATTTGCTATGTGAAAATCCACATCAACTGCTGTCAGTTTTTGGGCAGAGACGAGACTGGGAGATGGCGATGTTTCACTCGCAATCAAGGATTTTGTTAACTCTTGTAAAGCTATTTTTACCCGATCGCACACTCCATCCCAATCCCCCGATTTTTCCTGGCGAAACAACCGCGCAGTCGGATACCAAGGGCTATCTTCGCGCTGCAACATCCACCGCCAATCCGGCGTACAACACAGCAAAATCCATACCGGTTTACCCAAAGCACCGGCTAAATGCGCTACAGCAGTATCAACAGAAATTACTAAATCCAGTTGCGATATCACCGCCGCAGTATCAGCAAAATCGTTCAAATTGTCGCTCAAATCGATCGCGGAAGTTTGAGTCAACAAAGTACGATCGCCCGCCGATAATTCTTTCTGAAGACTGTAAAAACTTACGCCCGGAATATCAAACAATTTCAGAAAATAGCTTAAATAACTCGATCGCACAAAATCCTTCAAATGTTCCGAACTTCCCGCCCACACAATCCCCACTTTGAAATTGCGATTCCCTACGGGATAGCTGCGCTTCACGGAGTTTAGGGAAAATTGCCAATTCGGCGGCGCTGCTAAATAAGGAACATTTGCCGGTATATTTTCTAAAGTTGTTCCCAGAATGTGCGGCAAACTCATCAGCGGTACTTGCACTTGAAAATCGGACAATTCGTCCATCCGCACCGCCACTTGCTCAATCCCAGGAATCTGCTTGAATAAACGCTTGAGTTCTTGATAGCAAGAAAGGATTACTTTGCCGCCTTTTTGCTGCACGATTGCCGCGTAGCGCACAAACTGAATTGCGTCACCCAAACCTTGTTCGCAGCGAATCAAAATAGTTTTAGAATGCAAATCTGAACCGTCCCAAATCGGCCGATCGAAATTCAACCACTGTATTTTTTTTGATTGATCGGTTTGCCAGCGCCATTCGTACTCGGCAAAACCGCGCAGCAAGTCACCTGTTAATAACAGCGCCAAGGATAAATTGAAGTGAGCTTTAGCACAATTTTCATCGAAACTAATAGCTTGATTGTAACATGAAATTGCCCGGTCTACTTCGTGCTTTGCTTCTAAAACAGTACCTAAATTATTCAGCGCTTCTACATAATTTGGCTGTAAGGCTATGGCTTTTTCTAAGCTGACCAAAGCTCGATCGAATTGGTGCATTTCTAAGAATAGATTTCCCAGGTGATAATGCCCTGCGGCGCTGTCAGGTTCTATCTCAATTGACAGACAATAAAGGCGTTTAGCTTCTTCTAGCTGATTTGTTGCTTGCATGGCCGCGCCCAAATTTACGATGGCCGGCACGTAATTGGCATTGATGGAAAGTGCTTGATTAAAACAGGCGATCGCACTTGACAAATTGCCATGCTGCTGGAGTGTCGCGCCGAGATTGTTGAGAGCTTTGACGTAAAGGGGATTTAGGGCGATCGCCTTTTGGAAACAAGATATAGCATAGTCTATACGGCCCCGATCTTGCAGAAAAATACCAAAGTTATTTTGGGATAGAGCACAGTTTGGGTCGATTTCGATTGCGCGCTGATAATATGTTGAAGCACCTGTTAAATCGCCTGTTTGATGCAGCGTCACCGCTAAATTGGTGGCTACCTCTACCGAATTTGGCTGCAAAAATAAAGATTTTTCAAAACACGAAATCGCCTCAATAAATTTTCCTTGCGACTTCAGCAGATTTCCCAGATCGAACTGTTGCTTAGCCAAGTCAAAATTAAGCTGAGTTTGTATTATTGGTTGAGATTGCTGATGCTGAGTAACTCTTTCTCGGAGCGCCAAACCAACTACTTCTAAAACTCCTTCCCAATCTTGTGCTGTTGACTGGCGAAACAAGCGCGCCGTCGGATACCAAGGGCTATCTTCCCGTTCCAACATCCACCGCCAATCTGGCACAAAACACAGCAAAATCCATAGGGGTTTACCCAAAGCACCGGCCAAGTGCGCCACAGAAGTATCTACAGAAATCACTAAATCCAGAGCCGATATTGCGGCCGCTGTATCGGCAAAGTCGTGAAAATAAGAGCTTAAATCTGTGATAGGCATTTGCTCTAACAAAGCGCGTTCTTCTGCTGTCATTTCCTTTTGCAAACTGTAAAAAGCTGCTCCGGGAATATCTAATATTTTGTCTAATAAATTGAGCGGAAACGATCGCACTTTATTTTGTGAATTGTTAGTATTGCCGCACCAGACAATCCCTACTTTCAAATTAGCAGTTTGCTTGAAAGTAAATTCCCCGCCGGGAGGCGGAGCTAAATAAGGAATCTGGGCGGGTATATTTTCTAAGGTTGTTCCAAGGAGGTGCGGCAAACTCATGAGGTGCGCGCGAACTTGAAAATCCGGCGCTGCTTCTGGACTAATTATCAACTGATCGATTCCCGCAACTCCTGCAAACAAGCGCTGCAAGTGGGGCAAACACCAAACAATTACCCGACCGCCTTTTTGCTTGACTAATTCTGCGTAGCGGATAAATTGAATTGCATCGCCTAAACCCTGTTCCGGGCAAAGCAAAATTGTTTTTCCATCCAAATCTTTGCCGTCCCAAATCGGCTGGAGAAAGTTGTATTGCGGGAACTGTTTTTTTTCAACTATTAGCCGGGATTCGTACTCTGCAAAACCGCGCTGAAAATCTCCCGCCAGCAGCAATGCTAAAGCTAAATTTAGGTGAGATTCGGGGTTGGCAATATTGAATTCAACTGCTCGATCGTAATAGTTGACAGCATCTGCAAATTGTCCGCTTTGGTGCAGAATGTTTCCCAAACCGTTGAGGGAATTGAGATAACCGGGTTTGAGTTCGATCGCCCGATTGTAACAATCCATCGCCTCCGTCATTTTTCCCGCTTCCTCAAAAGCTTTAGCGAGATTGTTCAAAGCTTCGGGAAAGTCGGATTTCAGGCTCAAAGCTTGCTGATAGCAGGCGATCGCATCTTGAATTTTACCTTGTTTGTGCAGGACAATTGCCAGATTGCAGCGAGCGCCCGCACTGGCTGGATATTTTTGAATCGCTTGCTGGCAAAAGGCTAGAGCCTCATCTAACCGATCTTGGTTTGACAGCCAATTCCCAAAAGCCAGATCGGTTGCTGCCAAATCGGGTTCCAGCGCCAGAGCTCGTTCGTAATAGGCGATCGCATCTGCAACTCGGCCCTGCCGGATCGAGGCGTATGCTAAGTTGTGCAAAGCGTCGAAATAATTGGGATCGAGCTCGATCGCCCGTTCGTAATTTGCGATCGCGCGATCGTAATCCGCGCCCGCTTCCTCCCCTTGTTTCTCCAAAGCAATTCCCAAATTTAAATAAGCCGCCGCGCAATCAGAATTTACTTGAATCGCTTGCTGATAAAGCTTTACAGCCTCATCCACATTCCCTTCTTCTTCCCGCAGCAGCCCCAAATTAATCATCGCTTCGGCGCAATTCGGGTTCAAAGACAGCGCCCGCTGGTATTGTGCGATCGCCTCTGCATTTTCCCCTGCTTCCGCCAGGGCGCTGCCCAAATTGCTCGCAGTTTCCGCCAAATTTCCGTCGATTTCTAGCGCTTGTTGGTAGTGCGCGATCGCCTCTGTCAAGCGCCCGACGTACTGTTTGACAACGCCTAAATTGCTGTGGGCGGCGGCGTAATTTGGATCGATCGCGATCGCCCGCTCGTAACATTCGATCGCACCGCCAAAATTGCGCTGCATCTGCAAATTTCGGCCAGAGCGAAACTCTGCATCCGCCGCCGCCAAAGGCACGTAGGCTGGGGAAACCAGGCGGCCCAGAGATTGCGCCACCAGAGTGAAAACCGACGCCCAATCGCCCCTGCTGGGCTGGCGAAACAGCCGCGCCGTCGGATACCAAGGACTGTCTTCGCGCTCCAGCAGCCACCGCCAATCCGGCGAAAACGCCAGCAAAATCCACACCGGTTTGCCCAAAGCGCCCGCCAAATGGGCGACAGCGGTATCGACGGCTATCACTAAATCCAATTCGGCGATCGCAGCAGCAGTATCGGCCAAATCCCCAAAATGCCGGCTCAAATCGACGATCGGAGTTCGATCCAACAGCGCGCGATCGGCCTCGGAAACCTCTTTCTGCAAGCTGTAAAAACTTACCCCCGAAACGTCCAAAAGCGGCAGAAACTGACTTAAACTGCAAGAACGCTGCATATTTTTGCGGTGTTTGGGATTCCCCGCCCAGACAATCCCAACTTTCAAATTGCGATCGGGCAAAAGCCCAAATTTAGCACCCGCATTCCCAGATAAATAAGCAGTATTTGCCGGGATTGTTTCCACCGTTGTACCCAGAACATAGGGCAAACTTAACATCGGCACTTGCACGTCAAATTCCGGCAGTGGCTCGCCTCTAACTATTAGCAAATCAATCCCGTCAACCGTTGCAAACAAACGTTGCAATTGCGGGTAACAACCAACAATGACCCTACCGCCTTTATTTTTGACGATCGCAGCGTAGCGGATAAACTGAATCGAATCGCCCAAACCTTGTTCGGCGTGCAGCAAAATAGTCTTTCCCTGCAAATCGGAACCATCCCACAGCGGCCGGTATTCTCTCGCCGCCACTGTATTTCCCGGCCCAGCCAAAAAACAGGAATGACCGATTTTAAATTCATTAATTTTCCAGCGCCACTCGTACTCCGCCAGACCATTTTCCAAATCTCCCGCCAACAGCAAAGCCAAGGACAAATTGAGGTGAGCGCTAGCATGATCTGGACTCAAAACAATCGCCCGTTTGTAGCAGGCGATCGCCTCTTCTACCGCGCCTTTTTCCAGAAAAGTCCTGCCTAAATTGTTAATAGCTTCCACAAAATCCGGCAGCAATTCGAGAGCTTTGTGATAATATTCTAGGGCATCTTCTAAATTGCCCTGTTCTTGCAAAACAGTTGCTAGATTGTTGTAAGCTTCCCAGCTATGCGGCTGAATTTCCAGCGCTCGCCTGTAGAGGTTTACAGCCTCTAAAAGTTTGCCTTTTTCTTGCAGCGCCACCGCTAAATTAATCAGTGCGGGTACGAAATCAGGATCGGCGACTAGAGCTTGTTCGTAATGTGCGATCGCCTCTGCGACTTGACCTTGCTCCTCAAAAATCTTTGCCAAATTGTAAGCTGTTTGAGGAATATTTGGATCGAGTGCTAAAGCTTCTCGGTAATGCGGGATAGCTGCGTCCAATTCGCCATTTTCTTGTTTTAGAAAACCAAAATTAATCCTGGCTTGAACGCAATTTGGATCGAGAAATATGATTTGTTCGTAAAGGGCGATCGCCTCTTGCTTGTCGCCTGTTTCCATCAACTTTTCGGCTTGCTGCAACATATCCTCTAAAACAGCCGAATTTTCCCCATTAGCCGCCCTAGTAATAGATGTTTCAATTGGCGGCATTTGCTCGATTGCTACGCGGTTGGCCAGCGCTTCGCCCGCTGTCAAAAATATTTTTTGGCTATCCTCAACCAAGCTAACGTTTGTGATTTCCAGCGCCGCAGCATCGACTGTCTTTGCGAGGGACAAATTTTTAGTATTATCCTCGGAATAAGTAGTAGAATTGGCGATCGCCAACAAACTCAAAGCCGCCTGCACATCCTGAAACAATTCTCCCCAACTTTCCGGCTGACTTTGACGGAAAAGCCTAGCAGTTGGATACCAAGGATTGTCTTCGCGATCCAGCAGCCAGCGCCAGTCAGGAGCAAAAGAAAGCAGCACCCAAACTGGTTTTCCCAAAGCACCAGCCAAGTGCGCGACAGAAGTATCGACACTAATCACTAAATCCAGTTGAGATATAGCAGAAGCCGTATCAGCCAAGTCATTCAGGTGCGGGCTTAAATCCGGCACTAAGTGGTGATTGAGCAAAGTGCGATCGCTCTCGGACAAGTTTTTTTGTAAACTATAAAAAGCAATTCCCGCCACCTCAAACAACGGAATAAAATCGCTCAAACTGCAAGATCGCTGATTGTCTTTCCGCCTGGTTGGATTCCCCGCCCACACAATTCCCACCTTAAATTTGGCATCAGAAGCCAGCGCAAATTTGCACTCAGCAGGCGGAGTCAAATAAGGAATATTTGCGGGAATTGTTTCGAGAGTTGTCCCCAAAATTCTGGGTAAACTCATCAGCGGTGCGTGAACGTCAAATACTGGTAAACCCTCAAAACTAACTGATAAATATTCAATGCCGGCAACAGTCGCAAACAACCGCGTCAGTTCTTGATAGCAAGCCACCATAATTTTAGCGCCTCGGCTGCGAAGAATTGGCGCGTAGCGAATAAACTGAATCGAATCGCCCAAGCCTTGTTCGACGTGCAGTAAAATAGTTTTTCCCTGCAAATCCGAACCATCCCAAAGCGGCTGTAGAAATTGCCTCGGTTGCAGTGTCGGAGTGCGCCACCGCCATTCGTATTCAGCAAAACCGCGCTGATAATCTCCGAACAACAGCAAAGTTAAACTAAATTCGAGGTGTGCGGTGGCGTTGTCTGGCTGTAATTCCAAGGCTCGACGGTGACAATAAAAAGCTTCTTGAAAATTGCCTAAATCCACCAATGCGTGTCCAAGGTTGTTAATAGCATCCACGAAGTCAGGCTTTAAGCTTAATGCTTGTCGGTAGTGGTCTATGGCTGCTTTTGTATTGCCTTGTTCGTGGTAAAATGCTCCGATATTATTTTGCGCCTCGGGATTTTGCGGTTCTATTTCTAAAGCTTGCTGGTAGCAGTTGAGAGCTTCGGTTAATTTATTTTGTTGCTGCAAAACTCTACCCAAGCCTAGCAGAGAATATGTCAATTTAGGATTTATTTTTAAAGCGTGCAAATAACAGGTTGCTGCATCGTTGAATTGTTTTTTTTCTGTAAATATTTTGCCTAAATTGTGGGCGGCTTCAACCAGGTTTGGGTCGAGTTTAAGCGCTGCTTGGTAATATACAAGTGCCGCGTCTGTTTCGCCTAATTGCTGTTTGAGCCAGCCCAATTTATTGCAGGAGAGTGCGGAATTTGGCTGTATTTTGATAACTTGTTCGTAACTGGCGATCGCCCTTTGATATTCGCCAACATCCAGCAAAACATGGGCCTTGTTTAAATGTGCTTCTACAAAATCGGGGTTTTGGGCGATCGCCTGTTCGTAAAAGTCGATCGCCTCAGCAACTTTTCCCTGCTGTCTCAGCGCTATTCCCAACAAACAAAGCACGTTTGCTGAATCCGGCTCGACTTCTACGATTTGCCGGTACAAATTTTCAGCTTCTAACAAACGCCCCGCTTGGTGATGTTCCCAAGCTCTTTTCAAACAGTCTTCAGCACTCTGTTTAACGGCAGATTTTTGCAGTTTTTTCTTAGAAGCCATAGTTATCTTTGTTGTTTGGGAGTTCGCTAACTTAACTAATTACCAACAGATTCTAATTTGTTAACTATTCCTTCCTTTCTTCTTCCCTGAAAGTATTTATGCAGAGAGCTTTCGCACCAAAGTGCCGAATATTACTAGAAACCAGAAATATATCCAAGCCAGCGGGAATTTCGCACTTCTAAAAAACCATTCTTAAATACTCTATATGCTCCTTCCTCCTGATGACTAATAACCAATAACCAATAACCAATAACCAATAACCAATGACTAATGACTAATGACTAATGACTACTGACTTCTACCCTAACAAACAAGCTGCTGGAAAAATCAGATATTCTAAGAAAAACAACTTCCAGATAAACTGATAAAAATCCGCAATTTCTTTTTGCTCCTCCAAATCAACTTTCGCGCTCCAAAACCACATCAAAGCCAAAGCCACAAAATGAGAAACTGCCAGAAATACTAAATTAACATTAGACAAGACAATGACTCCCGCCAAAGTCGCGCCCAAATAGCAAACTGTCAACACCCAGCGAGACAAATTAAAGACGGCCGGCTTGCCCAGCTCAATCGTAAACGTAGTAATATTGTATTGCTTGTCGCCTTCCATATCGGGGATATCTTTGAAAATGGCGATCGCAAAAGTAAACACCACCACAAACACCGTCAGCACCCAAACTTCCGCAGGAATCGCAAAAGACACACTATCCAAACTCCAGCCGGAAAAAGCGCTTTTCGCCCTTCCCAAACCCAACACCCAATTAAAGTGTAAAAACAGCCCTAAATTGACGATCGCCCCCCGCACCGTAAAAATGCACAGCGCCGCCCAAAAAGGAAACCGTTTCAGCCGAATTGGCGGCAGAGAATAAGCAGTCCCGATCGCCAAACTAACACCAACTGTAGCCAGCAAAAACGGCCCTTGCAAAACAGCTATCAAAATTGCCAAAATTCCAGTTACAGCTACAATTAATTCCCCAGTTTTTTGAGAAAATGCTCCAGAGGCGATCGGCAAATACGGCTTATTGATTTTATCAATTTCAACATCTTCTAACTGGTTCAATCCCACAATATAAATATTGCCGCAAATGCAAGCCAACCAAGCACAAACAAGGGGCAAAAATATCGGATTCACAAACATTTGTGCGCTTTGGGCGATCGCGTACAAAGCCAGCACGCTCAACGTAGTCCCCACAATCGTATGCGGCCGAGAAAACTCCCAAAATGCCATCACCCAACTTTGCGGAGCCGAGCCATCTTGATCTTTATCAATCCAAGACTTATCAATCGAATCGTTGCCCATAAATCCCACACCCCCACCAGAAATAATATTAAGTAAAGTGGAAATTATCCACCTTACTTAATTGAACTTGTCGCCATAAATATCATCAACCGAACCCTCTTCCCTCTTCCTTCTTCCTCCTTCCTTCTTCCTTCTTCCGACGGACTTACATCCGTTACATCCGTTACATCCCGTACATTGCTCGTTGCCGAACTTCCTTCTTCCTTCTTCCCTCTTCCTTCTTCCTTCTTCCCTCTTCCTTCTGATTTATTTTACAGCACAAATCAGTCCGAAACGAATCAATCCGCTCGCATATCCCCGGCTCATCAATCCGAGAGCAAGTGCTGCTTGAATCGTCGTCCAACCGCTCGTCAGCAAACCCCAAATTGCGCTCGGAGTCAATGCAGAATCGATCACCACATCCCAAAACGGAGCAACTGCTTTTGACCAATCAGCGCTGCGAATATTGGTAAAAGGCAAACTGCGGACAATTTCCTCATATTCCGGCAAAGAAATCACGTAAGGTAAAGCATAAACCCGGTAAATTTCTGCTAACTCCTTTCTTTCTGCATCAGTTAATTCTCCCGCCGTTTCTCCCACCGGGCGGTGACACCAAGTTGCTAACATCAAAGTTCCTCCCGGCTTGAGCACGCGACAGCATTCCTGCAAAAACTTAATTTTGTCGGGCATATGTTCGCCGCTTTCGAGGGACCAAACTAAGTCGAAGGACTCGTCAGGAAAAGGCATATTCAAAGCATCTGCTACTAAAAAGTTAACATTGCTTTCGAGTCCTGCAATTTTAGCGCGTTCAGTCGCTCTGTTGGCCTGTACCGGACTCAGGGTGATGCCGGTGGCCGTCACGCTAGCGCCCGTTTTGTTTTGTTCGGTCGATCGCCCAAAATCTCGATCGACCTCACCATCCGACTTTAAATTATTTTGGGCGATCGAACTAAACTTTTGAGTCAAATAAAGCGTGCTACCGCCGATTCCGCAACCGACATCTAAAATGCGGTAAGGTTCGCAGAGTGCCTTCTCTGACGGTACTCCAGCCTCGCCGAGCAATTCTTCGATCAAATCTATCTGAGCCTGTCGGCGCTCTTTTTTCAAATTCCCATCCGCGCCGTAGTAACCGTGGTGCATATGTTCGCCCCACACCTGTTCCCACAAACCGCTAGAAGCGTCGTAGAGTTCCTGAATTTGCTGGTAAAGTGTTGATGTCATCGCCAGATCGCAAGTTATTAAAGGAATTCTACCGTTATTTTCCCGATGTTGTCATGGAATGTGGCGATTTGGTGCGATCAGTCGATCGGCATTCCCCAGACCGAGATATCCTTATTTATACCCCTGGATAGATTTGTCGGTTTCCTCTCAAATCTCAAATCGATTTGTCGGTTCCCTCTCAAATCTAAAATCTAAAATCTAAAATCTCAAATCTAAAATCGAATGACTGTCTCGCGAACCATTTGCTTGGGCTTTCTCGCCGTCATCGTCGCAGGTGCTCTACTACTGATGATGCCCTTTTCCACAATCGATGGAACTTGGAACAATCCCATCACAGCACTCTTCACCTCGACTTCCGCTGTTTGCGTCACAGGCTTGTCGGTTGTGGATGTCGGAAAATATTACTCTTTTTGGGGGCAACTGTGCCTACTTTTGCTCGTGCAAATAGGAGGCTTGGGCTACATGACAGCCACCACTTTCTTGCTGCTGTTATTAGGCCGCCGCTTTGGCTTAAAAGACAAAATTGCCCTGCAACAATCTCTTGACAAATCCGGGCTAGCCGGCGTAGTGCAACTCGTGCAGTCAATTCTAGCAACAACCGTTTTCTTTGAATTAACTGGAATATTTTTGCTAATGTCCGTTTTTGTCCCAGAATACGGATTCAAAGAAGGTCTGTGGGCTGCCGTATTTCACAGCGTTAATGCCTTTAACAACGCCGGCTTTAGCCTCAACTCAGATAGTTTTACCCGCTACGTCAGTTCGCCTATGCTTAACTTGACAATCGGCAGTTTGATCGTATTTGGAGGAATCGGCTATCAAGTAATTATGGAAATGTACCTGTGGCTGCGCGCTCGCTTCAACAAAAGCCCGGTATGCACAGTTTTTTCCCTAAACTTCAAAGTTGTCACCAGTACAACTGTTGTCCTTTTATTTTTAGGAACGCTCATCTTTTTGGTGCTGGAATACAACAACCAAGCAACTTTAGGCCCTCTCAACATTTTTCAAAAAGTCATGGCAGCTTGGTTTCAATCTGTTACTTCCCGCACTGCGGGATTTAATACAATTGACATCGGCCAAATGAGCGACGCAGCGCTATTTATGACGATCGCCCTAATGTTTATCGGTGCCAGTCCCGGCAGCACCGGCGGCGGCATCAAAACCACAACTTTTAGGATCTTGTTTAGCTGTACCGCAGCAGTTCTCGAAGGCCAGGAAGATGTGCAGTGCTATCAGCGTCAAATCCCGCCAGCAATGATTTTGAAAACCATTAGCGTAGTCTTCGGTTCCCTATTAGTCACCTTCACATCTGCAATTTTAATTCAGCTAACCAATCCCGAACTAGACTTTATCAAAGTTTTGCTTGAAGCCGTGTCAGCTTTTGCCACTGTAGGTCTTTCCGCAGGGATTACAGCTAAGATTTCAGTGCTAGGCAAGTTGGTTTTGATTGCTACAATGTACATAGGTCGGGTTGGGGTGCTGCTGCTGATGAGTGCCGCTATCGGCGACCCCAAACCCAGAGCTTTTAAATATGTTGAGGAAAGTTTGTTAGTTGGATAAAAAATTCTGCCTTATTGCTGATAATCTAAACAATGGGTGACAACCCAAATCAACTTTTACTATTTAGTCAAAAATCAAAAGGAGGCGGCGCTGTCATTGCTACAATTGAAAAAGCAAGACTTTCAGCGCTGGATATTGAGTGAACCTGTCATCTTTGAATTTTTTTAGCGGTTTGCGCGCCGAAAACAAGCAGTTTGCAGTTATTGGTTTGGGACGCTTCGGCAAAGCTGTGTGTTCGACCCTGCATGACTCGGGTTACGAAGTCCTCGGGGTTGACACCGACGAAAAAAAAGTAACTCAAGCTTTGAACGATCGTATAGCTGCTCACGTTGTGCAGTTAGATTCTACTGAGCCTAGCGCTCTTAGGGGAGCGGGTATATTTGAATTTGAAACGGTGATTGTGGCGATCGGCAATTACTTAGCAGAAAGCATTACCACCACCCTAAATCTTAAGGAAGGCGGGGTAAATCACGTAATAGCCAAAGCTTCCTCGGAAACTCACTTGAAAATTTTGAAAAAAGTCGGCGCAGATCATGTGGTTTTTCCAGAACGAGAAATGGGCTACTCTTTGGCCCGAATTCTTACAAAACCCAGCATTTTAGAACGCTTTGACCTCGACCCAGATCACAGCATAGTTGAGTTACTCGTTCCTGAAAAGTTTGACGGTAAAACAATTTCGGATTTGGAGCTCCGGCGCAGGTATGGTTTGAACTTGCTAGCAGTCGGTCGCATCGACAAGTTCGAGATCAATCCGCAGCCGAACCAACGCTTGAGCCAGGGCGAGGTGATGGTAGTAATTGGTTCTAATAAAGATATCAATCGCTTACCAATTTAACAGCTCGCCATTTGACTCGCTCAATATGTAGTAGGATGCTTGTGGCGCACGTTATATTGTGTCCGCTCGAACCACAAGCTTTATCTTCTAATTTTTAAGCGAAATATCTAAATTGAATTTCACCAATCTTGGGGTTGTTTCTTTCGTTGCGACCCTGTAAAAATATAGTGAAAATTTCAACCAAGTAGCAGCACCAGACAATACAGCTTCGGCAAATCTAAAAGCCATCGCCCTAAAAATTCAGCCTGCATTCAAAATATTTTGCAGGTAAGCTCTAGCCACAATCAGCACCGCCACAACTAAAGCGAGTTTAATAGGCCAAGGACACACCGCCACCAACCAAATTAACGAACACACTCCAACAATTGCAGCTAGCGGAGCCGGAATCCCGTCTAGCGTTCTGTTGTCAGTCCCGGCAGTCACCCACCAAGCAATCAAGCAGACAGTCAACGGAATCAAGCAACTTACGAGCATGATTTTTACCTCATCTATTTTTGATATTTGAAATCTGAGCTTATTGTAACGATACATCAAAAATTCGGCAAGGCACCATTAATTGCGATAAGATTTAAGGTTAAAGAATTAATAAGCAGAAGCAAGATTTTTTTTAATTTTTAGCCAAAAATATATCTAAAGGCAGATTTAAGTGGGAATCAGGTAAAATATGCGGATTTTTTAGTGTGAATAAGTGATGAAAGCTTTCTACCTTGAGATGAATTGCGATGGGCCCTGATTTGCAAGTTATAGCCTTTCTCAGAAAGATGAGGTACGCGAACGGCATAGGGAATAGGGCATGAGGCTCTCCTCACTTTTTGGATAACCGCTATATACTGAGGATTGCAGTCAGTTACTGTAGAGCGTCAATCAATGCAAGGCAAATTTTTTCGCAAGCCAGAACCAGAAAACAGCGATCGCGTCCCTCCGGGCCAATACCTCGCCAACGGCTTTCCCGTGCTGACTTACGGGGATACACCCTCCGTCAGCATTGAGAGTTGGGAATTTAAAGTTTGGGGATTGGTAAAACCAAAAACCTTCACTTGGTCAGACTTCCAGGCCATGCCCCAAAGCAACTTTACTGCCGATTTTCACTGCGTCACCCGGTGGTCAAAACTCGACGTGCAGTGGACGGGAGTCAAAGTCACAGATTTTATGAACTATGTAGAAGTCGATCGATCGGCTATGTACGTCCTCGAACACTGCTACGGCGACTACACCACCAACATTGCGATCGCCGACTTGATCCGAGAAGAAAACTTTTTCGCCCACACCGTCTCCGGCGAACCCCTGTCCCCAGACCACGGCGGCCCGATGCGGCTGGTAGTCCCCCACCTCTACGCCTGGAAAAGCGCGAAATGGATTAACGGCCTAGAGTTTACAGAAGCCGAACAACTCGGGTTTTGGGAACGCAACGGCTACCACCGCAGGGGCGAACCTTGGGCCGAGGAACGCTACAGCGGTTTGTTTTGATGCGGTCGATCGCAATTAGGCCTTCCCCAGACTTTCTACATATAATATTTGTTGAGAGGGAATTCGCTTTTTGACCGCTTAAAGCTGCATTCATCTCCTCTCGATCGCATCTTTGGGCTTTCTCACGGCCCCGAAACCCTTAAATTGAACCAAAATAAGTAAACTAGGGCGATCGCAGCTTGTACGTAATTTGCCCGATAGATCGACTACTTGCACTCCCCTACACAAGTCCCAAAACAACAAAGATTCCCAGTTTCTGGTTAATACCAAGCTTTTTCAACTCTCCGTTGGCGCGCGTCTCCCCGTGTTTATACGTAAGTGTTAGTTGTCGATCGCCCGGACGGTGACTAAAATAAAAAATCAGCATAAACCATATCCAAATAAAATTGGCAGTGCCACGCCTCCCTGCCTGCTACAGCAAGGTTTCAAGCCACAATAGTTATAATTATTTTGTGTGCTTTTAAGGAGCGATCCCCCAGAATGCCAATGGGACAGACAGCATTTGTAAAGGATGTGTAAAGCCTTCATAAAGAGTCTGTCAAAATTCACCTCAAGTGCCACAAAGACCAAAAAGTGTTGCATAATAAATATATTGAAGTAGTCGCACAAGGCAAAAGGAATCAGATTGTCAGGAACTCAGGTCTAAAGACACTGAGCTTGCAAGACAAGTGTCTTACAAGCTATTCTGACCAGCCTAAGTCTTAACTGACTACGTTATTTGGGTCACGACACCGGGCGAATGCGACGCTAGTTCCCTGCTCTGTCATTTGCAGTTAAACAGTCTTAAAGTCACTGAGACAGTGCTGCAAGTCTAACAAGCCTTTATAACATTGGCGAAGCTAACTTTACCCCAGAAATGGGAGTTTGAGGCAACCATACCTCATCGGAGAGGTTAATTAAATTCCCTCTCCGACCCCGAAAGGGGATTCAAGGCGATTGAAATCGCCGAGCCGTTTTCCTCTCAGAACTGAAGTCTCTGAGTTTCCCACTTACCGAGCTTTTTTTATGAATACCAAAATTTTATCCGCCTTAACAGCTACCGCAGCCGTCACAGCTATGTTGGGCGCAGCAGCTCCAGCTCATGCCTTCTCCTTTGGCACCAGCGGAATCAGCTTCGACAAAGATCAAACGGTCGAATTTAACTTCCTAGAGTCTCACGGTGCGTATACCTCCTCTTTGGGAATCTACGAAGTAAACAAGTCGGTGGCATCTCTAGTCAGCACGCTGTTCTCGGAAACTAAATCCTCAGACAACGGTGACTCTAACGAATGGAAAGGAACCTCCGGCAATACAGTCGCTTCAGGCCCCGTAACGTTTCAATTCCTGGCAAATAAAGTTTACACTTTGGGACTCAGCAGCCTCTACAATGGCTATAGCGCGGGCACTGTCTACTCAACCTCTTCCTTGAACGGCAAGAAGCAGCAAGCCGTGTTTGGCGGGTCGTCACTTTTTGGCGACCTCAACCTAGAAAAAACGAACAAATTCGGAGCGGCCAAAGAAAACACAAACGGAGTAAGTTCTCTGTTTAACAAAGGCTTTGGCACAACAATCTCCTTTGACGATGCCGGTAACGGTAACGACAAAGACTTCCAAGACTTCACCGTGACAGCAGAAGCAGTTCCCGAACCCATGACAATGACTGGTTTGGCTCTAGGCTTGGGCGGATTAATTGCAGCACGCCGCCGTCGCGCTAGCAAAGCAGCTTCCTAATTGTGTTTCAACGGGGGCGATCGACTACATTCCGTTTAACAAGCAATCATATAACCGGCAGGCGCGCTGATGGGAAATCGGCTCGCCTTTTGCTTGAATGAAGAATAGAAATGGAAGTCGTCAAGCGTGAAGTCGGAAAAAAGAGGGTTTTTTCCACTCTCCCAATCTCCCACTCTCCCAACTCAAAATTCAAAATTCAAAACTGACTCGTCCTCAAGTGTTCGATCGAACTGAGATATTGCACCTGTGGCAAAAACCGTGTTTCTGACCGAAGATATAGCATCAAAGCCTATATATCTCGTTCAGAAACACGGTTTTTATAAGTTTATTGAGAATGGTGTACGATATAGCCTTTCAAGCGAAAAATAAGGTACTATCCGGCATAGGGCTCCGTGGGCATACCTCACGACGCTTGAATCGCCACCGCCGCCCTAGTTTTTGTCCGGCGCACCGGTGCTTCGGGAGGGTGCAATAGCCGATAACTATATCGAAAGAATCCATTATCTACTGTTTATATAATCGAGCGGACATGATATTAGTTAATTCCCCGGAAAAACAAAAAAATGAATTTTGATTTGCAGCAACTGATTAAAACCTTCGGTTATTTGGGAATTTGGGGTATTGTGTTCGCCGAATCTGGATTGCTGTTCGGTTTTTTTCTGCCGGGAGACAGCTTGTTGTTTGCTGCTGGAATTGTAGCGTCCGGGCCCAACTCTCTGAATATTTGGACTCTAATTTTTGGGTGTTTTGTCTGCGCTGTGGCTGGCGATAATGTTGGCTATGCAACCGGACACCGTTGGGGTCGCCGCTTATTTAATAAGGAAGATTCGTGGCTGTTTAAAAAAGAATATTTAGAAAAAACCGAAAATTTTTACGAAAAACACGGTCAAAAAGCAGTTGTACTGGCGAGATTTACGCCAATTGTCCGCACATTTGCCCCCATAGTGGCGGGAGTGGCGGCAATGAAATACAAAACTTTTATGTTTTATAACCTGATCGGTGGGTTTTTGTGGACGGTGGGGTTAACGCTGATGGGTTTCTATTTGGGAAAGATGATTCCTCCTGAGAGAGTTGATGAATATTTACTGCCGATTGTTTGCGGAATAATTGTACTTTCTTTTGTGCCTTCAATTATTCATATAGTCCAAGAACGCCGCGCTGACAAAAAAGATTGACTCCGCCCGAGACCGAAATTGTCTGCCACATTTAAATATCCGAGATCCATCTGTGGAGTAAATCTCTGATTATTCAATTTTTTAATCTAAAATTGACTGACTCTGCTGTGCTGGTGAACCCCGGCTACGATCGCAAATTGGTCGATCGAATACAATCAAAATTTAAGATTAGCAGCGTGCAGGGCGATCGAATAAAATCCTAGCACTTGCCCGCAGATAGGTAAATCTGCTAAAACTAACAGAGTTTGATGATTTCTGGAAAATAACATACATGGTAGCTACATCCGTCAAGATTAAACACGAAGTAAAAGACTTGTCCCTCGCCCCCTTGGGGAAGCAACGCATCGAGTGGGCCGGCCGGGAAATGCCAGTTTTGCGGCAAATTCAAGAACGCTTCGCTAAAGAAAAGCCCTTCGCAGGCATCCGTATTTCAGCTTGCTGCCACGTAACCACAGAAACAGCCCATTTGGCGATCGCCCTGAAAATGGGCGGCGCAGACGCTGTACTCATCGCTAGCAACCCCTTAAGCACCCAAGATGACGTAGCCGCTTGCTTAGTTGAAGACTACGGCATTTCCGTCTTCGCCCTCAGAGGAGAAGACGCGGCTACCTACGAACGGCACGTTAACACAGCCCTCGACCACCGCCCCAACATCATCATCGACGACGGTAGCGACGTAGTAGCAGCCCTGATCCAGCACCGCCCGAACCAAATTGCCGACTTGATCGGAACCACCGAAGAAACCACCACCGGCATCGTGCGCCTGCGGGCCATGTTGAAAGACGGCGTGCTGACTTTCCCCGCCATGAACGTCAACGACGCAGACACCAAGCACTTCTTCGACAACCGCTACGGCACCGGTCAATCTACCCTAGATGGCATTATCCGCGCTACCAACATTTTGTTGGCCGGCAAAAATATTGTGGTTGCAGGTTACGGCTGGTGCGGCAAAGGCACGGCACTGCGCGCCCGCGGCATGGGCGCTAACGTAATTGTTACCGAAATCGATCCGATTCGGGCGATCGAAGCAGTGATGGACGGTTTCCGCGTCATGCCAATGGACGAAGCAGCACAAGTCGGCGATATCTTCATCACCGTTACCGGCAACAAACACGTCATCCGTGCCGAACATTTCGACACCATGAAAGACGGCGCAATGGTTTGCAATTCCGGTCACTTTGACATTGAAATCGACCTCAAATCCCTCGGCGCAAAAAGCACCGACGTGAAAACAGTTCGCTCTTTCACCCAAGAATACCGCCTCAACAATGGCAAGTCGGTTATTGTCTTGGGCGAAGGCCGTTTGATCAACTTGGCAGCAGCCGAAGGACACCCCAGCGCCGTAATGGATATGAGCTTTGCTAACCAAGCTTTAGCCACTGAATATCTAGTCAAAAACCAAGGCAAGTTAGAAGCAGGAATTCATTCAATTCCTGTTGATGTTGACAAGGAAATTGCGCGTCTCAAATTGGAAGCAATGGGAATTCACATTGATACCTTGACAGCCGAGCAAATTGAGTACACCAACTCTTGGACTTCGGGAACTTAATCATAGTATTCTCGTTCCCTGGTAGAACCAGGGAACGAGCCATGACAACTGACAACTAAGAGGGCCCGCACGGGGACACCGCCCCTGACAACAGTCAACAGTCAACGGTCAACAGTCAACAGTCAACAGTCAACAAACTCATGACTTCTTCTTACCAAATTATTAAATCAAAATGGTTGAATGGATAACTAACACAATGCAGTCGATGGGCTATCTGGGAATAGGCCTATTGATGTTTTTGGAAAACCTTTTCCCGCCCATACCCTCAGAATTGATTATGCCCCTGGCAGGATTCACAGCATCCAAAGGCGATATGCAGTTGTCATCGGCGATCGCAGCAGGGACGATAGGCACTGTTTTAGGAGCACTTCCCTGGTACTATGCAGGTAAATTATTGAGCGAAGAACGCTTGAGTAATTTAGCCGACAAATACGGAAAGTGGATCGCAGTATCCGGTGCCGATATTGACAAAGCAAATAGATGGTTTAACAGACACGGCAACAAAGCCGTATTTTTGTGTCGCCTAGTACCGGGAGTTCGTACCCTGATTTCGCTACCGGCTGGCATCAACAATATGTCTTTAATCCCATTTTTGCTTTATTCAACAGGCGGCACAATTTTGTGGGTAAGCTTCCTGACTTTTGCCGGATATAAATTGGGTGCAAATTACGACCTTGTAGATGAATATCTGGCCCCGGTTTCTAAAATAGTTGCTGTGACTATTGTCATTGGCTTTATTTTGTGGGTTGTTAAGAAGAATATGCAGAAGGAAAAATATCGCAAATAAACCCATAAATCTTCAAAATAATCAGCGTTAATCAGCGGTCAAAAAAAATCACCGTTGTGACTTGCTTCAACGATGTCCCGAAAAGTAACGCTGAAAGATAGATGGGCATACTTGAGAGAAACTTCTGCTATTTTTGCTACTTTATTAAATTTAGTGGGAAATTGGCATCGCCAGCTTGTGACAGCCATCGCTTCTTCCTTCTTCCTTCTTCCTTCCTTCCTTCTTCCTTCTTCCTTCTTGCTTCTTCCTTCTTCCTTCTTGCTTCTTCCTTCTTGCTTCTTCCTTCTTGCTTCTTCCTTCTTCCTTCTTCCTTCTGGTATAATCATGGCAAAATAGAGAACATTGGTATCCGCACTGTTAAGATATGTACGAAAAAATTGTAGCCCCGACAACTGGTTCTAAAATTACATTCAAAGACGGTTTGCCGATCGTCCCCAACGACCCAATTATTCCCTTCATACGCGGCGACGGTACGGGCGTTGACTTGTGGCCAGCATCACAGAAAGTCATGGATGCCGCAGTAGAACAGGCTTACGGTGGCCAGCGAAAAATTAACTGGTTCAAGATTTACGTAGGCGACGAAGCCTGCGATGTCTACGGTACATACCAATATTTGCCCCAAGATTCCCTAGACGCCATCAAAGAATACGGAGTCGCTATCAAAGGCCCGCTGACAACCCCAATCGGTGGCGGAATTCGATCGTTAAACGTAGCATTGCGGCAAATCTTTGACCTCTACGCCTGCGTGCGGCCATGCAAATATTACGATGGAACCCCATCGCTGCACAAAACTCCCGAACTCCTAGATGTAATTATTTACCGGGAAAATACAGAAGATATTTACCTCGGAATTGAATGGGCAAAAGGCAGCGAAATCGGCAAAAAGTTGATTGAATACCTCAATAATGAGTTAATTCCAGCAACACCAGAACACGGCAAAAAACAAATTCGCCTCGATTCGGGAATCGGAATTAAACCAATTAGCAAAAGCGGTTCCCAGCGTTTAGTGCGACGGGCTATGACCCACGCTTTGCGGTTGCCAAAAGACAAGCAACAAGTAACCTTGGTGCACAAAGGCAACATCATGAAATACACCGAAGGAGCTTTCCGAGATTGGGGTTACGAACTAGCAACCACCGAATTTCGGAACCAATGCGTGACAGAAAGAGAATCTTGGATTCTGGGCAACAAAGAACGCAATCCCGAGATTAGCTTAGAAGACAATGCTCGCCAAATCGATCCGGGATACGATGCCTTGACTCCCGAAAAACAAGCTAAAATCCGCCAAGAAGTTGCCGACGTTCTGTTTGCAATTTGGGACAGTCACGGTAACGGTAAGTGGCAAGAAAAAATCATGGTTAATGACAGAATTGCTGATAGTATTTTTCAGCAAATTCAAACCAGGCCAGGCGAATATTCGATTTTAGCAACCATGAATTTAAACGGCGATTACTTATCCGATGCGGCTGCCGCCATTGTCGGGGGATTGGGGATGGGGCCTGGTGCTAATATTGGCGATGAATGTGCAGTTTTTGAGGCGACTCACGGCACTGCACCGAAACACGCCGGTTTGGATAAAGTCAATCCCGGTTCCCTGATTTTGTCGGGGGTAATGATGTTAGAATATATGGGATGGCAGGAAGCCGCTGATTTAATTAAAAAAGGTTTGGGTGCGGCCATTTCTAACGGTGAAGTTACCTACGATTTGGCAAGGTTGATGGAGCCTCCTGTGCCGGAACTTAAGTGTTCTGAGTTTGCGGAGGCGATTATTAAGCATTTCGCTGATTAGGTTTTAAAGATTTTTTAACCGCAGGTGAACGCGGACAAACGCCGATCGCATTGGTGAGATATTTGTCTGTCTGCGGTTAAATATTTTTATCTTTACACCGCTGGCACAGCCATGCCGCGCTCAACTGCTGGGCGCTTCTGCAAGGTTTCTACCCAGCGTTTGAGGTGGGGGTGGTTGTCGAGGGTTAATCCTTGAAATTCGTAAATAGCAACCCAGGGATAAATAGCCATATCGGCAATTGAATATTCGCCGCAGATGTATTCAGATTTTGCTAGTTGAGTGTCTAATACTCCGTAGAGTCGCAATGTTTCTGTTTCGTAGCGTTGAATTGCATAGGGAATTTGTTCGGGTGCAAAGCGTTTGAAGTGGTTTAGCTGACCGAACATTGGCCCGACACTGGCCATTTGAAACATCAGCCACTCCATAACTTGAAAGTATTTTTCTTTTTCGGTGGGCAGAAATTTCCCTACTTTTTCGGCAAGATAGATCAGGATGGCGCCGGACTCGAAGACGGTGATGCCGTTATCGCGATCGACTATTGCCGGAATTTTGCTGTTAGGATTGATGGCGATGAACTCTGGGCTAAATTGGTCGTTTTTTCTGATGTCGATGACGTGCGTGTTGTAGGGTAAACCTATTTCTTCGAGCATAATCGAGACTTTGCGTCCGTTGGGCGTGGTAAAAGTGTAGAGGTCGATCATAAATTGTCCGCCTTTTCTCTAGCAGGTATAAACTATATTATAATCATTTTAGGCAAATCGCTAATCGTAATGGATATTATTCAAGTTATCACCGAGGACTACCGTAGATTTCCCGAAAATCAGACTTACAGCATTTATGCTAAAGATGTTTATTTTGAAGACCCTCTAAATCGATTTACAGGAGTCGATCGCTACCAAAAAATGCTCGGGTTTATGGGCACTTTTTTTCAACAAATTCAACTCGACTTGCACGATATTTCTCAGTCGGGAGATGCCATAGAAACTCGCTGGACTCTGAGTTGGATCGCACCGCTACCTTGGAAACCAAAAATGGCGATCGGCGGTAGGAGCGAACTGAAAATCAACAGCGACGGTTTAATCGTTTCCCACATTGATTACTGGAACTGTTCGCGGTTGGATGTGCTCAAACAGCTTGTATTTCCCGTCGTAACTAAAAAGTGACTGTCGCTTGCTGCGTTACCTTTGCTTGCTATGCAGCAGCTCAAACCTTTGGTAATTTGCCCGATTAAAAGCGATAGATGATTGCCGATCGGGCGATCGCAGAATTTGCCAGCCACGACTGTGAAAGCGCCTCAATTTCTCATCTGGTCAAACAGTCCTGGCTGCAGCGTTATAATGACAACTTTGGTGGCGAAACCGCCGATCGAACTCAACCCTTTAGTCGATCGAGTCAGGCCTCACCACCATATTGGCTCAATTCCTCTGGCATTGAGCGATCCAACCTAAAGGCCACCCTGTTGCGCCATCATCCTTGGCTTAATGGCAGCGCAGATTGCGCCGTCAACTGCATTCTGTAGCAATCAAACCTAGGTGAGACCTTGATACAAATATGCAATGTGTAGAAAAATGTCTTGCTTAAACTGGATAAATCTTAATTCTCGTCGAACTAATTACCTGTGGCGCAAAATTGCTTTGGCAATTGGTGCATTCATCTTCCTCTTGGGCGCGCCGAGAATGCCAGTGGCGATCGGACAACCCTCATCTCCAGAACCCCAGCGATTATTTAATATCTATTCCGCCAACGATAGCACTAACTTTGTTGTCGGTGATGTTCATTTAGATGGTCGTCAGATATTTGCTTTGACAGCTCCTGCGCTCAACACCAAGCAGCAAGAAGCAATTTCTCTTTCACCCATTCAGCAAAGAGTAAAAACCGTTACAAATCAGCTTCAAGAAATTGCCAATACCAACTTTAAACCTGGGCAATTAGAAGTCGATTACAGAGTAGACAAAACGAGTCAACTTCCCATTATTGCTGTTAATGGAAACTATTTGATGACCGTTACCACTGACGATGCTCGCCTGTACGGAGTCGAGCTAATCACTCACGCTCAAAACTTGACTCAAATTATTAAGAATGCACTGCTTGCGTCTCAACGGGAGCATCAGCCAGAGTTTTTAGCAAAGCAGGCATTGCGAGCGGGCGGAGTCATCCTATCTATGCTTTTGCTCAGTCTGGGAATGCGCCTCAGACAGCGCTATATCAAAGCCCGTTATGGAGCAGTCTTAACACAGATCGAACAACTCAATGCTTCCCAAGAGCAAGTAGAAGATTTGTCTGAGCAGGAGCAAGATGAAGCTGCAGCGAATGCTTCCAAACAGCAACAAAAAATTGCTCGGAAGCAGCGGCTAAAATTTTGGTACGAAGTGCGAACGCGGTTATTGCAACTGGGACAGCTTGGCGTGTGGGGAGGCGGAATTTCATTTTGTTTGAGCCTGTTTCCGCAGACTCGATGGCTGCAATCACTATTGCTGAAGGGTTTGAGCGTTAGCTTACTCAACTTAATCTTAATTGGGGCTGCAACTTACCTAATACTTCGCATCAGCTTCGTTGTAATTGACCATTTTGTAGCAGCTCTCAGTCAGGGGCGATTCCTTCCCGACAGTGCATCAGTCCGAACGATTCAGCGGCTACAAACCTTTTCCGGCGTGATGAAGGGAGCTAGCGCTTTCTGTTGTATTGCTGCTGGCGGATTGACTGCTTTGTCAATTTTAGGTGTTAATATCGTGCCGCTTTTGGCAAGTGTCAGCATTTTTGGGGTGGCGATTTCGTTTGGCTCTCAAAGTCTTGTCAAAGACATGATTAACGGACTTTTTGTTCTCTTGGAGGATCAGTATGGCGTGGGTGATGTAATCACTGCTAACAATGAAAGTGGAGCGGTGGAAAAAATGAACCTGCGGGTAACTCAATTACGGAACCAAGATGGCGATCTAATTACTATTCCAAATGGCAGTATTACGATGGTCAAAAACCATACGAGCAGTTGGTCTCGTGTGAATCTAGGTATTGAGGTTGCTTATGATACCGATCTTGACCGTGCGATCGCCGTAATTGAAAAAGCAGCGACTCAAATGAGTTTGGATTCTGAGTGGCAAGAATTAATATTAGAACCTCCCAAGGTACTGGGCGTTGATGCGTTTGGTCACAATAGCATTACGATTCGCCTCTTGATTCAAACTCAACCGCTGAAACAGTGGGAAGTCGGACGCGAGTTTCGCCGGCGATTGAAGCAGGTATTTGATGAAGAGAAAATTTCTATGCCATTCCCCCAGCGCTCCATCTGGTTTAAAAATTCGCTGCAAGAAGCCTCAAACGGTCATCATAATTCCAATCGATCGCACGCTTTACATGAAAAGTACGATCAAAAAATGCGATGAGTTCGCGATCGATTGACAACGATCGCATCTATTGGTAGTGCGGACTGAAGTCCGCACTACGAACCTGACGCGCGATCGGTCAATCGATCGGACACCATCTAAATTTTATTGCTATTGACATCGCACCGATTTCGTGCATTGCAGACAATTTGCTATGTTCGGCGGGCGATCGACCAAATTAATTACCCCACTAAATTAATCTCCGTTACATCCCGTTACAATATATAAGTAAAGAACTTTCAGGCGAGCTAAACAATCAATGCGCTTAATATTAATGACCGGAAAAGGCGGCGTCGGCAAAACCTCCGTAGCCGCTGCTACGGGCTTGCGATGCGCCGAATTGGGATACAAAACCCTAGTGCTGAGCACAGATCCCGCCCACTCCCTAGCCGACAGCTTCGACATGGAACTCGGACACGACGCTCGACTGGTCAAACCCAATTTGTGGGGAGCAGAATTGGACGCTCTCAGGGAATTAGAAGGCAATTGGGGAGCAGTCAAACGCTACATTACTGAAGTTTTGAAAGCGCAGGGACTTGAGGGCGTGCAAGCTGAAGAATTAGCCATTTTGCCGGGAATGGACGAAATCTTTGGTTTGGTGCGGATGAAACGCCATTACGACGAGGGCATATATGATGTTTTAATTATCGATTCCGCCCCCACAGGTACAGCTTTGCGATTGTTAAGTTTGCCGGAAGTTGGCGGCTGGTACATGAGAAAATTTTACAAACCATTGCAAGGCATATCAGCCGCCCTCAGACCTTTAGTTGAACCGTTTTTTAGACCACTTGCGGGCTTTTCTTTGCCCGACAAAGAGGTGATGGATGCACCTTACGAATTTTACGAACAAATTGAAGCTTTGGAAAAGATTTTAACTGACAATACTGTAACTTCGGTCAGGCTAATTACTAATCCTGAAAAAATGGTAATCAAAGAATCTTTGCGGGCTCACGCCTATTTGAGTTTGTACAATGTTGCCACAGATTTAATTGTCGCCAACCGGATTATTCCTGAAGAAGTAACCGATCCATTTTTTAAGCGTTGGAAAGAGAACCAGCAGCAGTACAAGCAGGAAATTCACGAAAATTTTCGGCCGCTACCTGTAAAAGAAGTGCCGCTTTATTCCGAGGAAATGTGCGGTTTGCCGGCTTTGGAACGCTTGAAAGAAACGCTTTATGCAGATGAAGACCCAAGCAAGGTTTATTACACAGAAAATACGATTAGAATTGTGCAGGACAACAATCAATATGTTCTCGAACTGTATTTGCCGGGAATTGCTAAGGATCAAATTCAGTTGACGAAAACGGGAGATGAGTTGAATGTTCGGATTGGGAATCACCGTCGCAATATGGTTTTGCCACAAGCTTTAGCCGCGCTGCAACCTTCCGGGGCGAAGATGGAGGATGATTATTTGAAGATTAAGTTTGCTTGATGCTGCGGGTAAGGACACGGCATTGCCGTGTCCCTACAATTAATCGGCGGTAGTTACATCTCTCGCGATTATTGTGGCTGGGAGTTTTTGCCCGTGCTGCGATTATTTTGATGTAGGGAAACGGCATTGCCGTGTCCTCCGTTACTGCTAGATACAATTAACATGATTTAGCATCAACGACTTCCTTTAATGCCTCATCAATCACTGCATCGCTGACACCTCGACGCTTCAAACTTGCTACTAAGGCTGTCACTGTCTCGCTCTCAAATCGTTCTAAATCAACGCGCAAACCTTGACCGATATAAGCACGAATTAATGGCTGATAACCCGAAAAACCCAACAATGGTGCAACTTTTTTTAAATCTTCCACAACATCTTCGGGCATACGGATTGTTACGCTAGTCATTGGACGGTTGCGGTTTAATCGCTGCTTTAATGCTTCAACCTTCATACTCTGCCCTCTCCTGACGAGTTGCTTTACGTGCTGAAATAATCCGAATGACATTTTCTTCACGCTCAATGTGAACCACATAAAGTAGATTCCACCGACTATCTAGTCCAATCACAGCATCACGCGCTTCCTCATTGCGGCTGGCATCAACGACAACTAGAAATGGGTCAAAGAAGGATTCAGCAGCTTGTTGAAAAGTAACCCCATCATGATTTGTGGGATTTATCCGCGCTTTTCCCTCGTCCCATACAAAGGTAATGCCATTGAGCACGAAGTATACATTCATGCTCCCTAGTATAGGTAAAATGTATTTACAATGTCAATACGTTTTTTGAGTTAGACGATTGCTAGACAGGTATCGAGCACTTTAGCAAACGGCTCAGGCGCTGGGTGCAGTCTATGGGCGATATTAACCATTACCAACTGCGAGATCCAGTATTTCAAAGTCAACTAGATCCACCAACCCATAACCATTCTCAGAGAACCGATATTCTCCTCGTTCTAGTGCATTTGCAAAGGTTTCCAGATAAACTCGAAAATTAGGTGCAATAAGCCCTCTAGTAGCCTCCTGCCACTCAACAATAATGACTTGTCCAACATTTCCGCCTGCTGCTGGGGCTAAATCTACGCATTCGCAAGCACCATTGCTTTCGTTTGTGAATGGAATCCAATTCCGGTTCCACCAACCGTTCCAGATTCCTTCAAAAATGTTTTCACGATCGCACCTAAAATTATCGTCAGAACAATTCTGCCATTTTTCACATATTTCGATCGCGCTTTGGATAGAGAGGAACTCCAATTGGGGGAATAGGGAATAAGATTCTTCATCCTGACCGTTATGCACGCAGTAAGACAGCTTGAAATCTTCGGGAAACTCTACACCCAAGAATGCTTCTGCTCGATAAATCTCCTCATCAGTAGCGCCGGGCCTGAGACTTTTCAGCACTTGAGGTGCATTGGCTGCGAGCCAATTATCAATTCTTTCCCAAATTATTTCCATGAGAAAACCTCCGAAGCCTGTTGGTTTAAGTGCAGTTCATTTTCGCGATACTTCCGCAACATCCTGCCCTGACTGTAGGCAAGAATTGGGAAGGTATTGAAACAGTTCGTTGCGCGGTCATTTGCACTTCACTTTTCAATACGCTCAAGTTCCTCTCGTACAACTCTTCGCAGAGTTTCTTCCAAAGGCTCACAGCTTTGCTGAATATATTGACGCAACGCTTCATTAATTAAGGTTTGGTAGTTTCCTCCATCTGCTAAATGAACTTGCTCGCGAAATCACGCTAAAACCTCATCATCTAACGAGATTGCGAGCCGAGTTTTCCCAGGTAATGTTGGATCGATCGCCCTCGCTTACCCTGACTAAAATCATACTCTGTTTCCATAACTTTCCTCATCGTACTGCCGAGCGTTATGCTGGCTTTGCTACGAATGCAGGATAGGTTTTGTGTGCATCTGCATAAATCCTAAGTGCTACAGACATTTGCTGTTGTGCAGTTTCTCCTTGTGCCTGAAACCAAGCAAATGTTTCAGGATCGACTTGAACTGGCATAGTAATAGCCGACTGAGGCATTCGTAATTGCGCTCTAGTAAAGAACTCCTCCGATAGTGGTGGACTATCGGAAGTATCGATATCTTCATCGCTCATTGCGTCGATTCTAGCCCAGTCGGTTTTTGAGGTATTGTTCATAGCGTCTGCGTTCATCAGACAGTGAATTTCGTAATGAGATACCGTGTCGTATTAGCTATCTGTAAGCACTTCACTTTTCAATCCGCTGAAGTTCTTCTCGTACAACTCTTCGCAAAGTTTGTTCCAAAGGCTCAGAACTCTGCTGGATATATTGACGCAACGCTTCATTAATCAAGGTTTGGTAGTTCCCTCCATCTGCTAAATGAACTTGTTCGCGAAACCACGCTAAAACCTCATCATCTAACCAGATTGCGATCCTAGTTTTCTCAGGTAATGTTGGATCGATCGCCCCTCGCTTACCCTGACTAAAATCATACTCTGTTTCCATGACTATTCCTCCTCGTACTGCTGTCGCTCTTGCCTAGTCGCTTTGCGGGCAGAAATAAGTCGAATTTCATCACCCCGCAATGTGTAAATAACAACCAAAACTCTGGCAAAGCCATCCATGCCAATCGTGACGAATCGTTCTTCATCAAAACGCTCATCTGGAATTGTAATTGCCAGAGCATCTGAGAAAACCGATACTGCATCAGCAAAGTCGATACCATATTTGCGAAGATTGGCTGCTGCTTTCTCTGGATTCCATTGGTAAGCCATCTCAATTATAGTATGCACATCTGTACATACTACCAGGAAGAAAATACTTGTCACCTGTTCTCGTCCTACCAATGACCTTAGAACACCGTCCTATCTTAAAGATATAACTTCCCCTCCCTCTTCTTTCCCATCCTCTGTGCTCTCTGTGTCCTCTGCAGTTCCTTCACTCTTTCCCGCATTAACCTCAATTTTTTTCTGCTGGCGTTCCGACGCATTTGTTTTCAACATTTTCAACTTTTCCGGGTCAGCATCCGATCGCCAAAACAACTTATGCCCCTTAATTCTCACGCAATTGTCCTCCAAACACTTCACCCATTCCCGATATTTCTTAACGACGGAACCATCAAAAATCCCTAACTTTGCCTCTTGGCGGGTGAGTTTCGCGAACTTTTCGTAATGCGGATAATTCGGATTAACAAAAGCTTCTTTTTTAACTAAAATTGGCGGATTGTACGCATCTGAATAGTCTTCGTAGCTGACAGAAAGATCGCGCAAATGTATGTGCATAGACCTGTGGAGGGCTGGATGCGGGTTAGTATCAAAATCGGGATAAAATAAATAGGATATCTGCGGTTTTCGAGTGTGAAATTTGATAATTGTAGCACCGTCAAGCCTGCCAATTGTGCGGTTGGCGCAGCCTTCGTAAAGTCGCAGCAAAGGGTCAAGTTCTTCTAAACATGAGACGTGAACTGAAAGGGAACCGGGTTGTTTGTAGCCGATCGCGCTATCCTCGCAACAATCCGCCACAATATCAGCTTTGCCCAAACTATATAGCATTAAATCTGCCAAAGTGCAAGCTTTTTGATAACTGTCAAACAAACCCTTAATGTCATTGCGGATTTGAGCCGGAAGCCGGCGCATCGAAGGACGCACCGCGTCGCCATCCTGTAGAGAATCGCCCAAACGGTTGAGAGCGAGATATACTAGCAAATCCTGGCGGCGCTTGTCGGCGATTTTCTCCCAATCATCCGCATCCGTTGCTTGCAAAATCACCCTCCAAGCGCGGTTAAAACTGTGGAATTCCTGCTTGATTGGCGATTCTTCCGCTAATTCGTCTTTCACCGGAAGACGCCCCCGATCGCTCACAAAAGCCATCAAAGGAGCCAGTATTTCCGCATAATCCTCAAATCGCTTGACTTGCGATCGCACTCTGGGAGTCGATAAGCGCGATCGAAACCGAGAAGCCCGAAAACCCTCACCCGCCGTCGCATCCCGAAACACAAAATAAATCCCCAAAGCCACAGGAATCGCATCAACATTCAAAACTTGGTCAATATAAACCTTCAACTCTTGCTGTTCGTAATACTTCTGAAAAGTATTGCGAGAAGTAATCACCCCATCCCCATAAGCAATTTGACCGCGATCCCCATCATCAATCAAAACCTGAGCCGCCACAACCAATAAATTCTTAGTTAAATCCCAAGCATTCAGCAAAGCTTCTCGCCTTTCCCCCAAAGACTCAATCACATTAATTACATAACCAACATTCACAATATCAGCATGAATTCGCGGAGTTTCCGGCTGATAATACGGGTCCCAACCCGCAGCCACATAACCCTCTCCCGCAATATATTTAACATCGCCGCCATAGCCGCAACCGTAATCAAAAAAAGTCATCCCATCCACAAACAAATCCGATTCCAAAACCAAACGCACCGGCTTAGAAACAGAGTTTCGTACCATCGCAGCTTTGTGGCGTTCAATTTTAGGAATTGAAAGATCGCTATTCTGCTGTTTCAAACGTTCAACAACAGTATGATCTTGAATTTCTACACCGCAATATCCCAAGTATTTCAGCCAACCCTCGCGAGTACCGATAACGCTAGTATTGTCAAGCAGTCCCCATCCTTCCTCGCTGCGAGTCAGTCGAGCAAACTTTTCGTAATTGGGATAATCCGCAGTTACAAAAGTTTCCTTGCGGTGCAAAACCGGGGGATTTTCGCTGTTGCTGTAATCGAAACATTTAACTTCGCCTGTTTCGAGATTAATTTGGATGCTGGTTTGCAAAGCAGGGTGAGCGTCTGTGTCGAAATCGGGGTAAAAAAGATAAGATATTTTAGGTTGCTGGAGTGAAAATTTAACTAAAGTTGCTTCATCAATGTTTTCGAGATTTTGTCTCGCACAATTTTCGTAAATTGCGAGGACAGGATTGAGCGCTGACAAGGCAGAAACGTGAATGTAAAAAGCTGTCGGTAATTTTTTGCCAATTTTGCTTTCCCGACAGCAGCGAGCTACTTTTTCCACAATACAATTTACCGCAACTCCCCCGCCATCGGCTAGAGACTGGTAATGCAATTCCAGAGGTTCTGCTTCTAGTTCGTGCAACAAAATTTGTTGAGCAAAAGCTATTAAAGGTGTTAGCAGTTCTCGATCATTTTCTAAGGGTTTGGTATCTAAAATAGGGTTGTTACTGATATCGTAGGTCATAGCTAAATTAATTTATTTTTTTAATTAACCGCAGAGAACGCAGAGGACACAGAGTGAAGAAAGAAAGGATTTATTTGTTATATCAATTCCGGTTGTACCGTCAGGTGATTGTTGACTGTTGACTGTTGACTGTTGACTGTTAACTGTTGACTCGATTTTATTATTCCGATGAACCGGAAACGATATTAGTCTGCTAGGAGTGGACTTTGTTTTTGTAGGCGCGATTTCAATTACTACTACGTTCGACTATGGATGATAGACTAACATATTATTAACCAAATATTCGAGTTTCTACAAATTCTCGAACCCGCGCTAAATGACTAGACAAACTCACTAATATTTTTTGAACTACCTCAATAGTTGATAATTGAGCCGCTGCGGGTTCAGATTGAAAGCTTCGGGCATAATTCTCTAATTGTGCGGCTAAATCCGACATCAGGGCAACTCCCACATTTGCAGCAGTTCCTTTGAGACGGTGTGCTTGATATTCCACAGTTGGCCAATCTTTAGCTTCTACGGCTATTTTGGCAGCAGCCACATCAGCTTGCGCGTTTCCTACAAATGCTTGCAAAAGGCGATCGGGCAATTTAATATTAACTCGTCGGAGTTGCTCCAATCTGCTTTTGTCGAACAGTCCGTCACAGTCTCCGTGTTCCCAAGTTTGAAGCGCGATCGCCCTTGGTGCCGGCACAGCGGCCACCTCTACTTTTTGGGAGGTTTCTGTATAATATGTTACCGATATCTCCGGTTCTGCCAAATTAATACTTTCAACTCCATACTTGTTTTTAAAATGAGCGTTTTGGGCTTCATAGTTGTTCAGTGCCGCCGCCAAAGCATCTAAATCTACAGGTTTGCTGAGATAATCATCCATCCCCGCCGCCAGACACTTTTCTCGTTCCCCCGGCATAGCGTGAGCTGTTAAAGCAAGCACAAAAGTATGCCGATCGCCCTTTTCTCGTTCCCTCAACTTTCGCACAGTTGCGTAACCGTCAAGTACCGGCATTTGACAGTCCATCAATACTAGATCGTAGCTATTTTCTGCCAGCAAATCCAGCGCTTCTTGACCGTTGGCGGCGCAGTCAGCACGATAGCCTAAAGCTGCCAACTGTTCGACTATAACTTGTTGATTGATCGGGTGGTCTTCCGCCAGCAAAATTTTCAGCGATGAGGGCGAATTGGAAGTAACGTATTGAGAATTAGCTGCTGGAAAATTGCGACTATTAGCAGCCTCCAAGCTGTCAAACTCTCCCCTTTCCTTAACGGGGGCCAGCAAAGCCTCAAGCAAGCGGGAAGGCCGCACCGGCTCGATCAAATAGCCGCTAAAACCCACACTGCAAAGGGCTTCCGCTTTCGCCTGTTCCCGCAAAGCAGTCATGGCGATTAACGAGTCAACTGTTGAGAGCGATCGCACTTTCAAACCAAATTCCTCCGCATCCAAATCCGGCATTTGCAAATCCACAAGCACCGCATCGCAGCATTTTTCCCCTTCCCCCGAATCCTCAGAAATCCCGCCCCGAGCATTTTGCAACCAAGTCAAAGCATCAGCAGCAGTTTCTGCTTCATCGCAGCGAGCACCCCAACTTTGAGCGAGCGATCGTACCGCCGCCCTCCTCAAAGCGCTTCCAGATACTACTAACAGCTTCTTACCTGCTAGTTCGGGCGATTGAGGCTGAACTTGCAACTGTTTTTCCAAAGGTACAGCAAACCAAAAAGTCGAACCGCTATCTAGCAAACTGCGAACTCCAATGTCGCCTTCCATCATATCCACTAACTGCTTGCAAATCGCCAAACCCAAACCCGTACCGCCGTAAGGTCTAGTAGGAGAATCGTCTACCTGAGAAAAAGATTGGAACAGCTTTGTCTGCCCTTCCGGCGAAATTCCAATCCCAGTATCCCGGACTGAAAATAGCAATTTAATATCTTCTTTGCCCTCTACCAGTTGTTTGCCCCGCTTGACAGTAACGTGAATAAAAACTTGACCGCGATCGGTAAATTTTATGGCATTTACAGTCAAATTTATCAAAATTTGCTTCAGCCTGCCCGAGTCGCCCACCAACTTTTTCGGCACCGAACTATCAACTAAAATATTTAATTCAATATCTTTTTCATCTGCCAAAGGCGCTACCATTTCTATCACAGATTCAATGCAGCTATCCAAATCAAAATCAGCTTTTTCCAGCCGCATTTCTCCAGCTTCAATCTTAGAAAAATCTAGGATGTCATTAATCACGCTCAGCAAATGTTCAGCACTGCGGTAAATAGTCTGAGCGCACTCGCGGGGTTTCGGTTCCAGAGGAGCCCGCAACAGCAATTGAGCCATCCCCAAAACCCCATTCATCGGAGTGCGAATTTCGTGACTCATGTTCGCCAAAAATTGCGATTTCACCCGGCTTGCTTCTAGGGCAGTTTCCCGCGCTTCCACCAATTCATTAATCTTGTCCGCTACCATCACCATTCCCGCCACTCTGCCGTCGGGATTGTACCAAGGGTGAGCAGCCCAGCGCAAAAACAAAACAGAGCCGTCTGCTCGTTCCCAAGCATCTTCGCTCACAGAAACTATCTCGCCTTTGAGCACTTCTTCATACATTACTTTCCAGCGATTTGGCGTATCTGGAAACACTTCGTAATGACTGAGATTAGTCAGAGACTGCCACTCCAAATTAAATTGAGTCAGCCATTTGTGAGAGTTAGCTAAATAGCGCATTTGAGTATCGAACATCGCCATTGCTACCGGCACGCAAGCAATAATTTGTTTCAATTGCTGCATTTCTCTTTCTAGAGCATCTTCGGCTTGTTTGCGCTCGGTAATGTCGCTAATTATGCCGGCCATCCGCAGTGCTTTTCCTTGCGAATTCCGCTGAGCTTTTCCCTGAGAAGTGCAGTAGCGGTAAGCACCGGATGAATGCAGCAGTCGGAATTCTACATTGTAGTCAATTCCTTGTTCTAAGTGATTCCCGATCGCCCGAACGATGCCGTCCTTGTCCTCTGGATGCAGGCGGCTGTATAGAGCATCCATCGTGCTGCCAAATTGATAGCGCGACAACCCGATCATTTCCAAAAGGCGATCGTTCCAATAAACATCATTTTTACTTAAATCCCAATCCCAAATTCCGTCATTTACCCCCTCTACAACTAACCTGTAGCGTTCTTCACTTTCCTTGAGTTTTTGACTCGTCAGAAGCGCCTTATATTCGGCGCGGTAAACGCGAAGTGCATTAAACAAACTGCGCGACAAACTATCTGGAGACATCTTGCCTTTAACGATATAATCAGAAGCTCCAGCCTTCATCAATTCCACTGCAATTTGTTCATCGCCTTGACCTGTGAGGACAATTAAGGGGATTTTGATCCCAACTTCCCGTATATCTTTCACCAAACTAAGTCCGTCTCCGTCGGGTAAGCCGTAGTCTAGGAATACACAGTCAAAGTCGCACTCAAATATTTGATTTAATAGCAGCGAATTTTCTGTCTCCTCAACGTCCCTTAAATGTGAGGATTGATTTTGTGTGGAGAGTTGATCGGCCCCTGTGCTAGAATTTTTGCTGATCGAGAGTGTGGCGAGGGCCTCGGCACAATCTTCTGCTTCAGTAACTTCTGCCCAAACCCCAGCAGACTTTAGCGAACGTTTGACCCTCATCCGATCGACTTCATCGTCATCAACTATCAGAATTTTAATAAGCTTGTCCATAACAAGAGAATTAGAGATTAATCAGAAAAAGCTGTGGCATACAAAGACTAATAGAATAAATGCACCGCTAAAAAATTACAAAAGCCACTTTGAAACTTTTTTGTTAAATTTTCCATAATCTAGGGAATTTCGCTCAGCATCCAGTATCTGTTGAGGGTTCCCATAACTTCTACAAAATTAGAAAAAGTGACTGGTTTAAGAATATAGCCAGCTACATTCAAATTATAAGCTTCTACTTTATCTCTATCTTCATTAGAAGTTGTGAGGACGATCACTGGAATCGATCTCAGATTTTGATCTTGCCGCAATTCTCGTAAAAACTCAATGCCGTTCATTCTCGGCATATTCAAGTCCAGCAAAACCAACCTGCGCGTTTGAGGCATTACAGGTTCTATTTTTTCTTCTTGGCGTAATATAGCTAGAGCTTCTAGTCCGTTGGCAGCCATGTATAGCGGATTGACGATGTTATTTTTTTTGAACGCTCGCTGGACGTTCATCACATCTACTTCGTCATCTTCTACCAAAAGGATATGAATTTTTTTTTCCATAAATCAGTCTTTTTATAGATATGTTTTAACGACTCTTGAGCGTTGGGAGTTTCCGTCGATTTTTGGATTGAAGATTTACCGGAAAAAATGGGTTTAAAGCCTCCCCGTTGTATGGTGCAAGGAAACATTAATTTCCCTCGCTGACAATTTCCTGGCGCGCGCAATACCAATTTCATTAAGTAGCGTTACATCTCACCCCCCCCAAGGCATCGGGGGGCTAGGACTTCATCTATATAGCACATCTTTAAAAAAATGGTAGAAGTCCGAAGTAACTGTTAACTGTTTGCTGTCAACCTTGAATGCTGGCAACTGTTGAACCGTTTTTGGGTTCGGGCGCGGGGGATAGCGAACAAAGCCGGTCTAATCTCTATTTTGCGTTGTCAAGAATCATTTATGGCTAGACCGATCGCAGTATCTATCCACAGAGGTACTCGCCTGTGAGGGGCGGGGGCGGGGCTGCCGAGAGCCAAACACTCGCCAATAATGCGCGATCGAGCTACTGTAAAATCTACAACTCATCTACATTATGAATCGCCATGTCAGCCGGACGCAAACTCTACGAAGGCAAAGCCAAAATCCTCTACTCCACCGAAGAGGGCGAAATTTTGCTGACCCACTTCAAAGACGACGCTACAGCCTTTAACGCCCAGAAACGCGGCAGCATTGTGGGGAAAGGCGAAATCAACTGCGCCGTATCCGCCCACCTGTTTCGGATGCTAGAAGCCAAAGGCATACGCACCCACTTCATAGACACGCCAGCGCCCAACCAAATGCGAGTCTGCCGCGTCCGCATCTTGCCCTTAGAAGTTGTAGTCAGAAACATTGCTGCCGGTAGTCTGTGCAAACAAACCGGAATTGCGATGGGTACAATTGTCAATCCGGCGCTGGTGGAATTTTATTACAAAAACGATGATTTGGGAGACCCCCTGCTGACCCAGGGCAGACTGCAGTTAATGCAGCTAGCCACCCCGGAACAAGTAGAACAACTAGAAATCGCCGCCCGCGAAATTAACGAAATACTCAAAGAATTTTTCACCCAGTGCGGCATCACGCTGGTAGACTTCAAACTAGAATTCGGCATCGACCAACATCAAAACCTGATTCTCGCCGACGAAATCAGTCCCGACACCTGCCGCCTGTGGGACAACGCAGAAACTGACCCCGACGCGCGCGTTATGGACAAAGACAGATTCCGCCGTGACTTGGGATCGGTAGAAACCGCTTACCAGCAAGTTCTCCAGCGGGTTCTAGCTCAGAAAGTTTAGAGCACTTAACAATGCGCTACAATTGCACAGTTTGTCGCCGTTGTGCTTTTGATGAATGTCAGCGGGATCGTCTCAGTTTTGATCTTGTATTAGTGTTGTCCCCGCTTGCTGTATATATAAGCAAGCAGACAAAAGCGGGGACAGCACTGCTACAACAGGTTTTTACTCTCATTGAGATGTTCCCGATGTAATTAGTCATTGACCAATGATTAATGACTAATGACCAATGACCAATGACTAATGATATCAAGTCCGATCGATTACCATCACAAAAACGGTTCGTAGTGCGGAATGCGAGTCCGCGACAAAGCAAGCGTATGCCAGGACGCACGCGCGAACCCTACTGATTGCGGTTAATCTACCAGACATGATATGACCAATGACCAATGACCAATAACTAATAACTAATGACTAATGACTAATGACTAATGACTAATGACCAATGACTAATGACTAATATCGTGTGTGTGTGATTGCCCAAAAGAGTGAACAAAAATGCGCTTATCTGCTGTATTGGTGGCAGTTCTTACTGTCTCAGCAACATTCGGATTATCAAATTCGGCAAGCGGTCAAACATCCTACTCTGAATCAGCAGAGGGGACTGTGGCGGCCGTTCCTCCGGTTGGGTCGATCGAATTACCCGATCGCCCGGTTCCAGAATTAACCCAAAATCCTTCTCAAAACCCCAAAAAAGCAGCTAAAAGCAGCTTGGCCGAAGACCTCAAAATAGTGGCGGCCCCTGCCAGAGGAGAAGACGACCGCGAACCACCAAACCGAGTCACAGACTCGCCATCCCCGGTTTCGCCCCAGCTTCAACTCAAACCCGAGCTAGCATCCAACCCATCGCCCGCCCCTAGCAGTCAAAACGCGCTGCAAGAGGCACAACCAGACAGCCAGCTCCCCCCTTCGGAAGTGGCAGTAACGCCCGCCTGGGTCGCAGTAGAGCCTCGGAAACAGGAGGGAGCGGGGACGATCGCCCAAAACCTACAAGTTTCTCCCAGAGCGACCTCGGACGCATCCGGGGCGATCGGTCAAAACGCCCAAATTCCCAGACCGGCCCCCACCAGACCGCCGGCAAACACAGTTCCCACATTGCCCCCTGGCCCGGCAGAATCGCAGCCCAGACCAACCCCAGCACCCGCCGAAGCGGCCGAACCGCAAGTGCTAGTTGCCGAAGTTACCGTCACCGGGGCAACGGGAGACCTAGAAACCGAGATTTACCGAGTCATCAGCACTCAACCGGGACGCACCACCAACCGCAGCCAACTGCAACAAGACATCAACGCCATTTTTGCCACGGGCTTTTTCAGAAACGTGCGGGCAGTACCGGAAGACACCCCGTTAGGCGTGCGAGTGACTTTTATCGTGCAGCCCAATCCAGTGCTGCAGAAAGTGACAATCACCGGCCAGCAAGTGCTGCCCCAAACCGTAGTTGACGAAAGCTTCGGCGATCAGTACGGCAAAATTCTCAACCTCCGCCGCTTTGAGGAGGGAGTCAAAAAAATTAATGCGTGGTATCAAGACAACGGCTATGTTTTGGGCCAAATCACAGATGCCCCGCAAGTAGCAGACGACGGCACAGTCACCTTGCAAGTGGCAGAAGGCCAGATCGAATCCGTTGATGTCCGTTTCCTGAACAAGGAAGGAGAACCAACCGATCCCACCGGTCAGCCGATTCGAGGCAACACCAAGCGTTTTGTCGTCACCCGCGAAGTAGAACTCAAGCCCGGAGATATCTTTAACCGCACCAAGGCGGAAAGGGATTTGAGACGGGTGTTTGGTTTGGGAATTTTTGAAGACGTGCGGCTTGCTTTGGAACCGGGCACGACTGATCCGCGCAAGGCCAGAGTAATTGTCAACGTCATTGAAAAAAATACTGGTTCTCTGGCGGCGGGTGCGGGTTTGAGTTCCGCTACGGGTTTGTTCGGTACGGTGAGTTACCAGCAGCAAAATGTGTTCGGTAGGAACCAGAAATTGGGGGCTGAAGTACAAATTGGAGAACGGCAAACGCTGTTTGACCTGAGTTTTACCGATCCTTGGATTGCGGGCGATCCTTACCGGACTTCTTATACAATTAATGCTTTTAGAAGACGATCGATCAGCGTGATTTTTGACGGGGGAGAACGGGAAGTCAGATTGCCCAACAACGATCGACCCCGCATCGTCCGCACCGGTGCCGGCATCAATTTCACCCGTCCCCTGTCGCGCAATCCTTTTGCCGATTCTGAGTGGATTGCTTCACTCGGCTTGCAGTATCAGCGAGTCTCAATTACCGATCGCAAAGGCAGGCGCGAATCCGATGACGAACTTGGCAACCAGCTAAGTTTTAGCAATTCCGGCACCGACGACTTGACAACAATCCAAGCAGGTGCTGTGCGCGATCGGCGCAACGACCCCCTCCGCCCCACTAGCGGTTCCCTGCTCCGGTTTGGGATAGAACAATCGATTCCTGTAGGTTCAGGCAGCATCCTTTTAAACCGCCTGCGAGCAAGTTACAACTTTTACATACCAGTCAAGTACACCAACTTTACCCCCGGCCCTCAAACCCTGGCATTCAGTTTGAAAGGCGGCACCGTATTCGGAGATTTGCCTCCCTACGAAGCTTTTGCCTTGGGCGGTGCCAACTCGGTGCGCGGATACGACGAAGGCGAAGTCGGAGCTGGCCGCAGTTTCCTAGAAGCCAGCGTTGAGTACCGTTTCCCGATTATTTCGTTTATCGGCGGAGCGCTATTTTTGGATGCTGGCACCGATTTGGGTACGGGGAAAGATGTCCCCGGCGACCCGGCCGGTGTCCGCAGAAAGCCCGGTAGCGGTTACGGTTACGGGATCGGCGTGCGGATTCAATCTCCGTTAGGGCCGATCCGGATCGACTACGGCATCAACGACACTGGCGGCAATCAAATTCACTTTGGGATTGGTGAGCGGTTCTAATTGGGAATGGGGAATTGGGCATTGGGAATTGGGCATTGGGCATTGGGCACTCGTACTGAGCGTAGTCGAAGTATTGGGTATGGGACATTTAGAATTGGTAATTGGTAGCAATTAACTAATTACCAATAACCAATAACCAATTACCAATAACCAATAACCAATTACCAATTACCAATTACCAATTACCAATTACCGATGCCCAATTCCCCCATGCCCCATGCCCCATGCCCCATGCCCCATCCCTCCGCTTCGCTCCGCCCAATGACTAATGACTAATGACTAAAAGTACCTTAAAATCTGAATTTGAACTATCAGGAATTGGTTTGCACAGCGGCGAACAGACTCGCGTCCGAGTGTTGCCTGCTGCGGTTGGAGAAGGTCGCTATTTTGTCAGAATTGACTTGTCGGCCGATCGCAGAATTCCTGCAACAGTTGAGGCGGTTTGTCAGACTGCACTTTCTACTGAACTGGCAAATGCTGCGGGCGATCGAATTCGCACTGTAGAGCATTTATTAGGCGCTTTGGCGGGGATGGGAGCAGATAATGCTCGAATTGAGGTTGATGGCCCGGAACTGCCTCTGCTGGACGGTTCTGCTGAGGTTTGGGTAGAGGCGATCGCCCGTACCGGCTTAGTTTCTCAAGAATGCCAAGAAGACCCCACTGCATCATTCGCCCTCGCCGAGCCGATTTGGGTGCATCACGGGGATGCTTTTGTGGCGGCTTTACCGTCGGCCCAAACTCGGTTTAGCTACGGAATTGATTTTGAGGAAGAGGCGATCGGCAATCAATGGTACAGTTGGTCGCCAGAGGTAGAAAGTTTTGCCACGGCGATCGCCCCAGCCCGTACTTTTGGACTTGCTCGCCAAGTTGACCAATTGCGACAAGCAGGTTTAATCAAAGGTGGTACCCTAGATAACGCCCTCGTTTGCGATCGATCCGGCTGGCTCAACCCGCCCTTGAGATTTGCCAACGAACCGGTGCGCCATAAAATCTTAGACTTAGTAGGCGACCTCAGTCTGCTGGGAACTTGGCCAAAAGCTCACTACTTGGCTTACAAAGCCAGTCACAACCTGCACGTCCAACTTGCTCAAACGCTGAAATCTCAAACTTTGGCGGTGCTAGAGACAAGTTAGAAAAGGTTAGAGCATTCGTCACCGTTACAATTCACAAACCAAGGTGCGAACCCTTGCGTTTATCTAGCAACTGCCAAGGCAGTTAGGACATTCTTAATTGCTGAATTCATTGCAGTGAATTGCTTCTCTGGCGACATAACTAAATCCTTCCATCTTCCATCTTCCATCTTCCTGATGACGTTGGACGGAAAGCTCGGAGACGACAGCACTAATGACTGATGACTAATGACTGATGACTACTGACTAATGACTACTGACTACTGACTACTGACTACTGACTTCTTCCTTCTTCCTTCTTCCATACCACACTCACAAGTCTTCAAGTAATGTCCACGCTCACTGAAGTTAACACCCTCAACACTGCTAATTCTGAATCCGTTCCAGCCGAAAACGGTGAAGATTCTCCAGCGGTTAAATCTACTTTTACTCTGGAAGAAATTCAGAAAATATTGCCTCACCGCTATCCCCTGGCGCTGGTAGACAAGATTCTCGATTATGTGCCGGGATCGCGTGCTGTAGGAATTAAAAATGTCACTTTCAACGAACCGCATTTTCAAGGGCACTTTCCCGGAAGGCCGGTTATGCCTGGAGTCTTAATCGTTGAAGCGATGGCTCAAGTTGGCGGTATTGTTCTGGCTCAGTTACCCGACATCGAACAAGGATTGTGGATGTTTACTGGGATTGATAAGGTCAAATTCCGGCGTCAGGTTGTACCGGGCGATCAGTTGCTGATGACTGTAGAATTGCTGTGGGTAAAACGCCGCCGCTTCGCAAAAATTCAAGCTCTAGCTGAAGTGGACGGACAAAAAGTTTGTGAAGGAGAATTGATGTTTTCGATGGTAGATTAAATTTGGGAATTGGGAATGGGGAATTGGGAATTGGGAATTGGGAATTGGGAATTGGGAATTGGGAATTGGGAATTGGGAATTGGGAATTGGGAATTGGGCATTGCTGGCAAATTACTAATGACTAATGACTGATGACTAATGACTGATGACTACTGACTAATGACTGCTGACTAATGACTAATGACAACAGCCAACTAATAACAGCCAACAGCCAGTAGGGGCGGTGCCCCCGTGCCCGCCCTCAACAGTCAACAGCCAACAGCCAACAGCCAACAGTCAACAGACAACGGACAACGGACAACTAACAACTGAAAAATGCTTACTTTGATTCACCCAACTGCTGTGATTCATCCCCGCGCCGAACTGCACCCGACTGTAGAAGTGGGCGCTTATGCTGTAATTGGGGAAAGAGTGAAAATCGGGCCAGAGACTAAGATTGGCGCTCATGCAATTATCGATGGGCTAACAGAAATAGGTGCTAACAATCAAATTTTCCCCGGTGCGGCGATTGGCCTGGAACCTCAAGATTTGAAATATGAAGGTTCGCTGACTAGGGTAACAATTGGCGACAGCAATGTGATTCGGGAATACGTGACAATCAACCGCGCTACAGGAGCGGGAGAAAGCACCACAATTGGCGATCGTAATTTGTTGATGGCTTACGTTCATGTCGGTCACAATTGCGAACTCGGAGACCAGGTAATTATCGCCAATGCCGTAGCCTTGGCCGGACACGTTAAAATCGAGTCTCAAGCCCGACTGAGCGGTGTTTTGGGGGTTCACCAGTTTGTCCGCATCGGCCGCTTGTCGATGGTGGGCGGCTTGAGCAGGATCGATCGAGATGTACCTCCTTATATGCTAGTCGAGGGAAATCCTTCGAGAGTGCGAGCAATCAACAAAATAGGCCTCGAACGCGCCGGTTTAACCCCCGAAGATTTGCTAGTTTTGAAGAAAACTTTTCGGATTTTATACCATTCTGGCTATACCCTAAATCAAGCTTTGGAACAGTTGGATTTGTTGCCAGAAAATCCCCACTTGCAACACCTGCAGAGATTTGTGCAGCAGTCTGTCAGCAAAGGGCGGCGCGGTTTGATTCCTGGTAAAAAGTGAATGGGCTAGAATAAATCTATCCACAGAGCAATGCTGGCCCTATGAATGTATATACTTCAGTCAAATCTACATTTCTTGAAACAGAACAAGATGGCTGCATCAGGTTATCAGATGTTAGCTGGGAGCAATTTGAAGCGATCGAATCAGCCTTTAAAGATATCGGCGGTGTAAAATTTTTCTATCTCGATCGCATCCTGCAACTTATGACTGTCTCCCCGGAACAGAAAATCATCAAAAAAACTCTCTGTATGCTGCTAGAGGCATACATGAGAGCAAGCGGGATTAGATTTTACGGCGAGGGCGGGCCGACTCTGGGTAAGAGAGAGTTGGGAGGTAGAAAAGAGCCGGATGATTCCTATGATATAGGTGCTCCAAAAACAGTCCCAGATATTGCTATTGAAGTGGTAATTACCAGCGGCGGAATAGATACTTTAGAATTTTACAAACGATTGGGAGTTCGGGAAGTTTGGTTTTGGCAAAACAACCAGTTATCTCTCTACTGCTTGAGAGGTGAAAATTACGAGCAAATTACCCGCAGTACATTTCTGCCAGACCTCGATTTAGAATTACTCTTGCGCTGTGCTAATATGCCAGATCAATATGATGCTGTGACTGAGTTGTTACAACAAATTTCACCCGTTTAAAATCAGAGTTTAATTGAAAATATGAAAATTTTTATCAGCACTGGTGAGGTTTCTGGCGATTTGCAAGGAGCTTTGTTAGTTGCTGCCTTAAAACGCCATGCTGTCGCCGCTGGTTTGGATATAGAAATAACAGCTTTGGGCGGGGGACGCATGGCGGAAGCTGGCGCTACTATTTTAGGCGATACTGTCAGTATTGGTTCTATGGGTCTGATAGAATCTGTGCCGTATATTTGGCCGACAATCCAAGTTCAGCAAAAAGCTAAACAATATCTAAAAAAATTTCCCCCGGATGTGGTTGTATTGATTGATTATTTGACTCCAAATCTCGGTATTGGTAGCTACATTCGCCGCTGTTTGCCAAATTTGCCCGTGGTTTGGTATATCGCACCTCAAGAATGGGTTTGGTCGATTTCTCCTCGCAATACAAATCTGATTGTCAGTATTGCCGATCGAATTTTGGCGATTTTCCCCGAGGAAGCTAGTTATTATCGGGAAAAAGGAGCCGAAGTGAGTTGGGTAGGTCATCCTTTGGTGGATAGAATGCAATCTGCGCCCTGCCGGGAAGTTGCCCGCAAAATGTTGGGAATTGCGCCGGAACAGGTGTCAGTGGCTCTAATTCCGGCTTCTAGACAGCAAGAACTCAAGTACCTGATGCCGGTTATATTTGAGGCTGCTCAAATTATTCAAGCCCAATTTCCCGAGGTTCATTTTTGGATTCCGCTTGCTAACCCAGCTTTCGGCACTAAAATAGCAGAGGCGATCGAGAATTACGGTTTGCGGGCTACTTTGTTGGAAAATCAAACTCTGGAACTTTTGGCTGCTGCCGATATGGCTATTACTAAATCTGGTACTGTTAATTTGGAGCTGGCTTTGCTCGATGTTCCGCAAGTTGTCGTCTACCGCGTCAGTCGGATTACGGCGATGATTGCTCGCCACGTACTGAAATTTTCGATTCCTTTTATGTCTCCGCCGAATTTGGTGGAAATGAAGCCGATCGTCCCGGAGTTGCTGCAAGACGATGCTACTGTGGAAAATATTGTCAAACACGCACTGGAATTGCTGCAAAATGCCGATCGACGCCAGCAAATGAAAGCGGGTTATCGCCAAATGCGGGAAAGTCTCGGAGATTTAGGGGTTTGCGATCGCGCGGCTGCGGAAATCGTCAACAATGTTAAATTAAAGACAGCTTCTTAAAGCAATTTTATAATTGAAATTTTATGTCAAGCAATCGGAAAAAGCGACCGATCGCTGTTGATTTATTTGCAGGCGCGGGCGGCATGACTCTCGGCTTTGAACAAGCAGGTTTTGATGTACTTGCTTCCGTTGAAATTGACCCAATTCACTGCGCTACACACGAGTTTAATTTCCCGATGTGTTCTATTTTGTGCAAAGATGTCGCACAGCTAACAGGAGCGGAAATTAGGAACAAATCTGCGATCGGCAAGCGGGAGATAGACGTAGTAATCAGCGGTTCGCCCTGCCAAGGATTCTCGCTGATGGGAAAGCGCGATGTGGATGACCCACGAAATTCTCTGATTTTTCACTTTTTACGCTTAGTTTTGGAATTGAAACCGAAGTTTTTTGTCATGGAAAATGTGCCGGGAATTGTGGCCGGCAAACACAAGGAACTTTTGAATCTTTTAATTAGCTCTTTTGGGGAATCGGGATATCAAGTAGAAGAAAATTATCAAGTTCTGAATGCCGCTCACTACGGAGTGCCGCAAGCTCGCAAACGATTGTTTTTGATTGGGTGCAAAAAAGACTTTGAGCTGCCAAAATATCCTCAGCCAACTACTATGCTACCGAAAAAGAAACTTCCTAAACGCTATAAAAAAGTCAATTTACCTGCTGTTCCGACTGTTTGGGATGCGATTGGAGATTTGCCGGAAGTGGAAAAGTACAGCGAGTTGCTGCACCGAGATTGGGTAGTGGCAGAGTACGGAAATTGCAGCAGCGATTACGCGAGTTTTTTGCGCGGATTCGATGATTTTGAAAATGATTATGGTTACGATCGCCAGTACGATCGACAAATCCTCTCTTCGAGTCGGCGCACAAAACATTCTCTCGAATGTATAGAAAGATTTGCAGCCTCCGCCTACGGCGAAAAAGAGCCGATCAGCCGCTTTTACAAGCTGCACCCCGACGGAGTTTGCAACACTCTCAGGGCTGGAACCGACAGGGAGAGGGGCGCTTATACTTCGCCAAGGCCGATTCACCCGATCGTCCCTCGGTGCATTACAGTCAGAGAAGCTGCGCGGCTGCATTCCTATCCTGACTGGTTTAGATTTCACGTCACCAAATGGCACGGTTTCCGCCAAGTCGGAAATTCTGTACCGCCGCTATTAGCGAAAGCTGTAGCTGCACAGATTATGGGCGCTTTGGGCGTGAAAGCAATTAAGCCTAGTGTCAAGTTTCTAGTTGGAGATGATTCCTTGCTTAAACTAAATTGGTTGGAAGCGGAACAATATTATTTATCGAGTTTGTAGCGAGGACGAACAACCTTGGCCCCGAAAAATATTATCTCAAGTTCGGCTAAATATAGCAATCCTCGCATCAGTTGTGTAATTTTTGTAGGGACAATCCCCCCGTGAAGAGCTGCGATCCGTGGGGCTAGGCACTCTTAGCACTACCCCTACATATTTTACGAACCATTTGAGCCAGGGCTATCAAAACCCGGATCTTCCAGCACTTACCAGATTTTGAAAGTCTGCGGGGAAAAATTTTTGATAAATTTCGCTGAGTTTTGCAACAATTACGAGGTCTTTGGCAATTCTAGAGCTATCTTTGTAAAAAGTGTATTTTCAGGAGACTACTATGGGTTGGTTTAAAAGACTGTTCGGACTCGAAAAGCCTGCACCCCAGGCTGAACCGATGGCACAAGTAGTACAGCAAGCAGCCCAATCGCAATCCATCGCCCCTGCTAAAGTCGGCCCAGACGGAAATTTTGACGAAAGTGGCTTAGCGAAGCGGGTAGCTTTGGCTTTTGACGGCGATTCAGAAGTTGCTGATATCGAGACGGTGTGGGTTGCTCAGCTCAGCAGCACGGTTGTTCTCAAAGGTCAAGTTTCCAGTCAGGAAATTCTCGACAAGTTAGTGGCGATCGCCTCTGCTGAAGAGGGCGCGACAGCAGTCCAAACGGATCAAGTGACAGTCGGGTAGTTCTTTGGAACCGCAGCAGTTTTGCTCTTGATGTCCGTCGAAGGACTCAAAAGCTCGATTAAACCCGCTGTTGCGGGTTTTTTCCTGCTCTTTGGGTTTCACAATATTAATTTATGTAACTTAACGCATTTTTCTTAAAGAACCGTATAATTGAATACAGAAAGTAAAAATTTTTTACGTACACAAATCACACCAGACCTGACTGCTCTTTTTATCTGAATATAAGGATCGAAAAATATGCAACTCACTTATCGCGGCGCAAACTACGAATACGACATTCCCACAGTCGATATGATTGAAGGCCAAGCCGCAGGCAAATATAGGGGTCAAGACTGGAACTATCGGTATCCCAGACACATTCCCGTCCCCCAAAAATACGGGGGCGCAAACTCTACCACAAAGCGAGATGTTCAAGCCCTGCGGGATGTCGCAGCAGCTAGCGCCGTAGCGGCGGTTCAATCTTCCCCAACAGTTGCGGAAGTGGCGCAAGTCCAGCGGAGGCATATTTGCAGTATTCTCGATCGCAGACAGCAAGTAGCCAAAGCCAAAGGCGACGAAAGATTGATGCGCTTGCTAGAAATTGAGTGGAAGCAAATGGCTTGTTAGCAAATAGCCTCACAAAACAAAGCATTTGTCAACAGGAGGAAATCGAAAGCGACTTGATTTCCCCCATCTTCCCATACAGAACTTTTCACCTAAGTCAAGTACAAATCATATCGTTTCCCGTTGCATCGGAATAATAAAATCGAGTCAACAGTCAACAGTCAGTAGGGGCGGTGGATGGTGCGTGCCCGCCCTCTTAACAGTCAACAGTTATAGCCTTTCAAGCGAAAGATGAGGTACTATCCGGGATAGGGCATAGGCCTCCGTGGGCATAGGGCATAGGGCATAGGGCATACCTCACTTTTGTGAGAACCGCTATAACAGTCAACAGTTAACAGTCAACAGTTAACAGTCAACACTCAACAATCACCTGACGGCACAACCGGAATTGATATAAACCAATTTCTGTCAGCCCTTAACGCAAACCACTTGCTTGAGAGTTGCCACAACCTCCACCAAATCCGACTGCTGACTCATCACCTCATCAATGGACTTATAAGCCCCCGGAATTTCATCTAAAAATTGCTCATCTTTGCGGCACTCAACCCCCTCAGTCTGCCGCACAAAATCATCAAGAGTAAATACATTTTTCGCCTTAGTGCGAGACATCAACCGCCCAGCGCCATGACTGCAACTGCAGTAACTTTCAACATTTCCCTTCCCTTTAACAATAAAAGATTTCGCCCCCATCGAACCCGGAATAATCCCGTAATCCTCAACATCCGCCCGCACAGCACCCTTGCGAGTAACATACACATCTTCGCCAAAATGCACCTCTTTTTCCGCATAATTGTGGTGGCAATTCACCTCTAATAACGGCTTAACAGATTTGCCGCCCGCCGCGTACTTTTCCACAATTCGCTTAAACCGATTCATCATCACATCGCGATTAAAACGAGCATAATCCTGCGCCCACTGTAAATCGTGCCAGTAAGCGGCAAACTCCGGCGTACCTGTTACAAAATAAGCCAAATCTTTGTCAGCTAGATTAATTTCTGCCAGTTTAGCTAAATCTTTCGCCGTCTCGATGTGCTGCTGTGCGAGCAAATTGCCAATGCCGCGAGAACCAGAGTGCAGCATCAGCCAAACAAAGTTTTCCGTATCAACGCAAACCTCAATAAAATGATTGCCACCACCGAGAGATCCCAATTGTTTTAAGGCTTTATTATCTTGGTGCTGCACGCCTTGATGAAGTTCCTTGAAATCGCTCCATTTTTGCCAGTTGGTGACAGATTTTTCCACTTCTTTGTTTTCAGCAAATCCGACTGGAATTGCTGCTTCGATATCGAGACGAATTTGTTTGAGTTTGCCTTCTAATTTGTTGGCGGTGAAAGGCAATTTCACAGCCGCCATCCCGCAGTTGTGGACAAAGACTCCCGCATTTAATGCAAAGTTGCCGTATTCGGGAACCGTTAGGCAATAGACATCTTGCTTTTCAACTAAAGGAATAACATCAACTACTTTGTGGTTGTAGCCGTGTTGATTTTTTCTGTGATTGTGAAGTCCGATCGGAGTTTTAATTGGCTCTCCACAAGTCTCACAAGTATATAGCCGATTAGCAATTTCTTTACTCTTTGCTTTACCTTTTTCACTCTGATTGTAATTAATTAGATACTGCTTTCCTCGATCGCCATTTCCGGCAACTGACTCTTTGAAGTGTTCGGGGTTATCCTCCATATACTTAAGGATGTTTTTCGTTCCGCGTTCTGCATAATATCTGTGTCCGTCTGAGGTTTGAGCTTTATCAGCTATGGCTTGCTTTCTTTTTTGTTCAAATTCTAGGGATTGCCAATGGGTATTTCTATCAACTAATGAACGGTGATAGGCAGAATGGTCATTATTACCCATGAATTCTAAATTTTCTGGTCTATTATCGGCGGCCTCGAAGTTTTTGTGATGAATCACAGTTCTCTGATTGTGGAAAGATGGTATGTCTCCTAACAAACCAGAACGAGCAATTATCCAATGAGCTTTCTGCCATCTACCTGAATAATTTTGCTGTACTAAAGTATACCCATCCTTATCTATTTTGGAATAAAAAGGCATCAATGACGTTCCAGTTGTCAAATCCCGCGCTTCTCGGTATTCACCATTCCGCAACATGAATTGATGATCGGGAGTGCATTTGATTTCTTCTCCATTATCGAGTACAACTTTAACCAGTTCGGCATTGTTTCTAGTTAATTTTGCTGTAGCCTTAGCAGCAACAATTCTGCCTGTTTCTGTACAGGAGTAGATCGAAAATTCTTTTTTACTCCTAGCCAATTCTCCGATCGCATAAGATTTGCCATCAACTATAGGAATTTGTGTATCATCAGTAAAGCAGCCAATATCCACACCCACAGCCGCCGGAATAATCGCTTCTTTTGTGGCAATTACTGAACCGACTAAAGCACCTTTTCCTAAATGTACGTCGGGCATTAGGGCGACGTGTTTGAATACAAAGGGCAAAGATGCGACATTGGCGGCCATCTTGGTTTCTTTTTCGCCCAGGGCGTGATTTGCCCAAGATAATACTGGTTTTGGGGCGGATATTTCTAATTTTTCGTAGGGCATTTTGGTTGAGGTTTCTTTTGCCAGTTATTGTATACTACATATTGTAGTACATAGGGTTTCGGATGTCAAACGCACTAATTCTCGTAGGGTGTGTCAGTCGGGATTTTTTGGGGGAGTCAAAGAATATTGACCGATACTAAATCCGGGTTTGAGACTCCCTTTATTTTTTAGTCGGCGCAGGCCGACATCGTTTGTGTAGACGCGGTTTCAACCGCCGGACATTTTACAAATTCGCATTCTTTCTCGCCGCCTTCTGCACAGGAATAGCCACCGCCTGCGGTTTCTTATTCCCTGCAAACATCCCGAAGAAATCGTGCAGCAAAATGTAAAAACACGGAATAATAAACAGCGTCAGCAAAGTTGCCAGCGACAAACCGGAAAACACCACAACCCCCAAAGGTTGCAAAAACTCCGAACCTTCTCCAATTCCCAAAGCTAGGGGAAACAAACCCAAAACTGTGGTGATAGTTGTCATCAAAATTGGACGCAAACGTTGAGGTGCTGCCCTGAGAATTGCCGTTGCGCGATCGACCTTTTCGTCTTCCAGAATTTGGTTCGCCAATTCCACCATAATAATCGCATTATTTACCACAATTCCCACCAGCAAAATCGCCCCCACAATCACCGTCGCGCCGATCGCAGTTTTAGTCGCGTACAGCCCCAAAATCCCCCCAGCCAAAGCCAGCGGCACCGTCAACATAATCACCAGCGGATCGACAAGCGAATTGTACTGCACCGCCATCACCACAAATACCAAAAACGCCGCCAACCCACCCAAAATCTTCAGCGAAGTTTGCAATTCCCGGTTAGTTTCCGCCGCCGCACTCGGAATCACCCGCACTCCCGGCGGCAATTTGATGTCCGCCACAACAGCATTGACTTGTTTTAAAGCATCCCCCAAACTTGCGCCCTTGTTAAGATTCCCCGCAATCAAAAAAACTTGGCGCTGGTTGAGTCTTTGAATTTCTCCCGGTGCTTTTCCCACCTCAATACTCGCCACGTCGCCCAAGCGAATGCGAGCGTTATTCCTCGCAGTTAAAGGGATAAACTTGAGTTCAGAAATTGACTGGATAGAATTGCGATCGAACTGTACCCGCACATCAACCAAACGGTTTCCCCGCTGCAACTGCGTGGGAATAGCACCTTGAATTGCTGTCTGAATAGTTTCTCCAATTTCCCTCGCATTCAACCCGTAGATTTCCGCTTGTTCCCAATTGGGACGAATCTGCACTTCCGCTTGTGGCGGATCGGTATCCGGGCGAAAGCGGGCTAACTTTACCTTCTCTTCCAAAGTTTCCAAAATGTCGCGGCCAGCTTCCAGCAATAACTGCTCGTTTTCGCCCTGAAGCAGAACATCAACCTCCGCACCGCGCACCGGAGAATTAGTCAAAACTAAACCCCGCACATTTTCAGGAATCAATCGCAACCGAGTTCCTTTAGGAACCTTAACTTTCCTCAATTCTTGATTAACTTTTTCCACAAAAGCTAAGGTATCGGTGCCTGATTTTAGTGTAATATTGCTGCCACCGCGCAGCAAATTCTCGATCGTATTAGTGCCGAACAACAGCCCGCCCACCGTAGTCAAAGTGTATTCAGTTTCCGGCTGACTGAGCATAATTTTATCAACTTCCGCCATCACTCTTTGATTAGTTTCCAAATTAGTACCTGCGGGAAACAAAGCAAATAACCTCGCTTGACCGGTACTAATTTGAGGTAAGATTTCCTGGGGAATTTGACCGGCCATCTGCCAACTGCCGCCGCCTAATATAACAATCGCCAGTACAACTACAATTAACCGCCACCGTACTATTCCCGATAAAAATTTCCCGTAACCGGCGGTAGCATTGGTAAAAGCTCGGTTGAACGCTTGCAGCGGCCAAAAGTTGCTCAAACCGCTCGATACCGGCAATGCTAGCAGTCGAGAAGCCATCATCGGTACAACAGTCAATCCCACAATCAAAGACGCGGCGACGGAAAAAGTGATAGTGAGAATTAGCTCGTTAAACAGCAGGGAAACTAAGCCGCCGATCAGCAAAAATGGCAGTACCGCAACTAAGTTAGTAATCGTGGAGGCAAATAAAGCTGATTCTAATTCTTGGCTGCTATTTTCTGCTTGCTGGATCAACTGTTTTTTAGTCGATCGCTGATTTTTATGATTGCTGGTTCCTTCGACAATATTTTCCAACATCACGATCGAGTTATCGACCACAATGCCCACACCGAGCGCCAAACCTCCTAAACTAAAAATATTCAGAGACAGGTGAAAAAGCCCCATCAGGATAATCGCCATTAAAGTTGCGAGGGGAATTGCCACGACAATAATAAAAGTCTGGCGCAGGGAAGCGAGGAACAGCAAAACTGATGCGCCAGCTAAAGCAGCCCCAGTCAAACCTGAAAATAAGACGTTGCTGATAGAATCTCGGATGAATTTAGACTCATCTGAAGTAGTGACGATTGTGGTACTTTCTGTGATTAATCCTGATTCTTTTAATTCTGCGAGTTTCTTTTTGACGCCATCTACAACTGTAATAGTGTTTGCGTCCGGCTGTTTTTGAATGCTGATTTTGACGGCGGATTTTTGATTAAGAAATACTTTAACTCGTTCTTCTTCTGTCCCGTCAATTACTTTGGCAAAATCTCTCAAGAAAACTCGTTTGGGCGGAGTGGAACCAGATATTTGAAAGGAAATTTCTTGAATTTCTTTCGCACTCCGAAATCGTCCGACGGTACGGGTTAAAGGTTCTGCCGATTCTTGTCGCAGCCGCCCGCCGGAAGTATCGAGATTGCGGGCTTCGAGGGCGTTTAAAACATCGGAAATACTAACGCCTAAAGATTGCAAGCGATTTAAATCAATATTTACTTGAATTTCTTCTTGTACGCCGCCGGCAACGTCAACTGATGCTACTCCGGGAATTACGTTTAATTCTCGGGATAATTCTTCGTCGGCAAATACGCGCAAATCAACTCCTTGCAGGGAGTTGGAAGTGAGGGCAAATTCGTAAACAGGTTGTTGGGAAGGGTCAGCTTTGAACAGCCGGGGGGCTTCAACATTGTCGGGAAGTCGGTTGCGGATGCGGTTGACGGCGGCGGTGGCATCGTTGAGGGCTTGGTCAATGTTGCCGCCGGGCTTGAAGAATAAATCGACGCTGACTTGTCCTTCGCGGGTGCGGGAAAATATTTGGATGACTCCTTCGGTGGCGGAAAGTCCTTGTTCGAGGGGGCGGGTAACTTCGTCAACTGCGACTTCTGGGGAGATTCCGGGGGCGTCTAGGCGCACGCCGATGCGGGGATAGGTGATTGATGGTAGCAAGTCAACGGGCAGTTGGGTGATGTAGAAAATGCCCACTACTATAATTGCCAGCGTCAGCATGAGGGTGCCGATGTGGCGGCGGATTGAGAGGCTGCTGATGCTGAATCCGGGTTTATCGGCGCTCATTTGATTTTAGGTTTTAGATTTGAATTTACTGCGTCAGTCAGCCTGCGAAGGAATGAGTCGGGGGGATTGCAATCAAATTATTTGTATCAAGCTTTGTTTTTGATCGGGAACGATCGATTATTTAGACTTCGCATTTTGCCATTATAATAAATCTTAATAAATTCTCACTAAAGTTTTTTAAATATTTCTTTAGAGGTAGTCGATCGCCCGCAATCAAGATTTGCTAAAGTTGCGATCGACTGACAACTGACAACTGATATCATGTCCTGTCAATTGACCGTTATACCTCGGTAGGGGCGGGTTTTTGAGATTGTCAGTTTTTGGCAAATATTGTTGGTGAACCCGCCCCTACCAGATTAGGGGTAATCGACCGTACAGCATATGACAACTGTCAACTCTCAACTGACTACTGACTACTGCACTTGACTGCCATGAACGCGGGGGTCGGAGCTACTTGTTTTCACAGGCCCTGTGGGGGGAGTAAAATCAGAAACTTGACCTGATGCTTGAGCGTGAGGCAGGGGTTTTCCGGCAATCAAAGCTTCTAAATTAGCTTCCATAATACTGCGCGGCATTTCGCCGATCGTTTCAGCAACTCTACTGCCTTTATCGTTCAAATAGACAAAGTGCGGTATGCCGTCTACTCGATATTTGGTGATTTCTGGCAGCCATTTAGTGTTGTCTACATTCAGCATGACAAAATTCATCGGTTCGGCATATTTTTCTTTGATTGCGCTCAAATCGCCGGCCATTGCCTGACAGCTACCGCACCAATCAGCATAAAATTCCATGAATGTCGGCTTGCCGTTTGTTAAGGCTATTTCCAGCGGTACGGATGTTTTTGCCATTTCGGTGAGACTACTTGATGGGGCTTGAGTTCGCAATCCTAACAATACAGATACTGACAGGGCGATCGCTGCTAACACTATCAATAAGTTTCTGACGCGCGCGGCGGTGGTCATGTCGGAATTTTTTTGTGCGTCGGCAGCAGTTGAGTTTGGGGAATTGAGACTCATAAAATAAAGGGCGATGTTATTTTTATGTTTTTTTTAATAACCGCTTCAAATTTTACCACATTTTGAGATTCTCTGCTAAAATTGAGATAAAATTTGCCTGATACCAATAATTAAATTACGTGCGATCAAACATAATATAAGAAAGATTGTGTTTGTAGATTACCGAGGTAAAAGTGAAAAAACGGGTAACGCTGACGTTTCCCCAACGATCGATCCAAATGCCTGTCACCTACCGACTGGCAAAGGATTTTAATGTTGCAGCCAACATTATCCGCGCTCAGGTGGCTCCGAATCAAGTGGGCAAACTGGTGCTAGAGTTATCAGGGGACATCGACCAACTAGAAGCGGCGATCGACTGGATGCGATCGCAAAATATCGGCGTTTCCCTCGTCAGCAGGGAAATCCTTATAGATGAAGATATCTGCGTTCACTGCGGCCTGTGCACCGGGGTATGCCCCACGCAAGCCTTGACCCTAGACCCAGAAAGCTTTAAATTAACCTTTGCTCGATCGCGCTGTATTGTTTGCGAGCAGTGCATCCCTACTTGTCCGGTGCAAGCTATTTCTACTAACCTCTAGGCCGGCGGCAAACTTCTCGGTGCAAGTCGATGGCACAATTGAAGAATGGAAGAATGAGAGATTTTCTGGCAGCTTGCGATGTGGAAACTTGAACTTTAGTCTAAAATTTGGGAATCGACCGTTAGTCCTGTCGGGGACTTCCGTTTTTGGGCGGGGTCATCTTTTTTGCATGGTTTCCCTAATCTTTTCATCAACATGAAAAAAAACTATTGGCTTTCCCTAACCCTACTTTTTGTTACCTATTTTATTTTTGGCTGGAAATTATCTGAGTTTGATGTTCCCCCGCACCTGACTTGGTTTTTCGCCGTAGCCGCTGTTTTAGTGTTAGCTATAGCTTTGTCGTTCCCGCTCAAGAGCACAAAAAGATTTATTGTGCGGTGGATTTCGAGTGATGCCGGAGCTTTTATTTCGATTATTGTAGGAGCTCTTTTGGCAGTTATAGTTTTTACTTGGATGCACCTTTTTGTAACTGGTTTAGTCTTAACTTCAGCCGGAGCTTTGGCAAGATTAGATATTCAATTATTTGGCCACCACAGATGGCGGACTTTTGTGATATTAACTGCTGTTTCTATGAGTGGTTTGGGGTTGGGCGGGGGAATAGAATTTTTGGCAAAAACAGGCCAGCTCGTATTACCTTAATCGGGAAGGGAAAATTCACCCAACCAAATTCTACAATTAATTGGCAGCGGATATTTAGCTGAAAACTATGCGATCGCCCTTGAAGAAACATAGCTCTGGTTTTTTTCAAAACCTTACGTCTGACCGATCGCCCCATCGGCGCAATTATAGCAGTTTTCCATCTTCGAGATGTTGTGTCCGGTCGCTTCGTAGTGCCGCGGAATGCGAGTCCGCACGCGCGATCCGTTTTTGTTACGATCGTGCGATCGCCCTAGGATATCACCTACAGATTCTCTATGACCGATTTTTGCTCAATAAAAAAGCAGCTTTCGGGAGCTGCTCGTCAGAATGCATGAGGTATTATTTCTAGAATAGGACAAGTTGAAGTCGATCGAACTCAGGTTACATTTTTTGATACGGGAGAATTGTTGAGTGAATGGACGATCGTGAAATCGTCACATAGGAGGATAGCATTGATGCTAAATTTTCCGATAATCAGGTTAGCGTTTAACTGTCCTTGCGCCCTACAGCCCTTCAGCGGTGGGGCCATTTTATTTTTTGGCACAACTCACACCATTTTCGCATTCAAGATTGATAATGTGTGATGATAATATAAAACTTAAGCCCCACATCCGCTCAAATCCGCTTCATATCAATTCCGGTTGCACTCATACATGATGTTAACTGTTAACTGTTAACTGTTAACTGTCAACAGTCAACAGTGAATTTACTATTCCGATGAAGAGAGGATTTGATATCATTCCCAAACATTCTGCGGTTAAACGGACACAATCAGACAAAACTCAGTATTTTTACGGTATTCAAAAGTCCTCAGAAACCTGATTGTTTTCCCATAAACCAGGTTTCTGAATGTATCAATTGATATCGGGTTTCGTTTCGGGTTTGATAATTTTTTTGATTTCCTCGATCGCGCGACGGGCCACTTCTTCAGGCTTTTCGCCTCCACTGGTGGAAACTCGGACATCTGCTCCAGCGTAGAAACGCTCTCGTTCGTTTAAAATGTTTTGCAGCTTAGATTTGAGATCGCCCTCCCGCAGTAGGGGGCGAGTGATGTCCGATCGCAGTCGATCGCACAATCTATCTACAGGTATATCCAGCCACACCACTATACCGTAGTGCAAATGACCCCAATTTGTCGGTCGCGTCACAATGCCGCCGCCCGTAGCCACGATAGAATTTTTATAAGCAGACAATTCGGCGAGCACCTTAGCTTCTAATTCCCGAAAAGCCTCTTCCCCTTCGCGATCGAAAATCTCAGCAATTGACTGATTCGCAACTCGAACAATGAGATCATCAGTATCAAAAAAACGGTATTTTAATTCCCTTGCTAAAATCCGCCCCACCGTCGTTTTTCCCGAACCCATCATCCCGACGAGATAGACATTAACTCCCCTCAACAAATCCACCGCCAAATCCTCCCTATTTTTATTTGACTATTTTTTCAAATTAATCGGCCCGCCGCTGGGTGGCGAGTCCTCATCAAATACATCATCCTCATCCAATCCCCAATCCTCCTCTGATTCTGCACTAGGATTTTGAGGTAATTTCGCGTCACCCGATTGAAGTATGGTGTCTTGCGGTGGAACCACCACCCGATACTCCGCATCGTAGATAGACTCAGTTTTCCCCACCCCAGATTGATTCGGATCTCGATAGCCGTAAGAGTATACCGACCCAGCCCAAGACTTGCTTTTCGGTTCCTGTTTCGTTTCGTAATCCCTCGGATTTGCCCCTGCAACGTCATTTACCTGCGGTCGAGCGGCAAAATCGCGATCGTCCCCCCAATCATCATCGCTGCCGTCAGAGGCGGATTTTGAGCCATCAGAAGCCCAATCATCCTCATCGTCTGCGGCTCGATCGATTCCGAGTCGATCGTCATCCTTCCCAGGCGGAGGGTTGGGAATTTCTTGCTGAAAAGTCCGGGCGCTGTAACCCGCCGGTGTCCCGTACTGAGTTTGATAGGAAGTTTGGCTATTTTCCGTATCAAAATCCGGGTCAATCTCCTGTTTTCTGGGAGGGGGAGGCGCAGCGTAAGCTGTTCTCCTGTCTGCTGAGACAGCATCACGGCTGGGAATGTCGCGGCCAGTGCGGTTTTCCCTTTGAGATAGGTAATTGGAAAAAGCCAACATACCAGAAACAAATAAAGACGTGATAGCACCCGCCGCCATGCCGAGCAAAATCCAGATAGATAAGGGCAATGCGGGCGATCGAATTCCGAGAAATACCAGCGATAAAACCGGCTCCACATTTTGCAAGGCAAAAATAGTTAGCCCTACCACAATTACTAGCAATAATATAGGACGCATATCAATAATATGGGAATTGGGAATTGGGAATTGGGAATTGGGAATTGGGAATTGGGAATTGGGAATTGGGAATTGGGAATTGGGAAT
>NZ_JAUBTX010000088.1:0-10589 GCF_036705185.1 Microcoleus sp. B4-D4 | reverse complement strand
ATGGTTATTAAATGGGATCGAAAAATCAAAAATAAAGGCAATGCTATTTTATCCGGTTTAGCTGCGTAGCAGCTTATCACAATCGGTTTTTACTTATTTTTATCGAGCAATGAAGCTATAAATTATACTTTTGTACAGTATATTCACGGGATAAAAGTTTTTTGAAATGCAAATTTATCACTTGAAAAATCGATTATCCTGAGTAATTATACTGTGTGACACCCTAGGGTGCGGAATGTGGGTTTCAACGTCACCTTGCCAAACCTATTGACCCAGAAACAGTGGTTGCGATCGTCATCGAATTAGTAAGTAGAGCTTTCTGAAAAAAAGTAGAAAGCCTACCAAATAAGGGGTTCAAGTTTTTGAAGCTCGGTAGTGTGCAAGTTATAGGATTATAGAGGCTCAAAACCCTTGCACTTTCGTGGTTCGGATCTGGCTAAATTTGGGAATTTAGCAATAAACCTAAATCTTTTACTACTAAATATTTCAGGCTTTGCTACTTCAAGTCATTTTGTCTTGTATTTACAAAACTTTACGTCGTGTCCTATTTTGCGCGTAGTGCGGCTTTAGCCCATTAACAATTACCCTGCTTTCATGCAACTGAAAACCGCTATATGATGAATTCCGCCAGATGAGTTTTCTAAGGCATAGCTACGGTGAAATTGGTTGCTATACAGATAGCTGGCATCTCAATAATAAACTGCGTTCCCTGCTCAGGCGTAGAAATACACTGCAATTGACCGCAGTGTTTTTCTAGCAGAATTTTTTTGCTGATTGACAATCCCATGCCTGTCCCTTTTCCGATTGGCTTCGTAGTAAAAAAGGGAGTAAAAAGTTTAGAACGAACTTTCTCAGTCATGCCAGCGCCATTATCAGCAATTGTTACCCGAATGCCTGAATCAAGGCTAATGTTGTCCTGTGAAGTTCCCGGTAAAACTTCAGTCCGAATTAATATCTGGGGCCGAAAAACTGTACCTTTTTCTTTACTTACCCGCTCTTCCAAAGCATCTATAGCATTCGCTAAAAGGTTCATAAATACCTGATTAAGCTGACCTGCATAACAGGTCAAAAGTGGCAACACATCATACTCTTTAATCACATTAATAGCAGGGCGATCTGACCTAGCTTTTAGTCGGTGCTGTAAGATCATCAAACTGCTATCAATCCCTTCGTGGATATCTACTGATTTGATTTCAGTTTCATCCAATCGTGAAAAATTGCGTAGAGACTGCACAATCATGCGAATGCGGTCGATGCCTAACTGCAAGGAAGAAAGCAACTTTGGCAAATCGTCCATGATAAATGACAACTCTCCATCTTCTATTGCCTTGAGAATTTCTGCTTTTGGTTGTGGGTAATGCTGTTGGTAGAGATTCAACAGATAGATGAGTTCTTTAATATAATCTTTAGCATAGGAGACATTGCCGTAAATAAAGTTAACCGGATTGTTAATTTCATGAGCTACACCTGCGACTAATTGACCAAGACTAGACATTTTTTCACTTTGAACTAGCTGGAGTTGCATTTCTTGCAGTTCTTTGAAAGAATGCTCTAAGGCAAGAGCTTTTTGGTGTTCTTTTTCTTCACTGCTCCGAAGTGCTTTCTCTACTTGTTCGCGCCGCTCTATTTCAGACTGCAATTTGTGACCTAAACAAAAACTTCTCAAAGCTGTTAGTACGGTAGTGTATAACTTTGATGTCGTTAGTTCAGTTTTAGTTTTATAGTCATTAATATCATAATTGATAATAATGCTTTTTTCTGGTACTTGTCCGGGTTGGCCCGTGCGTAAAATAATTCGCACTAACTGATTGCCTAACACTTCGCGGACATATTTAACAAACTCTAAGCCAGCATCATCCGTTTCCATGATTACATCAAGCAGGATGATAGCCACATCAGGATGTTCTTGAATTAACTGTTTAGCTTCCTTAGCGGAATAAGCACTAATAAACTTTAAGGATTTATTTTCAAAAACAAACTTTCTTAGGGCAATATTGGTGGCTATATGAACTTGAGCTTCATCATCTACAATCAAAATTTTCCAGCTTTCAGTCGGGGTATCTTCTGATACTTCATCCGCAAAAAATAATCCCTCATCTGAGTTAAAATCTTCAGCAAATAACACTTCTTCAGATGATTTTTTACTTGAAAAGCTGTAAATACTCTTGTCCATTGCTGCTCACCTTTTTTTGTTACTGATGTTTTGATTTAGGAAACTACGGTTGTGAATCGATTTGGACAGGTAGCTTAATAATAAATTTGGTTCCCACTCCGACCTCACTTTTACATTCTATTTCACCCAAAAGTTTTTGGGTAACTAAATTGTAGACAATATGCAATCCCAAGCCGCTACCACCCTGGCCGCGTTTGGTAGTAAAGAATGGCTCAAAAATTTTACTTAAATTTTCTGGGGGAATGCCTTTACCATCATCGGAATATTCAAATCTAAGTCGATCGCCCTCTTGCTGCCAATCAAAAGCCAGCTTTCCGGTAGCGCCCGGTTCGTAAGCATGAATCAGAGAGTTCATCAGTAAATTTGTGACAACTTGAGATAAAGCCCCTGGATAAGAATCTAGGGCCATTTTGGTGTCTCCCTTAATTTCGATCGAATGTTTGCTATTTCTCAATTTTGGTTTTAATTGGATTAAAATTTCATCGAGATAATCTCTTACTATGAAAGTTCGTCGTTCTTCGCTAGAGCGATCGACTGCCACTTCTTTAAAGCTCTGAATCAATGCCGCAGCCTGATTTAGATTAATTAGAAGGGCGTTACTGCTCTGGGTGGCTATATCCAAAAATTCTTCTAGCTCGGAGCGCTTCATTTTGCCACTCTTATAAGTAGAAGCAAATTCTGTGGTATGTTCTGCCAAAGCTGACGCAACGGTGACACCAACGCCGATGGGAGTATTAATTTCGTGGGCGACACCTGCAACTAATCCTCCCAGCGATGCCATTTTTTCAGATTCGACTAGCTTACTTTGAGCCGCTTTTAAAACATCCAGCGTGTTGGATAATTCGTGGGTGCGATCGCTCACTAATTGCTCTAAGTTTTGATTGAACTCCTGCAAGTTATTGTAGAGTTGGGCATTTTCAATGGAAATCGCTATTTGGGCAGATAACAATTTTAACAGCTCCAGCCTATCTGTAGTAAAGGCTCCTTCTGTCAGGTTGTTTTCCAGGTAAAGAATGCCTGTCAGCTTGCCCTGGTGCAGCAGAGGAGTGCAGAGAATGGATTTCGGTTGAGTGGCTGCAATATAAGGATCGCGGGTAAATTGTCCCTCTTGGGTGGCGTTATTTAAAAGCACGTTTTCCTGGGTGCGAATGACGTAGTGGGCGATGGCAATTGCTAGTTTGGGCATTTCTCCAGAAGCAGCTTCTGCATTGAGAGGAAGCGATCGCAGCACGCTAACTTCATCCCCCTTAACGGAACCTTCAGCCTCAATCGCCCAGTTTCCCGCTTTTTCTAAAATTAAAAAGCCTTTTTGGGCGCCTGCATTTTCGATCGCAATCTTCATCAACCTTTCCAGCAACTTACTCAAAACTATTTCACCTGAAATCGCTTGAGAAGCTTTCATTACTGTGGCTAAATCTAGCGTCTCTCCCAAATTAGTGCTAGTGGTAGTAGGCGCATTCGTTGTTCGGTTAACTTTTGTTTGAGTTGTTGTATTGGCTGATGTTCTAGCTAGGAATTGGGGATATTTCTTTTCTAAATCCTCAACTTTAGCTAGAGCGCCCCAGAGTTGGTAGCCATAGTGAGCTTTTTGCATATAAAGTTGAGCAAAATCTTCTTTTCCTTTAGCCAACCAGAATTTAGCCGCTAGTTCATTTCCTAAAGCTTCGTTCTGGATATATTCGTTTTTTCTAGCCGAAGCGATCGCTTTGTCATATAAATCCATTGCTTCTAAATCCTTACCAGAAATCCGCGCTATTTCGGCCGCTATCAGTAAATACTGATGTAGATAATTATCTGGGCAGTTATCAGCCCAAATTTTTGTTTTTTCTAAAATATTATGTAAAATTTGCCAGTAGTTTTCTTTTTCATCAATAGTAGCCTTTGAATAGACACCAGCCACACTTAATGAATAATAAAAATAGTGTTGAGTGATATTAAAAAAAGCGAAATTATTAATGGTTTTTTCATTTTCTTGAGCCAGCTTGAGAGATTCAGTATAATTATCATAAATGAATAAAACTTGAGCCTTGAAAGTTATATACCAAGTCTTAACATGATAAAACTTCGTATTTTCCCAGTGTTGCAAGCACAACGATTCACTATATATTTCATCATCGAAGCTGTATTTGTCTTTAGTCAATCCTTGTATATTTAAAATAGTTTGCTGTAAAGACATAAATCCATACAGCATACTTAAGTCATTTGTTTGCTTCATAACAGCTATATATTTACAAGATTCTTCATAGACCTCTTTTAGAGGCTGACCTATAATGAATCTCGTCCATATACTAAACATAATCGTCCAAACTATGTAAACTAAATCGCCACACTCTAGCCCACCTTTATAAGCTGTCCTAAAAATATCTAAGTTGGTTTTTAAATGATTATTATAAGGATTAATTCTCAGAGCAAAAAGATTAGGGACTTTACAACTAAGGCTCTTGTTGTTAAATTTCTCATTGAGCTTTAAAGCTAGCTTACCAAATTCATAAGCTGATTTATATTCATTTCGAGATGATAACAACATTCCATAAGTAACATAACCGAAGGCTGATAAATCTGTGTTTCCATACTTTAAGGACATATTAACTATCTTTAATATAGATAAATCTAGCCAATTTTGATGTCCAACATAATAAGCTACCGCCCACAAATCAATTAATAATTTAATGCTCGCTCTTTTAGTCAAGTCTCTAAGCTCAGGAGCATGGATTAAATCAGTAACTTTTCTTTGGGAGAGATTTAACGATACCTGTTGTAATTCTACTTCTACTGCCTTTGGTAATTCTTTTTCTGTACGAGGCAAATCCATACCCAAACATTCTAAGCCAGCAAGCGTGAACTTTAGGGCTTCATCTTTCCGTGATAAAGTTGAACAAAAAAAGGTATAAAGAGAATAAATTTCTGCTTTGTCTATGGCCGATTTGCTGTTACTTAAGGCGATCTTGAAAAGTTCTTCTGCTTCCTCAAGATTGCCAGCTAAATACTCGCACTCACTTCGATCCCTATAGAGAGTAAATGTTAATTCATAATCATTTTCCCAAGCCTGAATCCCTAGTATTTTTATTCCTAAAGCAAAATAGGTAGCTGCTGTTTTATAAGCTGTGGAAGCTTTGCCTTTTTTGCCTGCTATTAAATTCAATTTTGCTAATTTCACTTTCTCTTCTAAATCATCAATCAATTCCACACCAGTATTAAGATGATTGACCAGAGCGAAAATCTTTTCTTCCAGTTCTTCTTCAGGAGTATTCTTTAAAAGCAGTTGACCGATTTTGAGGTGAACTTCTTTTTTATGCTCTTCTGGGATAGTGGCATAAGCTGCTTGTTGCACTCGATCGTGCAAAAATTTAAAACTAAGAATAATTAGGGGAGCATTTATTATTTCTTCTGGTGTAATTTCCCACTCAGAAATAGGTAACACTAAACCTTCCTGAATTGCTGGTAAAAGGTTTTGATAAGCGACTGCTACTGATGTTTCATGGATAATAAAAAGGGTGTGCAAATCAAATGTGTTGCCTACACAAGCAGCTAACTGTAAAACCTGCTGTGTAGAGGTAGGAAGTTTTCTTAACTTCCTAACCATTAACTCCACAACATTATCAGTAATACCTATTGCCTCAATTAAAGCAATGTCCCATTGCCATTGGGGTTTACTGCCTTGAGACGGAGGAATAAATATAAGTAAGCCTTCCTGATAGAGAGTTTGGAGAAATTGATTAACAAAAAAGGGGTTGCCAGAAGTTTTTCTGATTACTAATTGAGCTAATTGTTCTACTGCAATTAGGTGAGAGTGTAACGTATCACAAATTAAGTTGCAAATATGTTCAATAGCTAAGGGAACTAATGTAATATTGTTAATAACAGAATCTTTGGACTGTAGTAAATCCAGAGTTATCATCAACGGATGTCCGGGAGCGACTTCGTTATTTCGATATGCCCCAATTAAGAACAAATAGCGCGTTTGTGCATCTGTCATCATTACTTCTAGCAACTTCAGCGTGGCAGAATCAGCCCATTGTAAATCGTCTAAAAAGATGACTAAAGGATGGTCAGATGAGCAAAACACGCCGATAAATTTTGGAAATATTGAATTAAAACGATTTTGTGACTCGGCTGCTGCTAATTCTGGTACGGCTGGCTGCTTACCAATAATGAGTTCCACTTCGGGAACGACATCAATAATGACTTGTCCGTTTTTACCCAAAACGGCTAAAAGTTTTTCTTTCCATTGAACTAATTGTCCTTCTCTTTCAGTTAGTATTTGCTTCACTAAGGATCGAAAAGCATTGATGATAGCCGCGTAAGGAATATTGCGTTGAAATTGGTCGAACTTACCCGCAATAAAATAACCCCTTGCCTTAGTAATAGGTTTATAAACTTCTTGCACTAAGGCTGATTTGCCAATGCCAGAGTAACCCGATACTAACATGATTTCTGTCTCGCCATTGCTGACGCGCTCAAACCCAGCTAGCAAGGTTTCTACTTCTTGTTCTCTCCCATAGAGCTTTTGCGGAATTTGAAACTTATCGGTAATATCTTTTTGGGCGATCGCAAAATCTACAATCGTTCCTTTAGCCTGTAGTTGTTCTAGGCATTCTTCTAAATCTGCGATGATTCCCCAAGCACTTTGGTATCTTTTTTCAGCCGTTTTTTCTAAGAGTTTCACTACAATATCAGACACCGCTTTAGGAATTTCTATTTCTGCCTTGATTTCATGGGGCGGTACTGCTTGTTTAGCAATATGACAGTGCACTAATTCCATTGCATCGTTGTAATCCCATGGCAGTTGCCCCGTTAGCAGTTCGTAAAAAGTGACTCCTAATGAGTAAAAATCGGTGCGGTAGTCGATCGCTCGGTTCATTCTGCCTGTTTGTTCCGGCGATATATAGCTCAGAGTGCCTTCTAAAACATTAGGATTTTTTAGGGTAGGATTCTCACGATTTAAAACAGTAGAAATGCCAAAATCTATGATTTGGACTATCCCTGTTGTCGAGTTAATAATAATATTGCTGGGGTTGATATCTTTATGAATAATGTTATGTTGATGAAGGTGGCCTAAAGCTCTGGTTATTTTAATAGCGGTTGCCAAAAACTCTTCTAAGGTAAGTTGTTGAGAAGCCAACCACAGCTTTAATGATTTTCCACCACTATCCTCGAAAATAATAACTAAACTGTTTTGATATCTTTCTAAGCTGTAGGTTTTAGGCACACTTTCTAGGTTAAGATTGCGTGTAATTTCGTATTCCTGCTTGTATCTGACTAACGAAGCTGGCATCGGATAATCTTGCTTGAGAAATTTGAGAATGACTCGTTGCTTGTCTTGTTTTCTCAGTCCTCGGTAAACTAAAGAATTGTTACTTTCATGGATTTGGTTGGTAATTTCGTAGCCGGCTAAGTTAATCATCTTTGCAGCCTCTTTTAATAATTAATACACATTTTTTTTAGCAATTCTCAATTTGTAAGTAGATATATCCTCTAATATAAAGACTAGCCTGCACTTTAAGCAAAATTTAAATATTAATTAAACAATATTATTTTTTACATTTCTTTAAAAAAGTACAAATAAATATTTATATTAGGAGTCTGATCGCTTCGTTGCATAATTATAGTATGAATAGGTGAAATCACCATGCAATGAAAACGAGTGCAAATTAACCCATCTCCGTAAAAACGGCCCTCAAAAATGAAAACAGAACCACATTTGTGCCAAATGCGATCGTTAATTTATCGCTGATAAGGCATTAGCCTTATGGCCCGACTGATGGGGTTTTGGCTTGGATGCGATCGACCGCTAGAGGAAAATTCCGCTCGAAAAGTTGAGACTATTTCAACTTTGCGACCGCTTTCGGGAAAGCAACCCTGACGCATCACACCAGGAAGCAAAGCGCTCTCGCTTTCTATTTAGCGACCCTTAAACAACGAAACTATACTTCAATCTTGCACCAGTCGAATAATCTCACATTCCATCTGCCCTGCTTGACAACAGGGGTGAAAACCAAAAGTTAATTTCTGGCTTCTCTGACTGGGGTGAAACTTCCTAATTGGTGCATTGTCTTACTTAGAGGCATCCAGCACATCATGACTTTTCCATTCAAAGCACGTTTGAAGGGCCAGAGGAATTCACCAAAAATGGTGCTGCCGTTAATTAACCAACATTGGTTGGTGCGAATCGTCCTGCGCTCTATTTCCTACTTCCGCCAAGACTTATGGCTCATCGTCAGGCTCTTGCTTTTGATCGGAGCATCAGTGCTTTTCAACCTTCTCAACACCTGGCCGATAGCGATTCTAGTCGATACGGTTTTATCACCAACTCCGAAATCCAACTGGATTCATAGCTGGTAAAACTATAGTCATTTATTGCAACGACATGGGAGGCGTCAGCCCTCCCCTTTCTGTTTTACTTTGAGCGGATTAACCCGCGCAAGGCTCGAACTACGCAGCTCCCTATCAAGAGTGCTGAACGCATTTGGGATTGCTTTTCTGAGAATGTTGTACGAAGCATTCACATCAGAATTAATTAACCGACCAGTCGATGTTTTGTACAATCCTCGTGAGATCCGTTTTCCAGTGAATACAGGTTCTTTTTCTGTTTTTCCATAAACAGGAATTGGGTCTAGTCCCACAAAATTTGCTCTGGATGTGTAGGATTCCTCGTGTACAATTACCGTGATTCCTACCAGCCGAGCTTTGTATTCTAACATCTCAACTAATCGAGAGTGAGGAATGCTGACAAAATTTTGGTTGGTTTGTTTACCTAGATTGATATCAGTTTTCCACTGTGCATTTTTGCCGATGACCAGCGTCCCAATTTGGTTCACTACCAAATGGTCAACAACCACACGACTAGCATGATGCAAGTAATTATCAACCTTCTGGTTGCGACAGCGAGTTAATCGCTGAATTCTGGATGAGGTTTGACGATTCCCTTTTAACTGGGATTGTAATCGGGATTTACGTTTGTTGTAGAACTGGTTAATCGATTTTAATGGTCGCCCGTTAATCAACAAAGGGATAAATCCCGGTTGATTTGAAGTTAGCGCTACTAAATTGTCCAGCCCTAAATCAATACTAGCTACAGAGTTGGCATTGCTGATGGTGGACTCCGGTTCATCGTAAATTACCTCAATTACATAGGAATCACATTTCGGAACCAGTCTAACTTGACAAATCTGGTTGGGATTGAGCCGGGTTTTAATTGAAAGTTCAGTGCCAGAAAGTTTAATGATTCCTTTCTTCAACTGTTTGCTGCTAATTGCTTGAATCGTGTAGACAAGAATGTTTCGCCCTTTAGTTTTATCTTTGTACTTCGGCCATTTTGGGCGACTCGTGAATTTTGAAGGGTCAGCTTTGTAAGCTTTAACGGCTTCAAAAAACGATTTCCAATTCTTGTCTAAGATTATCAAAATTTGCTGACTAACTTTAGCAGGCATTGCCTTATAAGCTTCGTGAGACTTCATCAAGCCATTCATTTCGTTGTAGCCGATATAGCCCCATCCATAAATAAAGCTCTGACGAATGACGTAATTGGCGGCATTGTAGAGATTTTTGGATTTAAAAGCTAGTTCGTCAATTTGAGCGAAACGGTCTTCCGTGGATTTGATGATGTGTCGCTCTGTTAGTTGCATTTGAGACTTCCGTTCTTTGAGTTGTGCGTATTCCTTGTTCAACACTCATAGCGATATGATACCATTATTGTTTATAATTGCTTATAAACTCAATGAAGTTTTACAATACCTTTATTGCTGTGTTCTGGTTTCGGTCAGACCTACATGAGCCAGTTCTGGATCGATGAAAAGACAGCATGGAACCATCAATCAAGTTCGCTTTGAAAATCCGATAATCATCGAGTACCGCATGGGTGCATTACGGCCCCCCATTGATATCGACCCTTAACACCTTCGCCTTCAGCAACTATTTGCTCCATTCGTCCCATGCTGCCACAGCCACTTTTGCGATGACTTCTTCGCGTACCGCATCGTTTGCTCTAGAATCTGAAACAAAAACGGAGATCGCCATATGCCGTCCGTTCGGGAGCGTCACGAGTCCAACATCATTGGTTGCAGCCGTCACTCCATTTAAAGTAGACGAAGTACCCGTTTTGTGGGCCACAACCGTCCCATCAGGCAACAGCCCTTTAATGCGCTTTGAACCTGTAGTTGTGTCTGTCATCAATTGCAGCAATAAAGCTTGACTGGATTTTGAAAGCCCTTTTCCCTCGTAAAAGGCGCGCAACAAAACGACGGTCGCATCAGGTGTCGCATAGTTAAGATACTGCACTGCTGTGTCTTGCGCTAGCTCCTTCTCCGTGTTAGCAACGACCATATCGTTTACGCCAAGACCGGTTTGAGTCGATGGGAGGTATTATCCTCCGCACCTCTCAGTTAGATCCGGACGTGCTGGTTTCCCCGCATCCGGC
>NZ_JAUBTX010000009.1:0-159257 GCF_036705185.1 Microcoleus sp. B4-D4 | reverse complement strand
CAATAACCAATAACCAATAACCAATAACCAATAACCAATAACCAATAACCAATAACCAATAACCAATAACTAATGACCAATAAGCAATAACCAATAACCAATAACTAATAACTAATTTGTTCCATCGGCATTTCTATGATAAATTCGGCTCCTTGACCGAGTGCAGACACGCAACTCAGCGTGCCTCCGTGTTCTCGGACAACTTTATAGGAAATTGACAGGCCCAAACCAGTGCCTTTATCGGCGGGTTTGGTGGTAAAAAAGGCCTCGAATAACTGCTGGCAAACTTCTTCCGGCATCCCTGGGCCGTTGTCAGAAATCCGAATTACAGCGTTGGAGTTTTGGACTTCTGTCCTAATTTTAATTTTGCTGCGGGTAGCTTGGGCTTCCTCTACCGATCGCCCTGCGTTGTATTCCTCGATCGCGTCGATCGCATTTCCGATCAAATTCATAAACACTTGATTTATTTTACCCGAATAGCACTCAACTAAAGGCAAATTTCCATAGTCCTTAATTACCGTAATTTCGGGATAGTTGCCGTGCGCCCTCAACCGGCTTTGTAGGATTAGTAGCGTCCCTTCAATGCCTTCGTGCAGGTTGACTTTGCTCATTTGAGAATCGTCTTTGCGAGAAAAATTTCTAAGCGATCGCACGATTTCCCGAATGCGATCGGCCCCAATCTGCATCGAGGACATCGCTTTTGGCAAATCTTCTAACAGAAACTCTAACTCGACTTCCTCAATTTTATTTTGAATTAATGCGGGGGGCTGCGGGCAGTGCCGCTGGTACATATCGATCAAATTCAACAAATCTTCGGTGTAGTGACCGACGTGGACGAGATTGCCGCAGACGCTGTTAACGGGATTGTTAATTTCGTGAGCGACACCTGCTACCATTTGACCGAGTGTAGACATTTTTTCGGTGTGAATCAATACCGCTTGAGTTTGCTGTAATTCGTGCAAAGTATCTTCTAACTGAAGTTTTTGTTGAGTTAATTCTGTTTGCGACTGCCGCAAAGCTTCTTCACTGCGTTTCTGTTCGGAAATATCAGTAATCAACCCTTCTAAAGCTATCAATTCTCCAGAGTCGGAATACACTCCCAAACCTTGCTCCCAAACCCATTTTAATTCGCCGTTTTTAGAAGTTATGCGATAATTTAGCTGATAGGGGCGATTTTCTTGCAAGGCAACTTCTACGGCATTACAGAAGATTTCGCGATCGTCCGGGTGTGTCAATTCCGAGAGAGAAATTTGCCTGGTGCCGATAAATTCTTCAGGAGAATAGCCGGATAATTGATAGCAACCTTCGCTGACAAACTCCATACTGCGATCGGCATCATTGCGAAAACGATAGGCCATCCCCGGCAAATTGCTCATCAGCGTCGCCAAAGCCCGCTGGCTTTCCCGCAGGGCTTCTTCTGCACGTTTGCGATCGGTAATATCCGTCATCACCCCCAGCATACAAAGTTCGCCCTCCAAATTAATCAACTCTGCTGAGAGCAAACACACCACCACCGATCCCGACTTCACCCGAAATTCGCATTCCTGGTTACGAACAACATATTTTTCTTGCACTATTCTCCTAAAATTAACTCGGTCTTCTGGCTTCACCCAAATATTTAAGTCATCTACTGTATGGGAAATAGTTTCTGCTAAACTGTAGCCAGTCATCGATAAAAAACTATCATTAACTTCAATAAAATTGCCTGTCAAAGTAGTAATAGTCATCGGATCGGGACTCGATCGAAAAGCCTTAGAAAACTTTTCCTCCGACAAACTTAATTTTTTAATAGCTGCTTCCAACTGACTTGTCCGCTCTTTAACCCTGCCTTCCAACACCTCGTTAGCCTGCTTCAAAGTTTCCTGAGCCTGTACCCGATAAGTGATATCCCGCACCACAGCTTGCAGCCCCATTTTGCCGCCGATATCCATAGAAGTTAGCAGCACTTCCGCCGGAAACTCGGAACCGTCCAAACGGCGGTGCAGCCAATCAAAACGGCAATTTCCTGTTGCCATAGCCGTATTGATTTGCTCTTGAAACAGACTCATAGAATCTTCCAATTCCGGTTGTAGCGGTGGGCTAAATTCTAAAGGATGCTTGCCGCAAAACTCCGATTCAGTGCTGCAGCCAAACAACTTTAAAGTAGCCGGATTGCAATCCAAAAACCCCTGTTCGTCTAGCAACATTACCGCATCGGTTGTCGATTCGTAGAGAGTGCGAAACTTCTTTTCCGATTCTTGCAAAGAAGCAATCAACTGCATTTTTTCTTCTGCAGCCCGCTTTTGTTCGGTAATGTCCTGCATGATTTGAGAAAAGCCCTGCAACTCTCCGCTTTCATCCCGCAAAGGAGTCACAATAATCTTCGCCCAAAATCGAGAGCCATCTTTGCGGAACCGCCAGCTTTCACTTTCATATCTACCTGCTGCGGTAGCTGTGGCTAATTTTTCTTGCTGTTTGCCAATTTTAATATCTTCAGGCGTATAAAAGCACTCCGAGTTTTTGCCTACTATTTCGCTGGCTTCATACCCAAAAATCCGTTTAGCGCCGGAATTCCAGCTAGCTACATATCCCTTAGTATCTAACATGAATATAGCATAATCTTTAACACCTTCTATTACCATTCGCAGGCGTTCTTCACTCTCTCGCAGTGCAGCTTCTGCATTTTTGCGCTGAGTAACATCTTCGACAAACCCTTCGTAATAAAGCAATTTGCCGTCGGAATCGCGGACTGCTCGCGCATTTTCCGAAATCCAAATTACTGCGCCATCTCGGCGATAAATCTGCGATTCAAAATCCGATACGATGCCGCGCGCTTGTAAAGCCGAAACAAACTCGCTGCGGCGATCGGGATTGACGTAAAGCTGATCGCTGATATCGGTCAGGTTCCCCATCAATTCTGCTGGCGAATTGTACCCGTAAATCCGAGCCAAAGCGGGATTAGCGCTGAGGTAACGCCCTTCGGGTGTGGTCTGGAAAATGCCGGAAACAGCATTTTCAAACATACTGTAATATTTTGCTTCCATTTGCTGCAGCGCCTCCTGGACATTCAGGCATTCTATTGCTTTATTTTGTAATTGTTGATTTGCCACTTTTGAATACCCTGCTCTTGTATTGGAGTTGAATATTTTTAGTATGTTCCTGTTAAGTATGAACTGTTAACTAGGCAGGAAAATACTGTGCCGCCCGATCGCGAAAAACAAGCGATCGCCCACAAATCTTGGCGATTGGTTTGTGTCCGGGGCGGCAATTATACAAGTATGTTGATTCATTTTTCCTGCTGGGCTGTTAGATGTTAGATGTTAGATGTTATTGAGGCAAGTTTAGTTGATTGGGTTTGTCTTTTTTTAAGATTTGGCTGGTTTTCAGACGGGCGAGTTGCTCGATTCCCAACCTGCTCCTTAAAATCTGTGTAAATATATTAGCAGTTAAGTACCCTGAAATAAGTTAGTGGCGATGCTGTTTTACTATAATCAGAGGCAGCTACTTCTACAACCGCAAGAGTTTATTTTTAAGGTTTGGGTCAAAGTTCGATCGACTCTCTGTCTCCTGTGACTAACCTGCGGATATCAACTGAACGGCTGTGGGTGCTGTGCTGTCGATTGGGAGATTGAAGATTTTGGATCGAATCATGGACTTGCGGCGCAGTGAATCTGTGACTGTCGCTCTGGCCTAAAATTTTGGGGTATCCACAACTTTTGTCGGAAACTTGTATCCGTTGGTGCTCTCGGTTACTGTTAATTATTTTTAGTCAAATATAATACAGCGGACTGCTGGTAGTTGCACGATCGCGCGTTTCCCTTTAAAGTTGCCATAACAAGAGGGCAATTGTTGTATCAAAAACTTCATATTCGGCTGCTGCGGGCGGACAAATGATGTAACGCTGCTAATATCAGGGGCCAAAATCTGATCCCTGGGCTCAAAATAGGGTGAGATTTGGGCAGTTTCCCAAACAAGATGCAATTTTAAGGACGCTCTAAACCATTGTGCAGTAAGTCATTGCCAATTCTAAAATCTCCCACGCAAAAATTGAACATGGTGTAAGTCTGGTAAAATGCCGATCGATTCTCGGTTTGGCCGCTAAGCTCGATCGGGCTAAATTTGACTAACACGATAAATGACAGATTCTCCCGTACTCGCAACACTAGATATAGCAGCAGCTTCAACTTTGACAGCGGATTCTCCTCTGTGGCCAGCCCTGCTACAACAACTGTTAGACAGACAATCTCTCTCGCGCGCCCAAGCCACCGACTTAATGCAGGGATGGCTAGCAGAAGCTATACCCCCGGCACTTTCCGGCGCAATTTTAGCTGCTCTCCAAGCTAAAGGCATTTCTGCTCAAGAATTGGCGGGAATGGCTCAGGTATTGCAGTTTGAGTCCCTCGCAGGCGAGTCAGAAAGTGTTTTCGATCGCCAATCTCGGAGTTCAAATCTTAAATTAATTGATACTTGCGGCACCGGCGGTGACGGTGCTTCCACATTTAACATTTCCACGGCTGTAGCTTTTGTTGCCGCCGCAGGCGGAGTGCGAGTCGCCAAACACGGAAATCGATCGGCATCGAGCAAAGTCGGTTCTGCTGACGTGCTAGAAGCACTCGGAGTCAACCTCAACGCCGATATGGAGAAGGTAAAAGCTGCTTTAGACTCGGTAGGGATCACTTTTTTATTTGCGCCGGGGTGGCATCCAGCACTCAAGGCTGTAGCATCGCTCCGGCGCACTTTGAAGGTGCGGACTGTTTTTAACCTTTTAGGGCCTCTCGTCAATCCTCTGCGCCCGGATGGGCAGGTAATCGGGGTGTTCGATCCCAGGATGGTATCAACTGTGGCGCAAGCTTTGGGCGAGTTGGGGACTGAGTTGGCGATAGTGGTGCACGGCCGAGAAAAGTTGGATGAGGCGGGTTTGGGTGATGTGACTGATTTGGCGATTTTGTCGGGCGGCAAGGTGGAACTTACTACTTTAAACCCGGAACAGGTAGGATTGACACCAAGTGCGATCGGCTCGTTGAAAGGCGGAAATGTTGAGGAAAACGCCGAGATTTTGCGGAATGTTTTGCAAGGCAAAGGTACAGCAGCGCAAATGGATGTTGTAGCTTTGAATGCGTCTTTAGCTTTTCAAGTGGGAGGTGCAATTCCTATGGGTTCCCACGCTGCAGGAGTTGATTTGGCTAAGGAGATTTTATCGAGTGGCGAATCTTGGTCGAAGTTGCAGCAGTTAGTTGAGTTTTTGCGGTGAAGCAAGAAGTTCGGCATCTGATGCAATTGGCTGATTTAACAGATGTTAAAAAAAGAGGTTAGAGGCCAGAGGAGGGAAGAATGAGATGCACAATTTGCGATCGTCTCTCGCTTCTGGCGATCGAGCAAACTCGAACCATTACGCAGGGATCAACTGTTTGCAAAACCCAGCGAACTCTTAAGGTATTCGCACGCTCGGACTAATGACTAATGACCAATGACCAATGACCAATGACCAATGACCAATGCCCAATGACCAATGACCAATGACTCCACTTTAAGAGCGCGATCGAAATTCAATCACATCTTGCTTAATAGTCACATCTTTATTACCAAAAAAATCGTGACCCAGCAGCCCGATGTCTAATGCGGGCGAGATCGGTACAACTACATTTGTAATCGCCAAACCGCCAGCTTCGATCGAAGTAAGATTGCCCAGAGGAAAAGTAGCCACTCCGTTGGGAGTTTTGGCTTGCACGCTTCCTTGAGGAACTATCTTCAAAGCAGTAGCCATTGCTGGCGTAATTACTGTGCGGCTTGCTCCAGAATCCACCATCATTTCAAACTTTTGCGTGCCGTTAAACGTGACTTCTATGACTGGGATATTAGCTTCTCGGCGTTTAATTTTGACCAGAAATACTCCCGATTTAGTATTAGCCTTAGTATCAGACGAACCTGCAGGAGCCAATTCTTGGGGCATAAAACCGCAGACAGAGCGGCTCAAGCTAATTGTTTGGCCGCGGTCGTTACGCATGAAGCATCCCTCGCTCTCTTGAGCAGTCGCTGGCGACGAGTTGACTGCAGTGTCAAGTAAAATTGAACTGCTCAGAGAAATAACTGCTGTTAAAAGCAGTAAAGGTTTGCGGAGTTTTTCGCTCAGCAGAGGCTTTTTTGAGTTGGAGAGTAAAGGCAAGGGAGATTTGCTGACCATAGTTTGTTTAAACGCTTGTTTGTCGATCGTAACAACGACAACCACCTTTGAGTATAGATTTAGCGCTGACAGTTTGGGGATTTCAGCTTGTATTTTTGTCTGATGAGGGCGGTATGTCACAAAATGCTTGACAATTGACAAACAATTTGTTTCAGTAATTGAGACTGGAAGGTTCCTAAGTCAAAAGTACCAAAGCACGTAATATAAATTTTTACGAGATTGAGCTATAAACCGTAAAAAAAAATACAGCAGGAAATTACTGTATGAAAATAAAATGAGATTTTTATGAGACATCTGCCAAAAAGACTGTTTTGAACGTGCAGGATGCCTGTTCCACAATCATTGTGGGAGAGGTCTATTTGGTCGATCGGCCAAAAGCCCCCAGTCGGGATAAAAATGAAATGAAACTAAACGTAAAGTAATTAAGGATGCCATGTCACTTTCAACAGCAAAACCCGCTCTCCTAGTCCTGGCTGACGGTACTGCTTACCGCGGCTGGTCGTTTGGCGCTGACACCACCGTCGTCGGCGAGGTAGTTTTCAATACGGGAATGACAGGCTACCAAGAAGTCTTGACCGATCCTAGCTATTGCGGTCAAATTGTCACTTTTACTTATCCAGAATTGGGTAATACCGGGGTAAATCTCGAAGACGAAGAATCCTCGCGGCCGCAAATTCGAGGTGCGATCGCCCGTAACGTATGCAGCCGCCCCAGCAACTGGCGCTGCTCGCAATCCCTGCAAGACTACCTAAAACAGCACAATATCCCCGGCCTTTACGGCATCGACACCCGCGCCCTCACCCGCAAAATTCGCACTGTGGGAGCGATTAACGGCGGCATCTCGACAGTGATTCTCGACCAGGCGGAGCTGTTGGAGCAAGTCCAAAACGCTCCCAGTATGGCCGGGCTGAATCTGGTACGCGAAGTGACCACCCGCAAGGTTTACGAGTGGTCGGAAGCCACGGACTCAGTGTGGGAGTTCAGTCCGACAGTCCAACCGGCCAGCGGCGAAATGTGGACGGTGGTGGCGATCGACTTTGGGATCAAGCGCAATATTCTGCGGCGTTTGGCGAGTTACGGCTGTCGGGTAATTGTTGTACCCGCTGACACGTCGGCGGAGGAAATTCTCAAATACAACCCGGACGGCATTTTTCTGTCCAACGGGCCGGGAGATCCCTCGGCGGTAACTGAAGGAATCGCGACGGCTAGAGCTTTGTTGAAGTCAGACAAACCCGTGTTCGGCATTTGCATGGGACACCAAGTGCTGGGACTTTCCTTGGGTGCGGAAACTTTTAAACTCAAGTTCGGCCACCGGGGCTTGAATCATCCTGCGGGTTTAACGGAGCAAATAGAAATTACTAGCCAAAATCACGGTTTTGCGATCGACCCGGATTCCCTAGTCCCGGAAGTAGAAATTACTCACCTCAACTTGAACGATCGCACCGTAGCCGGATTGAAGCACAAAACCTTGCCGATGTTCTCAGTCCAGTACCACCCGGAAGCCAGTCCGGGCCCGCACGACGCTGACTATTTGTTCGATCGATTCGTGCAGTCCATGCGAGACCATCAGAAAGTAGCTGCTTAGTCATCTTTGGGGAGTCATTAGTCATTAGTCATTGGTCATTAGTCATTAGTCATTGAGCATTGGGCATTAGTGCTGTCCCCCTCGCTTTCGGTTATTGGTCATCAGTCCGCAGTCATCGGGCTGGAATTGCCTCAGTTGTTTTGATCGAATTTTCCAGCAGGCGGGACGGCGCACCCTACTCCCCACAAGAAAAAATCATTTTTGTGGGACGATCCTCCTCGCCCGTCACAGCTATTTTTGCAATTGCTGGTCTCTCAGAGGCTCTTGGTGTAGAGAGCCTCTGACTAATGACTAACGACTCCTGACCGATCGCTGACGACCAAAAAACTGTAGACAAAAAACCAAAAAACTCCTATAATGAAGCCTCGACTTTTAGTCATATTTAGCTAGGAGGGTGTCATTTCTGAGCCATTGACCCTGACCGTTAGCCTCAGAGGCACTCGCGAAGTCAAGAATAACTATCAGTTATTTCGCCTGACTGGCCTGCTCGACGCTTTTTCTGAGGCCACTTTTCGGAAGGTAATAAGCAAATGTATAGACGATGGCCCAAAACACGTAATTTTGGACTTGTCTAAAATAGACTTTGTGGACAGTTCCGGCTTGGGCGCACTTGTACAACTTGTCAAGAAAGCCCAAACCTTGGAAGGAACATTGCAAATTGTCTCAAATCCCCGTGTAACTCAGACTGTTAAACTGGTTCGCTTAGAGAAATTTTTGTCTTTGCAGCCAACGGTTGATGATGCGGTAAAAAACGTCAAGGATACTTGATGCAAAGGTGGATTTAATTAGCTATCCGGTTCTCAACGCTGGATAGCAAATTTTTATAGTTTTGCGGGCAAAAAAATACTAATTTTCCGAGAAGCTGCGACACGCGCAAGCTGCAAATTCCCTTGATACTTTGAGATCCGGTGGAGGAACAGCAAAATATGTGTGGCAAACAGACGGAAAAATGGTATAAGAAGGGGAGCGTTGCGATAAGTGTAAAAAGTGTTTTTGAGTCGGTGCGATCGCGATCGGCAAATTAGAGAGCTTTTTCGCGATCGAGATGCTCGCAATCCTGTGAAAGCTATAATTGCCTAGCGCGATCGAAGACAAAAATGTCAAAGGACTAGAACAACCAAGCTGTGCGGAAGTTTTATTTAAAAAAGTATGTCGCCTACCGCAGATGATGGACTCAAATTGAGCCTGACTGATATCAGTTTAAATCGACAGTATGCGGAGAGGGCGACACCAGCAGAAATAGAAAGGATATCGCCCTCCGCCTGGGCATATTTGGGAGATGCAGTATACGAACTCTACATTAGGAGCTCGTACTTAGTACCGCCGAAAAGATTGCAAGCTTATCACGAATTGGTGGTGGGACAAGTACGAGCCGAAACTCAAGCGCGTCACTTGCGATCGATCTCTCCTTATTTGAACAGTACAGAATTAGCAATTGTCAAGCGCGGGCGCAATGCCGTATCCGGCCGTTCCAAGCGAGCCGATCCAGAGATTTACCAACAAGCCAGCAGCTTAGAAACTTTGGTCGGATATTTGTACCTCACCGATTCCGAAAGATTGACGGAAATTTTGGGACTTTTAGAGCTAGAAACTGAAAGTATCTAGCAGTTAATAGTTGCGAAGGACAGCGGATTAATCAATCATTAATTCCACCGCAAACCTACCTAAAAAAGCCCAAAAATCGATGGCGCAAACAGGATCGACCGGCGATCGATACGTAGCGACAGTTTCAGGGATTACGATCGAGCGGGGGCTAGAAACCCGGTTGTCGAGAAAATTTAGTGGCGCTTGACAATAAATATCGGAAGAAACCGGGTGTCTGAGGTCACGAATCGGCTTAGGACTTGCGTTTTGTGACTACCACCTAAAAACTGTCGCTACCGATGGAGTGATTAGACTTCAGTTGCACTGTGCATCGCAGACTCCAATGAATTATCTGCGTCCCTCTGTGTGTATCCGCTTGCAATCTGCGCTTAACAGATCGATCGAATATATATGCAGATCAAACTTATCAACTAGCAACTTTCACCAGAAAAATCTTTGATCCCAAACCTGCCAATCTCAAATCCCAAATTCCTAAGATTGGTTTCTCAAGCCAAAATCTCAAATCTCAAATCGCTCTAACTGCAATCATAAACCCATGAGAAAATTTACCAAACCAAACTCCTCGCGATCGAATTCCGACAGCAAGCCATTCAGAAGCGAAGGCCGCCGTCAAGACTCGCAATCCTCCTCTCCCCGCTTTGAACGCAAGCCCTCTCCCGACACTCGCGGAGTAGAAGCGCCTCAAAAGCGATCGACTTTCTCTCCCCAATCCCGAGAAATGCCCGTGCGAGCAATTTTCAAACGGAATGTCGATGGCGACGGCCAACCCTCCGCGCGCCGACAGTTCAAAGACAGAGACGCAGACAGCAGCCCGCAGGAATCCCGCGGCAATTTTTACAGAGACAGGGACAGAGACAGAGACGGAGAGAGAGACGGATACAGCAGCCCGCAGCCAGCCCGCAATAATTTCCGAGACAGAGACAGCAGCCCGCAGCCAGCCCGCAATAATTTCCGAGACAGAGACAGCAGCCCGCAGCCAGCCCGCAACAATTTCCGAGACAGAGACAGCAGCCCGCAGCCAGCCCGCAACAATTTCCGAGACAGAGACAGAGACGGATACAGCAGCCCGCAGCCAGCCCGCAACAATTTCCGAGACAGAGACAGAGACAAAAACAGAGACAGCAGCCCGCAGGACTCCCGGGGCAATTTTTACAAAGACAGAGACAAAGACAAAAACAGAGACGGAGATAGCAGCCCGCGGGAATTCCGGGGCTATCATTTCAGAGACAGAGACAAAGAGACAGACACTCGCCCTGTGGACACTGCCTCAAATACTGTCGTGCAACCAGACGCAAACACAGACGACATGATTTACGGCCGCCATGCAGTGCAAGCGGCTTTAGAAAGCAACCAAGTGCTCAACCGGATCTGGGTTGTCCCGCACCTGCGCTACGATCCGCGCTTTCACAGCTTGCTAACCGAAGCCAAGGCCAACGGCAGCATCATTGATGAAGTTGACGATTTGCGCCTCGACTACATCACGCGGAAGGCAAACCATCAAGGTGTAGCCGCGCAAGTGTCAGCTTACGAATACTTGGATTTGAGCGAACTGATCGCCAACGCTAAGGCCGCTTGCCAAGATCCAGTGATTGTGGTAGCAGAAGGACTTAACGATCCCCACAATTTAGGGGCGATCGTTCGCACCGCAGAAGCGTTAGGAACTCAGGGCATTGTGATTCCGCAGCGGCGGGCCGTCGGGATTACCTCGGCAGTGAGAAAAGTCGCAGCAGGGGCATTGGAAAACCTGCCAGTGGCGAGGGTTGTCAATCTTAACCGGGCGCTGGAAGAATTGAAAGAGGCTGGATTCTGGATTTACGGCACTGCAGCAGGGGTAGGTGACTCGGTAGAGACAATCAAGTTCTCCGGGCCGACTGTTTTAGTTGTGGGCGGTGAAGCTGATGGTTTGAGCCTTTTGATACAGCGCGGCTGCGACGGATTAGTTTCAATTCCTTTAAGGGGAAAGACTCCTAGCCTGAATGTGTCGGTAGCAACGGGGATGGCTTTATACGAAATTTACCGCCAGCGGGGGCCCAAAAAGTTTCACGTACACGGATCTTGAAGGTCGTTGAAAAAAAGTGTACAACAGAGTAATTGATGTAAGCAGCTCAATCCGGGCGATCGGTCTCAGCAGCTACTTACAGATTACTAGCATAATGCCGGTAGAATGTCATCTGGGAAAACACCATGTCTGGAATTCAATTAGAATTAAAGCTGAATAAACAACAGATAAATCTGATTGCAACCCACTTTTGTTGTTCCCAGTCGATCGGCAGTTAAGGCGATAAAATAATAGGTGAATGCAGCCTCTCATTTTGGGGCTGCATACCCTGAACAAGTAAGGATAGCAGATCGGCTTTCGTTACTTGTTCCGGCGAAATTAGAAGGGGCCTTTCCCCTAGGTGCAAATCTATTTAGATATCGGCTTTAAATAGGTTTAAATGAGTTGTTGGTAGGAGTGGCACAGCCGAGTAAATAACAAAAGCGCAGGTGTTGCCCGCAGCACCGTGAAAACACCGTCAAATAAATTTAAAAAGCAGATGAAAGAATTCTTGATTAGCTTGCTCAATGTTTTCGGATTGGCTTGGTGGGTTGAAGTTAAAACTTCAACGCCGCGGTGCATTTACTATTTTGGCCCCTTCTTGACCGATGGAGAGGCGGAAGCTGCAAAAGCAGGTTATGTAGAAGACATAGAAAATGAAGGTGCAGAAGGTGTTGGTGTTTCGATTCAACGCTGCAAACCTATTAATTTGACTGTTGCAGATGATTTGGGAAAGTTTGGTGATGGAGGGTTGTTACCTGCTTTGATCAGTCAGTAGAAGCAGGGAAATTTTGAGTGCGCCAGTTGTAAATTAAGTTCCGGTAACATCGGAATTATACCACAGTACGATTCGGCGATCGCACTTTTTAATTCGGATGCAAACGCAAACGATAGACATAATATCGTGTCAGATCAAATCCTCTCTTCATCGGAATAGTAAATTCAGGCGTTGACTGTTGACTGTTGACTGTTGACTGTTGACTGTTGACTGTTGACTGTTAACAGTTAACACTCAACATCATGTATGAGTGCAACCGGAATTGATATCATGTTGATTGACAACGATAAAATTGGTTCGTAGTGTTTTTGTGATGGTAATCGACTGGACATGATATTAAGTTCAGAACTTTAGCTAACTGCTTGGGGGTTACTCTCAATCCAGCGATCGATGTCTGCGATTACCCGATCGGGAATTTCCCAAGGAAACAAATGGGCTGTATTCCGATAACACTCCCACTGACAATCGCGGAGGTGGCGGGCTGTTTCTAAACTGGATGCGGAGGTGATGTGCCGATCGCCCTCAGCAGCCAGCACCAAGCAGGGACATTGAATGTCGCCGAGATGCTGCAGTCGATCGTATCCGGCTCTGAGAGCGGTATTTAAAGCCTTTGTAGCCGCGCCGGAAGTCTGGAGATAGGCGGGAGTACCTGCCCGTGCCAAGTAGCGGTAAGGCGTGGCTGTATGCTGCTGGATCAAGTAGCGAAAGAGCGATCGCCTGCCAAAAGTATCAATATTCCACTGCCAACCGGGAATCACCCAATTGATGATTCCGGCTAAACCAGTGTAAAGGTTATCTTGCCAAGAGATCGGAGGGTGACTCCCTCGCGGTTTGGCTGCGGATGCCAGCACAATCAAACCCGTGACTCGCTGGGGATATTTCATAGCTAATTCCAGGGCTAAAATCCCTCCCAAAGACCATCCGACAACCAAACACCGATCGACTCCCAATCGGTCTAAAAGTGCTTCTAAATCGAGGAGGTGGTCAGTCATTTCAAAGGGATTGGAGGTGCGGCTGTTGCCGTAGCCGCGCAAGTCTGGGGCGATCGTCCGAAAGCGCTTTGAGAGGTGTTCTGTAAACACGGACATACAATCGCCGGAACCGGGATGTCCGTGCAAGCAAAGAATAGGAAATCCTTCGCCTTTGACAGAAACACTGAGTTTTTGATGCGGCATTTTTAAGAGAAGGAAGAGGGAAGAAGGAAGAAGGAAGAGGGAAGAGGGAAGAGGGAAGAAGGAAGAAGGAAGAAGTCATTAGTCATTAGTCATCAGTCATTAGTCATTAGTGCTGTCCCCCCGGAACTTTCCGTCCAACGTCATCAGGAAGAAGTCATTAGTCATTAGTCATTAGTGCTGTCCCCCCGGAGCTTTCCGTCCAACGTCATCAGGAAGAGGGAACTTCTCGATCGTCTTGGCGGTTGCTATAGCAATCAAAAGCAGGATTTGTGGGATGAGGAGCGAAAACTTAATAACTTAAACACCTCCTACAGTCTTCTCTCCTGTAAGTTGCCTTCCTCAAAGGAGGCAGAGCCTCCGCACCTGCATTACCAGGCAGAGCCTGGTAACGATCAAAAATTGCCTTTTCCCTGTTTTAAAAACTGGGATTCTTACTAATATAATCGGCAATTTTAGAAATAGAGTTGCGGATTTGTAAATCGCCGCTGCTGCGACTGTCTATCACAGTCATCACGTAGGCTTCGCCGTCAATGTTCATCGCTAAAGTTGTGCCTAGCACCAGGGAATTTTCGCCAGTTTTTTCGCCCAACCACTGAACTTTAGTTCCTTCCAAGGCGGCAAATCCCAAAGCGCGATCGTACTGGCGGTTGAGAGTTTCTACTAACAGTTTAGCGCCCGGTGTTTCGCCGTTGTAAATTTGCACCATCATTTCGGTTAGTTCGTTAACAGTCAAGCGGTTGGGGCCGGAACCTGGGTTGGAGGGCATAATTTTTTCGCCCATTAATTTGAAGTTGACGCGGGTGACTTGGTAGCCGCGATTTTCCAAGAATTGATTGATATAATCGGAACCTACATAATCGATCAGTTGATTGGTGGCAGTATTGCTGCTGCGATCGATCATTTCTTCTAACAGTGTCTTCAGCGGGTAATTTTTAGCGGACACAATCTTCGTCGCTGAGTCTTCGGTGAAGTTGCCCCGATTGACGAATACTTCCTGGTTTAGACTAATTTTTTCTTGTTCTACTTTTTGCATCAAGGCGACAGCAATCGGCAGTTTAATTAAGCTGGCCGGGCTGGCAGGAGGCACATCGCCCCGCAGGTTCACGCACTCTCTCGACAGGTGGCAAATGCCGATCGAAGCTCGATCGGACAAACCGCTTTCGCGAGCCACCTCAGCCAAAAAATCTGATTTTGCTTGCCGCACTTGAGAGGTGGCTGCTGTAAAGTTTTCCCGGTATTCTTGAGTTTTTGATGTTTTGAAAGGAGCTAAAAAGGAATTTTGGGGAACTTCCTGCAAGTTGTTGAGGGCCTGGTGCCACAAAAATTGAGTTTGTTGCGAAGATTCGATCGACTGATTTTGCTGTTTTCCAGTTTCTACGGCTCGGTTGGCTAAGCGGACTGCTTGCTGCAAATTGTCGTTAGCTCTCTGTTCTACTAATATTTGAACATCTACTGCTTGCAACTGTTGTATCAGTTTTTCTTGGGGATTGCCGCCGAGGGGAATTAAGCCGGAAAGCAGGGTTGGTTCTGGGGAGGGAGAGGCTGGTTGTTCTAATTCGGTGACGAGCCGATCGCGAATTTTGTAGAGTTCGTCTAGGGAACGCGGGTTAGATGATTGAGAGAATGAACTGGCGATGGTTAACACCTGAACCAGTCCGATGCCAGCGACTACTGCCGCCATCTTGTTTGCGATCGACAAAAAACGCCCGATTCCTCGCATATATTCGACATCCTCAACACAACCAAATTCAATCTAAGCAGCTATTGTTACAAGAGTCAAACGATTTTAGATTTTAGATTTGGGATTGGGGATTGGGGATTTTAGCCGTAGGGTGCGGATACATCGACAATCCTCAACAAAGAGCAACAATCGATCGAGCGGCGCACCTGTTCTTTTGACCAATGCCCAATCCCTCCGCTTCGCTCCTCCCAATGACCGATGCCCAATGCCCAATGCCCAACGCCCGATGCCCAATGCCCAATCCCTCCGCTTCGCTCCGCCCAATGCCCAATGCAAAAATAAAGGGAATCGATCGCACTCAATGGCGATCGACTCCCTCTAAAATATTGCGAACAATCTACTTTTTGCGCCGCCGCCAGTCAACACCCAACCGCTTGAGGTAATCCCAGCCGCGTTGGGGCCATACACGATCGATACCGATCTTTTCGGCAATCCAGAGAGCTACTTTAGGCCCTGTCCAGTCTCCGCCGTCGGGGGCAGGGCCTTGCAGCGCTTGTCGCAGTTCTTCTTGCTGTTCTGGACTCAGCAAGGATTTTGCAGGAGGGGGCTTGCGGTCTCCGCTGCGGTTTCTCACAGAGGTAGGCCCTTCTCGGTTGTAGCGCTGGACAATTTCTTTGGCGTAGTCGTAGTTGAGACCTACGACTTGGGCTGCTTCTTTGATAGTCCAATTTCGGGAAACTAAGAGCAGCAAGTGCCAGCGGCGGGACTCTGTGGTGTTTTGTGCCTGCCGGTAGCGAAGTTTGAGTTCCTCTGCCGTCAGGTGGGATTCTAAGTGAGCTTTAGGTGGCATTCCTCCAACGGGGCATCGGGAACTTCTTAGCATATATCTCTGGTTTTGGGGACAATTCCGGATGAATTTTTTTTCCTGGGGATCGTGGTGGCAAATTAGGTGGCTGTTTTTGACTGCAGATGCGCGCAGATAGACGCTGTTGAGGAAGGGCTGTAACCAGGTGCAATTGCCAGCTATATTGACTAAGTGGCCGAAAGTAGAAATGATAAAGGTACGAGCATGGCATCCATCCGCGAGTTGCACCGACAACTGGTCAATAAAGAACGCTCTGCTGTGGAAATTACTCAAGAAACATTAGACCGAATTACCCAGCTAGAGCCGAAGTTGAAAAGCTTTCTGTGCGTGACGGCAGACAGCGCAATGGCCCAGGCCCACAAAGTGGATGCCCAAATCGCCGCCGGTGAGGAAATTGGGCTGTTGGCCGGCATCCCGATCGCCGTTAAAGACAATATGTGTACCGATGGCGTTCCCACAACCTGCGCCTCTCGGATTTTGGAGAATTTTGTGCCTCCCTACGATGCAACCGTCGTCTCCAAACTCAAAGCCGCCGGTGCGGTGATTGTGGGTAAGGCGAATATGGACGAGTTTGCAATGGGGAGCTCGACTGAAACTTCTGCCTATCAAGTTACCGCGAATCCTTGGGACTTGGAGCGCGTACCCGGAGGGTCTTCTGGCGGTTCTGCCGCAGCGGTAGCCGCCGGAGAATGCGTCGCGAGCTTGGGTTCGGATACTGGGGGTTCGATCCGCCAACCTGCTGCTTTTTGTGGCTTGGTGGGGCTGAAACCGACCTATGGGTTGGTTTCTCGTTACGGTTTGGTGGCCTATGCTTCTTCTCTGGATCAAATCGGGCCCTTTGGTCGGACTGTTGAGGATGCGGCGATTTTGTTGGGGGCCGTGGCTGGTTACGATCCGAGAGATTCCACGAGTCTTAATGTCCCAATTCCTGACTACGCTCAAGCTTTAAGACCCAGTTTGCGACCCAAGGGTCAGATTAGAATTGGTGTAATTAAAGAAACTTTTGGTGTAGGGCTGGACTCTGGGGTTAAAGACGCTGTTACTAAGGCGATCGAGCAATTTCAACAATTGGGCGCAGAAATCCAAGTCATTTCTTGTCCCCGCTTCCGCTACGGTTTGCCCACTTACTACATTATTGCTCCCTCGGAAGCTTCGGCAAATTTGGCGCGGTATGATGGAGTAAAATACGGTTTCCGATCGCCCGATGCCGACAATCTTTTGGATATGTATGCCAAAACTCGCTCTCAAGGGTTCGGTGCGGAAGTTAAACGCCGGATTGCGATCGGCACTTACGTGCTGTCGGCTGGATATTACGACGCCTATTATCTCAAAGCTCAAAAAGTTCGGACTTTGATTAAAGAAGACTTTGAAAAAGCTTTTTCTCAAGTTGATGTTTTGGTCTGTCCCACTGCTCCGACTACGGCCTTTAAGGCCGGGGAAAAATTCAACGATCCGCTGAGTATGTATTTGTCAGATTTGATGACTATTCCGGTGAATCTAGCTGGTTTGCCAGCTTTGAGTTTGCCCTGCGGATTTGATGATAAAGGACTGCCGGTGGGCATACAACTGATTGGTAATGTTTTGCAAGAATCTAGGTTGTTTCAAGTAGCTCATGCTTACGAACAGTCTACGAATTGGCACTTGCACCGCCCTGACTTGGATTAATTTTTCAAACTTGGCGGAACTGGACGGTGGAAGTTAGTAATCGATCTTGGCTAATTGTTTGAATTAATCATTCGCCCTTAGCTGTTGACCGATCTCTAATTTCCAGCGTGCCCTATTTTCTATGAACAATTTTCTGGTATTGCTATTGTCTAAATCGCTAATAACTTTTGGGACAGTTTTGGCGATCGCTTATTCAGCAGCTTGTCTATTTCTATTTGCCACGCAAGGTAAGTTTATCTTTGTTCCGGGGCGGGCGATCGAAACTACGCCAGATGATTGGCAGTTGAAATATCAAGATGTTTTGCTGCCAATTCCTACTAAAACAGGCGCGGTGGAAACCGTGCATGGGTGGTGGATTCCTGCCTCGGAAAACTCCCGCAAGGTTCCGGGGGAAGTAAGAGAAGCCGCTCGGGTTAACCCATCGGAACCCCCCCCCAGCCCCCCCTTGTTAAGGGGGGGGGTAAGAGAAGCCGTTCCGGTTCCCCCCCTTAACAAGGGAGGGTTTGGGGGGGTAGTTTTGTACCTGCACGGTAATGGTTCAACTTTAGGATCAACTGTCGAACACGCTAATCGATTTCATCAGTTGGGTGTGTCGGTATTTGCGATCGATTATCGCGGTTACGGAAAAAGCCAGGGCGATTTTCCCAGCGAATCTGGGGTGTATGAGGATGCTGAACTTGCTTGGGATTATTTGGTGAAACAGCGCGGGATTCACCCGAATCAAATTTATATCTACGGGCATTCTTTGGGAGGGGCAATTGCGATCGATCTGGCAGTGCGCCACCCGGAGGCGGCGGGGTTAATTGTGGAGGGTTCTTTTACTTCGGTGCGGGAAATGGTGGATTTTCGACAAGGGCTGTTTTGGATGTTTCCGATCGATTTTTTGCTGACTCAGCGGTTTGATTCTCTATCAAAAGTCGATCGCCTGCAAATGCCGGTGCTATTTATTCACGGGACTGCCGATACTGTAGTTCCATCCCCAATGAGCAAAAAACTGTTTGATGCAGCACCAGAACCCAAACAGCTTTACATGGTTCCAGATGGAGGGCACAATAATGTTGCAGAAATCGGCGGCCCAGAATATCTGCAAAGATTAAGCCAATTTTGGGATATTCTAAAATAGATAAAAGCTGTTGGCGCTAACAGTGATTCTAGTTATTGTAGGGTATGCACGGCGCACCAGTTGAGTTGGTAATAGTTAGCGGCGCATGGGGGGCGAAAAACCGGGTGTCTTATAATTTTAGGTTTTGTAACAATAAATATAGCAAGAAACCCGGTTTCTGGGTTTTCAAGCGCGATCGCCAATCAGGAAAAAGGAATATCTAGAGATTTTACCGCTTAATTCAACCTTAAAATATTCAGCCACCAATCCTTGATAGGATAGCAGTAATTGCAGTAATTGTTCGTAATTATCGGTTGTTGTTTGTTAATTTCGCAACCTCGTCGAGAGGTTTTTCGGTTCGGCATCTTTGCGCCGCAAAGATTGGCATCTGTGAGATTAGTTTTGTTCAATCTCGCATCGGTCAAATCGGCCGCTCTGAGGTCTGCACCGCTGAGATTTGCACCGCTTAAATCAGCTTCTTGGAGGTCTGCACCGCTGAGATTCGCACCAGTTAAATCGGCATTTCTCAGATCGGTTCGACTTAGTTTAGCGGCGCTCAAATTACTGCATTTTAAGTTAGCCAGCTTGAGGGATGCTTCTTGAAGAGAACTCTCGCTGAGGTTGGCATTTTCTAAGTTTGCTTCCCTAATGTCGGCCCTGCTCATGTCGGCTTTGCTGAGGTCGGCGTAGGCCAAAAAGGCATTTCTCATGTTGGCGTTGTTTAAATTAGCTTCAATTAAATCAGCCGCAGTTAAGTCGGCATCAACTAAGTCAGCCCTGCTGAGAGTGGCGCGGCTCAAGGAAGCGCCGAACAAATCTGCACGGCTCAAAGAAGCGCCAAATAAGTCGCATCCGGGACATCCTCTGGTTGCTAGCAGCCGCTTGACTAAAGACAGATTTTGAGCTTGTAAGGGAACTGCTGCACAAAATGGGAGTAGCAGTATGGCTGCTGCTAGAATTGTCAGTTTGATTTTGGTCATAAGGTGTAGCGCATTTAAATTGTATATTTCAATTCCCTATCAAACTTTGTCAAATCCTTTCTCTTTTTCCCTTTCTCCCCTTCTATCTCTTTCCCCCTCGAACATAACAGACTATCTTTCGCTTGGGCAAAGTCTGGTAAGTCCTGGAAACGCCCGATCGCACGCCGAGTCGTCTGCTAGAATGACGCGCGGGCTAAAAACAGGGTTTTTCGATTGATTTTATGCTGTCAAACCCAATATTTTTAGCAGAAACCGGGTTGTTGGCGCAAGTCCTCGTCTAGTGCGCTGACGGTGTAAGATTGGTCGGGGCGATCGCACTTGCGGATATTACTTAGGCTTTTAGGATGAGTTCGCGCACATCTACGCTCCCTTGCAGCTTCCTGGGAGCGGTCGGAATCGGGCGCTGAATGCCTTGCATTTTCGAGCTGGCGACGGCTGGGACAAATGGTTGGCGGGGGCATTGCATAAATATTTGTACTCGTTGCAGCGGGATTTTGCTCAGGGGGACGATCGTTCTCCGTACAGGCGATCGGTAAATAAGCCAATTGGCTTAGACTCTTAAGACATATTGCTGATGCCTTACGTTCTATAAAAAAGATAGCATTCTGGTGTGAGCGCGAAATAATACTGAGCAAGCAAGTATAAAATACAACAACTTGGCTCGATCGGTCTGAAAATCGCTAAAAATTAATACTTTTACACAGGGAAAATAAATGTTGAACAACATAGACGAACTGGCCGAAAGTGGCAGAGGCATCAAACTGATGTGGCAGATTGCAGACGAGTTAAGCTACACCCGGACTCTCGACGGTCAAAATTGTTTGTCACTCAGCAAAAGTTACGAAGTAGAAGGTCGCAATAAAGAGCCAAATAAAAAAAATTCTAAAGCTTTAGATGGATTAATGAATTTATTAAATAGATGGGATTGGCAGAATGAAACAGACCAGGAAGCAGAGATTTACAAAACTTCTGTTCAACACATGAGCCTGCAAGTCAACACAGAGGTCAATGCTTTAACTATAGTTATGGATTGGTTTGAGCAATTAAAAGATTTATCGCTACCCAATGAAGTTTGGTTCCAGTTTCAGTTAGCTTTAGCTGAAGGTTTTATTAATGCAGTTCGCCACGCTCACAAAAATCTGCCAGTAGAAACTCCCGTTCAACTAGAAATTACCGTGTTTGACGGACACTTGGAACTGAAAATTTGGGATTGCGGCCCGAGTTTTGATTTTGATGCTAAGCTTAAGGAAATTATTGCAACAGATAGAAAACCAAGCTTAGATTTAGAATTTTTAAACGATCCTTGCTTGATGCCTAGCAAAACGAAAAGTTTGGATATGTATCGAATTTTAATTGCTGGGTAGTGGGGTAGAGGGACAATTAAAAGATTGGAACAATTGAAGATGTGTTATGCTAAAAACGGTGTCAGGGGAAGAGTTACGGGTTTTGTCTTCGCGTAGGTGAAGGGTTTTGAATACTGACGACCTGCTGCAACTTTCGTTTTCAGCTATGAGCTTGGGTGAGTCTGTAGCAGTTCTAGAGCAACGGGTCGATATGTCAGTTTATTTTAGATTAAAGAATTGAAGAATGAGAGATTTATTTGCAGCGCCGCGAATCACCGGATCGGGAATTTTACTCTAAAATTTGGGAAGATTCACGACGGTCGTATGCAGCAGGGTGTGTGTTTTTTGGCGGGTAAATTTAAATATGAAAACTTAAAAATTAAAACTTATTGTGAATAATTTTCAATTCGATCGCAATATCTGGCTCATGACAAAAAAGAATTGATTGAAAGCCTCTCCCTTTTAGGGATAAATTTAAAAAACACTATTGATTGCGACCATTCTCTGCATTGCAGGTAAGTCGCCCTCATCTGTCATATCATGTCCGGTTGATTGCGATCGATCGACGGTACATAATATAAACTATCCATTGTCAACTGAACGAACAATTACTAATGATTTCCAAAGAAACTTTATTTGTGCTGTCTCTATTTCCATACTTGGGATTTCTCTGGTTTTTGACTCGCTCGGGAAAAACACCTCGCTTAGCTTTGATAGGGTTTTACGGGACTCTGGTGTTTGTGGCTGTGACTATTCCCGCCGCAATTTATGCAAAAGTTGCCTACAACGAGTCGCTAGCAAATGTCGATTGGCTGCACGGTTCTGCGGAATTATTCTTGACACTTGCCAATATTTTACTGGTTTTAGGCTTTCGGGAAGCGGTGATTAAAGCAAAAGCATCTTCACAGAATGAGAGCGAAAAGCAAGAGTCTATTGTAGAGGGAGAAAATAGTTGCGGTTAATACCATTTTAGATACTTCGACTTCGCGATGGGACAAGTTTGAGATTGAAGAATTGCGAATGGCTGATGAATTAAGGGTTAGGAAGTTATTCTGCCGCTGCATTCTTTGGGGAAACTTCTATAGCACTTATCACTCTCTCAATTCCTCAATTCCTCAATCTAAAATCTAAAATCTAAAACTTGTTCGCTTGCGAAGTCGAAGTATCTAAAATCTCAACCTGTACCTCATCGAGAGTGAAAAAGGCTATATATAGTGCTGTCTCTCAGAGCGAGTTGTACAATACGCGAGCTATTGAGGTGCTCGCTCAAATGCAAAACACAAATGCTCGCGTTGGCGATCGGTTTGCCCTACAAAATTTTAGGAAAGTATTAGAATATATAAAAACTCACCTCAAGCACTTCTAGTCACTGACTCAATCTGAGATGCTAGATTTTGGGTCGATTAACCCGATTTATCAGGTACGATTGACTTTAATCTCGCGGCATGAGTTGAAACAGACTACCATATTTGCTAAGTTTAGCCGTGGTGGGACTCTCCAGGCAGGAAAAAAGATGAGCTATTGCCTCAATCCCCATTGCCAGAAGCCGCAAAATCCTGACTCAAGCAAGTTTTGTCTGGCGTGCGGCTCAAAATTGCTGCTGAAAGAGCGTTACCGCGCCCTTCAACCTATCGGTGAAGGAACATTTGGCAGAACTTTTTTAGCTGTCGATGAAGATAGGTTAAAAACTCGCTGCGCCATCAAACAATTTTTTCCGCAGGTTCAAGAAAAGGCAGAATTAGAAAAGGCAACTGCACTGTTTAAACAAGAAGCTCAGCGGCTGTACGAACTCGGAGAACACCCACAAATTCCAAGTTTGTTGGCTTCTCTTGAACAAGGAACACATCTGTATCTTGTGGAAGAGTTAATTGAGGGAAATAATTTGTTTCAGGAGTTGCAGCAGCGGGGAGCTTTTAGTGAGGAACAGATTTGGGAATTGTTGATTAATTTGTTGCCTGTTTTGCAGTTTGTTCACGAGCAGCAGGTGATTCATCGGGATATTAAGCCGGAAAATATTCTGCGGAGAAATCCCCAAAATCTCAGGGCTGCCCGATATTGCGGCTCGACTGCCGCGAAAGGCAAAAAAGGGATAATTATGCCTGAATCTGCTGCTGTACAGGGTGCGGCGAGGGGCGGTCAGTTTGTGCTGGTAGATTTTGGGGTGGCTAAGCAGATTAGCGTCATTTCTGAGGCGAAAACTGGTACGATAACTGGAACTGCTGGCTATGCGCCGATCGAACAAATTCGCAGCGGCAAGGCTTATCCGGCGAGCGACCTTTACAGTTTGGGCGTTACCTGCATTCACCTGCTGACTGGGGCGGTGCTGAATGATTTGTTCGATGCTTTGGAATGCAAATGGATTTGGCGATCGCACTTAGCGCAAAAAGGCATCAAAGTCAGCAAAAAATTAACAAGTATTTTAAACAAATTGCTCAAAGATTCAGTAAGAGAGCGATATCAATCCGCTGCTGAAGTGCTGCAAGACTTAGTACATTTCGGGCAATATCCCCGCTCTCAAATCGCTTATAATTATCGACCCAAAATAGCTATCAATTCGGCAGTAACTAACTTGCAGCAAAATAGAGCAACCGCCGTCTCTGTAGCGCCGCCCCACAATATTCAGGTTGCAACTGCTGCCGCTAGCAACCCGAAATTATTGTCTCGTAACTGGCGGTGCGCCTGCATTCTTCGCGGTCATTCAGGCTCGGTTAATGCTGTTGTAATTAATCCTCAAGGCAATATTATTGCTAGCGCCAGCGACGATAAAACAATTAAGCTGTGGAACCTGCACACAGGTGAATTGATTCATACTTTTTTCGGCCATTCCGCAACAGTTGATGCTGTGGCTATCAGCCCCGACGGGAGAATGCTGGTTAGCGGTAGTTTTGACAGAAAAGTTATTGAGTGGAAGCTGGATAAAAAGGCGATGATTCGCGAGTTTTACAGCGATTACGGTTCGCCCTACAGTCACCGGTACGGCTCTGTGTATTCGGTGGCTTTTAGTTGCGACTCTGGGGCGATAGCCAGTGCTAGCGGCGACAAGAGTATTAAACTGTGGAACCAGTGCAACGGAGCCTTGGTGCAAAAACTTTCGGGACATTCAGACAAGGTTTTATCTGTGAGTTTTCGCCCTCAAAGTATGATGCTGGCGAGCGGCAGTGCGGACAAAACTATTAAGATTTGGCGTGTAGGTATTGCGGAGAGTGTACGGACTTTTGTGGGTCATTCGGATTGGGTTTATGCGATCGCCTTTAGTCAAGATGGCAAGACGATTGTCAGCGGTAGTGCGGACGCTACGCTAAAATTGTGGAATGTCGATACAGGGGAATTGATTAATACTTTGAACGGGCATTCTGACGCAATTATTTCGGTGGGGATTAGTCCCGATCGCTCTATTGTCGCTAGCGGCAGCCGAGATGGTACGGTTAAACTGTGGAACTTGCAAACAGGGGTATGTTTGTGCAGTCTGGTTGGGTGTAATCCGGTGGCTTTTAGTCCTGACGGTCAAACTTTAGTCACCGGTGGGGATGGCGGCGAGGTGTTAGTTTGGCGGGCGTTTGTTTAGTTGGGCGAGATAGTTGAGATACTGGGAAATGCGATCGGCATCCGCGTCAAGTAAACGACTGGCCCAAGAATGTATGTTAACTTGCGATCGCACTTCTCGAAACACCGCAGCATCCCCGCGATTGTCGAGAGGAAAAACCCAAGCATCAAATCCCGCAGACTTGAGGCGGCTAACAGCACCATCGCCATCTTGTACCCACAACTTAGGGTTAATCCGAAGCGGCTGACAGCAATATTTACCCACAACAATTCCGCCCACAGAAGCCCTAGCATCCTCTCGGCGATCGGAAAGTTCTTCCAAAAGAGCTTTGAGAGAATTGAGTTTTTCTGCATCTTGTACTTGCTGCGGTGTAAACTTGACAATCACCATTTCTATAACTTCCACAGGTTTTGTCGATCGGGCAAAGTTAACAGGTTCCGTCGCCAAATAATTTTGTCTTTCCGGTTGCGCCGCCCAAGAACTTTGTGTTTCCGATTCCCTCGCCCAAGAATTTTGTATTTCCGGTTGGGCTACCTCGATTTCCTCTGCAACTTGTGAATTTTCTACAGGCTTTGCAGTGTCTACAATTATCTGAATTTCTTCGCCGTCTTTCTCTATTTTTCCACCAATTAGCAAAATCGCATTATCTACAATGTAAGGTTTCAGTTGTTCGTAAGCCTTGGGAAATACCACAGCTTTGATTTGATTAGTCAAATCTTCTAATTGCAAAATTGCCATCGCATCGCCCTTTTTTGTCACTACAAGTTTGATAGCGCTGATCATGACAATAACCGAAACTTTCCCTTTTTTCTCCGCCAACTGTGCCAGAGTCACAACATCTGGATCTTGATTAGATTCAAGCAGAAACTTGAGGGGATGTTCTGATACATAAAAACCCAGTAATTCTTTTTCTAAACGCAATTTTTCCTGTGTATCAAAATTTTTGACAGTCTTTGATTTTGGTGCAGACTCAAATTTATTCGCCGAGTTCCCAAAGCTATTCCCACCCAACAAGTCAAACAGATTACCTTGACCACTTTCTCGATCTTTCTTGCGGTCTTGAGCCCATTTCATCACCCCTTCGAGGTCGTTTACCAATTGCTGGCGGTTGGGATCGATTTTGTCAAAAGCACCACACTGAATCAAGGCTTCTAGGGCGCGGCGGTTGACAGAATGTAGATTTACGCGATCGCACAAATCCGGCAGCGACTTAAACTTACCCCCTTCTTGGCGCGCCTCCAAAATATTTTCAATAGCCCCCTCACCCACATTTTTAACCGCCGAAATTCCAAACAAAATTTTATGTCTTTCGGCCTTTGTCATCTCTATAGGAAGCGGCGTAAAAATAAGTTCAGAGCCATTAATATCAGGTGGCTCAACGTCAATCTTCAGCTTGAGACAATTAGCAATATATCTCTGTACCTTCTCCTGGTCGCCTCTGTTAGCAGTCAGCAGTGCAGCCATGTATTCTACAGGAAAATTTGCCTTTAAATAAGCAGTTTGGTAAGTGATATAGGCATAGGCCATTGAATGGGATTTATTAAAACAATATTCGGCGAATTGTAGCATTTGTCCGAACAACTCTTCGGCAACTCTTTGAGTGACACCATTTTTAGTTGCCCCATCAATAAATGTTTCCTTTTGCTTCTGCATTTCATCAGCCTTCTTCTTGCCCATTGCGCGGCGCAGCAAGTCAGCTTGACCTAAAGAATAGCCCGCCAAATCTTGAGCCATCCGCATAATTTGCTCTTGAAAACAAAGCGTTCCATAGGTTTCTTTTAAAATTGGTTCTAACAACGGATGGTCATATTTAACCACCTCTCTACCGTGTTTGCGATCGATAAATTGTGGAATCAAACCAGCATCCAGCGGGCCGGGACGATAAAGCGCCAGAATAGAAGAAATATCATCCAGACAGGAAGGTTTAATTTTTTTTACTACATCCAGCATCCCAGAAGATTCTAGCTGAAAAATACCTTCCAAATCTCCTTTTTCTAAGAGTTGATAAGTTTTTGCTACATCACCTGGTAACTTGTTGTTCCTAGTAAATGTCTCTTGAGCTCTGCGTTCAATATCAGAAGGTAAGGCTTCGGCATCGATAATTATATCTTGCGTTTGCTTAACATACTCGACTGTTTTTTGGAGAGTTGTTAAATTTTTAAGTCCCAGAAAATCCATCTTCAGCAACCCCAAAAATTCCAAGTCTTCCATGAAATATTGGGTAATCACAGCACCATTGTCATTTTTTTGCAATGGTACAATTTCATCAAGGGGTTGGGAAGAAATGACCACACCGGCCGCGTGAACGCCATAGGTTTTGTTAGTTCCTTCAATGCGAATTGCCATGTCAATCCACTGACGCACTGGAACTTCGGTGCCAGTTTCTGCATTTATGCAAATTGTATTTTCGTAGTTGTCTTTAAAATCCTGTGCCGGTGTTCCCTCGGAAATCATCACTTTTAGTTTTTCCGGTTTCCCCCGCGACACGGGAATCATTTTTGCCATTTCGTCGGCTTTTTTGTAGGGAATTCCTAGCACTCTAGCAACATCTTTCAAGACAGCTTTTGATGTCATTCTGTTGAAAGTAATAATTTGTGCTACGCGGTCTGTACCATATTTTTCCGTAACATATTTAATCATATCGTCGCGTCTTTCTATGCAAAAATCGCTATCGATATCTGGCATAGATTTACGTTCGGGATTGAGAAATCTCTCGAACAGCAATCCGTGGTGTACGGGGTCTATGTTGGTAATGTTGAGGACGTAAGCAACTAAAGAACCTGCCGCAGAACCACGTCCTGGGCCGACGGGAATATTGTTATCTCTAGCATATTTCATGTAGTCCCAAACTACTAAAAAATATTCAGAAAAACCCATCTGCTGAATCATTTTTAGCTCATATTCTAGTCTTTGTTTGTAGACTGGGGGGATTTCGTTTTTGGTGCGGCTTTTGAGGCGTTCTAATAGTCCTAGCCAAGATATTTCTTCTACATAGGTATCGGCGGTATGTTCTGGGGGAATTGGAATTGTGGGAATCCGAGCTTCTCCTGTTAGCTCGTATCTTGATACTTTGTTTGCTACTTCTAGGGTAGTTTCGATCGCCTCTTTGATGGTTTCGTCGTCCAAATGGTCTCGAAACAGTTGCGCCATCTCGTCAGCGGACTTAAGATATTCTGTACCGCTGTAGCGCATCCGCTTGTCTTCTTCAATCAGTTTGTTGGTGTTGATGCAAAGCAAAGCATCGTGGGCTTCTACGTCGTTGCAAGAAATATAGTGAGAATCGTTAGTGGCGATTATTTTTATATTGAATTCGCGGGCAATTTTGACGATTTCCACATTCACCATGCGGTCTTCTTGGGAACCGTGGTCTTGAATTTCTATATAGTAGTCATCCCCAAATACTTCTTTATACCATTTGGCAACTTCGCGGGCAGTATCTAGCTTGTTTTGGAGAATCATTTGGGGAACTTCGCCTCCCAAACAAGCACTGGTAACAATTAAACCTTCTGAGTATTGTTTAAGCAGTTCTTTGTTGATGCAAGGGCGGGCAAAAATACCTCGTTCTGGCATTCCCTTTAAGTGGGAAATTGTGGTGAGTTTGACGAGGTTTTTATAGCCTTGGGTATTTTTGGCTAAGACAACTTGATGGTATTTTCTTCTACCTCTAACTTTGACTTCGATGTCGCCGTTGACGACGTACATTTCGTTGCCAATTATGGGCTTGATGTTTTTATTTCGGCAAACTTTGATGAGTTCGATCGCGCCGTACATCACTCCGTGGTCTGTAAGGGCGATCGCGGGCATCCCTAATTCCACCGCCCGTTCGGCGAGCTGCTGTAGCTGAGAAGCGCCATCTAGGAGGCTGTAATCGCTGTGAATGTGCAAACCAACGAAGGACATGGCGATTTGAGATTTTAGCTTTTAGTTTTTAGACTTTCGATTGTACACTATTGCCGTTGAGAAAGATAAATTGATTTTTTATTTTACAGCATCGGTAACGTACAAAAACTGGTTTTTTGAACGAAATATATAGGTTTGAATGCTATATTTTAGATCGAAAAACCGATTTTTACCACAGGTGCAACATCTCACAGAAGAAGTCGGTAATTTAATAGCTAATTCGGTAGATTTGCTTACAAATTTGCTTGTTTCAAATAATCTTCTAAATCTTTAACGCGCTGCTGTGTAACTTTTGCTCTGCAAGAAATGTATACAGGAGCCGCCAAAGTACCGCCTTCAAAGTGTCCGGCTTCATAGCTGCAAGTTTCATCGCGAAACTTGAGCCAACTACGCTGTGCAACCGTCAATCTTTGCTGCTGTTTGCTGTTGAGTTTAGGCCGAAGTTGCTGATATAATTGATTGAGCTTGGTGTCTGCTGCTTTGAACTCTTGACTAGAACACATATTCATGTCTAGCGTGGTTTGAGGACTTTTACAGTTAGGCTGTTGGGCGATTTTAGGGAAATTATTGCTGGCTTTGCTCTCCTGCAATAATCCGCCTGCTAACACGAGGGAAATTGTTGTAAATGTTGCCCAAAAAGTGCTATTTTTCATTGACTTGATACCTCTTTTAATCTTGAATTTTCTCTGCTGCTTGAGCCGATCGCCAAATCCACCAAGCCGCCGCCCACAGAGTAAAATTGCCGATGAGAGTCATCGCCGCTTGCAGGGTAACGATCCATTCTAGGGCTGGGGAGTTGTCAAAATAGTGCCAAGTGCAAGCACACATGGCGCTGACTAGGGCGGGCAGCATTCCGGCGGAAAGGGCCCACCAAGCTCGGTTTTGAGTGACTTCGCCGTAAGTCCAAATTAACCAGATGGCCGCAATCCACTCGACGACGCTAGAGATGTGAATAATCCAGGTGGGAATTGACAAAACGTGCATTTTTTGTATTCTAAAATAACAGAGAACGGGGAAGATAAAATATGTATTTATTTGTTTAAGATTGTTAACTGTTGACTGTTAACTGTTAAAATATTTTACGGATCGACCGCAACAATTAGATATTGTAATACTTAGATTCCCCATTATAAACCAAGAGTAGAAATGCGAGCAATTTTGTGCGGCTATTACGGTAAAGGCAACGGTGGCGACGAGGCGCTGTTGGCATCGCTACTGCAAATGTTACCAGATGGCGTGACGCCGATCGTCCTGTCTGGCAATCCTGTCGAGACAAATCAGCGGTACGGGGTAGCTGCGCGCGATCGGATGAATGCGTTTCAAGTTCTCGAAGCACTCCGCACCTCCGACGCGCTAATCTGGGGAGGCGGCAGTTTAATGCAAGACGCTACCAGCACGATCAGCCCTTTCTATTATGGGGGTTTAATGGGACTAGCGCAACAAATGGGCTTAAAAACAGTTGCTTGGGCCCAGGGAATTGGGCCTTTAAATCGAGAGATTACCCGCAAATTATCTCAGCGTTGTTTTGCTGGATGCACCGCCGTCAGCGTGCGGGATAAAGGCTCAGCTACCTTACTTGCAGATTGGCAAATTCCGTTCACTTTAGCACCCGATCCCGTGTGGGCTTTAGAGAATTCCCCCGTCTCCGGTTTGTGGAATTTACCAGCGCCCAGAGTTGCAGTTTGTTTGCGTTCCCATCCTACATTAACTCCCGCCAGATTGTCAATTCTAACTCAAGCTTTAGTTGACTTTCAAAAAGCAACCAGAACCTTAATTTTACTGCTACCTTTTCAAGCATCTCGCGACTTAGAAATTGCCAAGCATTTGCACGAAGCTCTGCCGAAACGAAGTGAGATACTTAGTTTAGACGATCCGAGAAAATTGAAAGGACTATTCCGGGGAGTCGAAATGGCGATCGGGATGCGCTACCACAGTTTAATTATGGCAGCATCGGAAGAATGCCGCTGTTTTGCCCTCAGCTACGATCCCAAAGTCACTCAATTGATGGATGAGTTAGAAATGCCGGGATATGTATTATCAGAATTGCCAGAAGATCCCTATTTAATCAGCAAAACCTGGATCGAACACTACGCCAGCGGCGATGCACTATCGCCAGAAAGGATAAAATTTATTGTAGGGCGATCGCTCTTTCATAAAGAAGTATTGCAAACCGCACTCCAGCAGTCTTAGCAAGAGGTAAAATACCGTGACAGTCAGTACAGCCGACTTAAAAATTACCTGGGAAAAATTGCCAGACGATTTCATTTTAGACGAGGAACCTGTGGAAAATATCGACCAACCGCTACTCGCCGCAGGCTTGCGCGAAATCTTAGAAATCGCAGGGCTAATTGTAACAGGAATATTAGTTGCCCCCAACATGGGAATTTGTGCGACAGTAGATAGCAAGCTAGTTATCAAAGCTCCAGATTGGTTTTATGCCCGCAACGTACAAACGCTTGAGAGTAAAGAAATTCGCCGCAGTTACACTCCCAACTTAGAAGGAGACATTCCGGCGATCGTGATGGAGTTTTTGTCAGCTACTCCCTGCGACGAATACTCTAGCAAACCAACTTATCCCCCCGGCAAATGGTATTTTTACGAACAAGTATTGCGAGTACCAATCTATGCAATTTTTGAACCTGCTACTGGATTGCTAGAAATCTACCAGTTGGATTCATCAGGAAAGTATCAAGTACAGCAACCCGATCTAAACAATCATTATTGGATTGCCGGAGTTGGGTTATTTCTAGGTGTTTGGCAAGGAACAAAAGCCGAAAGAACCGGATATTGGTTGCGGTGGTGGGATGAAAGCGGACAGATGTTATTGTGGGGAGCAGAAATGGTAGAAAGAGAAAGGCAGGAAAAAGCAAATGTTCAACAGCGGGCCGATCGACTAGCCGCGCAATTAAGAGCAGCAGGAATAGAACCAGAATCATAATACAATAATTTAGAAATAAAAAATCGTAGTGTTAGGATTTTTTATTTCTAAATTCATCTGCGTTAATCCGCGTTAATCTGCCTCGATCGGCAATTAAAAATCACATTCAGGAGACAGCAAAATTGGCAAGAGTTAGAGTTCGGGAACACGTCAATCCCCTATCAATTAGATATCAAGCATCCGCAAGTCCCCCAGATTGGACTAAAATCTATGCCGACTTAAATTTACCGCTGCATCTAGATATCGGCTGCGGTAGAGGAAGGTTTTTGTGGCATATGGCGCAAATCCAAACAGATTGGAATTTTCTCGGATTAGAAATTCGGGAACCTCTGGTAGATGAGGCGAATCTGTGGCGCGATGAAAAAGGCTTGACAAATTTGCACTATTTATTTTGCAATGCGAATAGTTCCCTGAAGCCAATTTTAGAAACTTTGTCCGCTGGTATTTTGCAGCGAGTCAGCATTCAATTTCCCGATCCGTGGTTCAAGAAAAAGCACCACAAACGGCGGGTAGTACAGCAGGAATTAGTCAGCGAGTTGGCTACTTATCTGGCTGTTGGCGGTGAAGTGTTTATTCAATCGGATATTGAGGAAGTAGAAGTCGAAATGTGCGATCGCTTTTCATCTCATCCCAGTTTTCAGCGTCAAAATGGCGGGGAATGGCTAGCAGAAAATCCCCTACCCGTTGCTACGGAAAGAGAAATTGCTACTCAAAAACGAGGCGAACCAGTTTATCGAGCACTGTATCAAAAATAATGCTCGCTTTTGCAAACTCACCTTTGTTATATAGCCTTTCTCAGTAACATGAGGTGCTCTCGTGGGGATAGGGGATAGGGGATAGGGGATAGGGCATAGGCAGGAGTGCAAAAATGCCGCATACCTCACCAAGCTTGAGAACCGTTATAAATGTTATAACTTAGATCTTAGACCTTTGTTAGGAACAGGCTTTCCGGCCTGTTCCACACAACTTAATTTTCTTGTGGAACGGGCAGGAAAGCCTGTTCTTAAATGAATTATTTCTAACTTAAACCCAAGAACGAAGCCACATCCGAAGATTCCATTCCCACTGCGACAAAGGTAGTCCCAAATAGATAGGCCTCCAGAAAATAAAAGCAGCCAAAACCAGAAAAATAATTGTTACCCCCATCCCTCGGAGTCGAGTTTGAGGGCTGTGCAGCCACCTGTCAACCCACCAAGCAAGTGTTAAGGATCCAAACACAGAACAGCCCATATAATGATACAAAAATACGCAGCGACTCACCTTCATCCAAGGCAGCAAATTAGCAGCCCAATTAACTATCAAATATAACACCATCCACATTTGGGCCGTCGGCGGAAACAAAATCGGCTGCTGCTGTTCGAGGCTGTCAACAGAAGCCACTTGGCGCGTTTGAAACCACACTACAATCCGGTGAATTAAAACTCCTGCTACTAATATTAAAGCTAAAGTGGAAAACCACCAAAGGAAAGGATTTCCCATCGCGTGAACGTCAAAAATTGTCTCAGTTGCACCGCTGGGTAAAGGTGGCAAAACCGGATCGGGTTGTCCATTGTTGCTAGCAGTTTTGTAGAAGTAAACTATGGGGCGGAGCATCAAAGGCCAACTGTACCACGCGGAACAGTAAGGATGCACGTCAGGGCCGCTTTTAATGCGTTCGTGATAAGTTAAAATTTCCGTTTGCATCTGCCAGAAATTGGGAGTTGGATTGAGATGCAGGTGAGGAATCCAGCAGATGCTGTAAACTAAAATAGGAATTACAGCTAGACTCCAGCATACTTCCACAAAAGTTAGCTCAGTCAATTTTTGTACTGGACTTTCGGGCGGAAGCAGAGCGGAATTTATATCGCGAATTGGTTCTTCATTTCCTCTGTTTCCCTGAATTAAACGCACGGCCCAAGCGCAGATTAAAATGAGATAAGCCCCAAACAAGAACCACAATCCGTTCCATTTGACAGCGGCAGATGCACCGAATCCTATCCCAGCTAACACTAGCCAAAGCCAGCGCTTTTTGCCTGCATTTTCTACGGATTTGAGAATAAATACCTGACCCAATATTCCGAATAAAACTAGATAAATGTTATTGAGTGCGTAGCGAGATTCTACTAAAAATAAACCGTCGCAGGCGATAAATAAAGCAGCAAGAAAAGCAAAGGTGCGGCGGCGAAGGAGCTGATAGGCGAGGGCTCCGACAACTAGGGGAATAAAGGAACCTGTGAGAGCATTTAGCCAGCGGTAATCCCAAGGGGAAAGCATTGAGCCTGTTAGGCCGTTGACGGCGGTTTTTCCGAAGGGTAGGTGAGTGCCGATCGCAATTCCGATCGCAATTATATACTGGCTTAGGGGCGGGTGAGCGTTGAAAAAAGGAGTTCGGGTGAGATAATCGTTGGCAAATTTGGCGTAATAAACCTCGTCAAATACTAAAGTGTTAAATCGCTCTAATTCCCAAAATCGCAGAGTTAATGACAGGATAAAAACAGCGAGCATTCCCAGATAAAAAACCGCAGTTGATTTTTTTAATTGTTTTTTGTTCTCTTGCATAAAACTGCACCAAAAAAATACTAAATACTAGAAGAGCGCTAATTTACAAATACATTTCTAGACGCATCAAAACCTTCCTTAGTTTTTCAGCGAAATTCAGGCTGCGCTCCCATATTTTCGTTAAAAACCTGGTTTCTGCGTAAGTCCAAGCCACGGGGCCTGAGAAACTCGGTTTCTTTGACACAAGCTGCGATCGACTATGATAGCAGTTAATCAGGTGTTTTTTGGACGACTGTATTATGAATCTCACTTTTTTGGCTTGGGGGCGTTGGGGGTTAGCTGTAGGTGCGAGTATGCTGCTAGGATCTGCCGCCGGGTCAAATCCCAAGACATTTGAAAGCTTTGGTGATTGGTGCAGCAACAAAGACAATTTGACCCCAGAAGCCAGACATACGGTGGAGGTGTTGCTATCGGAAGCAAAAACACAAGAGTGCTCGCGCGCAGCGCAAACCCTGGCTAATCTGACACAACTTTCCCTTAAATCAAATCAAATCGTCAATCTCGAACCCTTAGCAAGCTTAACCAATCTGACAATTCTTGAACTCAATGAAAATCAAATCGTCAATCTCGAACCCTTAGCAAATTTAACCAATCTGAGAATTCTTGAACTCAATGAAAATCAAATCGTCAATCTCAAACCGTTAGCAAATTTAACCAATCTGACACGGCTTTACCTGATTCGCAATCAAATAGTCGATATCAAACCATTGTCAAAATTAACTAAACTTAAAAAACTGAATCTTAGTTTCAATCAAATCACAGATGTGCAACCATTATCGGAACTGACATCTCTAAAATTTTTGGTACTGAATTTTAATCAAATTCCCGATGTGAAAGCATTATCGGGACTGACTAATTTGATCGACTTTTTCCTGGAATCAAATCAAATCGTAGATGCGACACCGTTATCGGGATTGACGAATCTGGAAGGACTTTCCCTCGCCTCAAATCAAATTGTAGATGTGACACCATTATCGAGACTGACTAATTTAGTTTTTCTGTATCTTGGAAACAATAAAATCCAGGATGTAAAACCATTATCTGGATTGACCAATCTGCAATTGCTAAGCGTAGAATCCAATCAAGTCGCCGATGTGACACCTTTATCGGGACTGACTAATCTGAGAGGTCTCGACCTCAAGAAAAATCAGATCGCAAATGTGACACCTTTATCGGGACTGACTAATCTGCTGAATCTTGAGATGAGTGGAAACAAAATCCCGGCTGGTGAAGCCGAGCGACTAATTAATCAAAACAGACAACTATTAAATCAATTAAATCAAAAAAAAAATGAAGCAGATAAATTGATTCAGGAAGCGAGGCAATTATTCGACCGACAAACAGCATTATCTTACCGGGAGGCTTTGCAAAAATTTGATGCAGCCCGTTTAATTTATCAAAAGCTTGGAGATGCAAAAAATGAAGCTTACGCGCTGAATCAAATGGGCTTTATTGCTAATTTATTAGCAGACAGACAGCAAGCCCTCGACTATTACAATCAAGCTTTTTCCAGAAACCGGGATTTAGCCGATCGCCTGTCGCAAGCAGTCATTCTCAACAACATCGGTGCTGTGTACTATGCTGTGGGAGAGAAACAGCAAGCCATCGACTACTACAACCAAGCTCTTTTCCTAATTCGGGAAATGGGCGATCGCCCTGTGGAAGCCACCACCCTCAATAACATCGGCTTAGCCTACAATGACTTGGGAGAAAAACAGAAAGCCAAAGAATATTTCGATGGAGCCCTGCGGCTGTTTCGCGCTGTGGGCGATCGCGCCAAGGAAGCCACTGCTCTCACCAACATCGGCTTAGTCTACAATGATTTGGGAAACCAACAACAAGCCCTCGACTATTACAACCAAGCCCTCAATCTGAGACGAGAAACGGGCGATCGGCGATCGGAAGCCCTTACCCTCAACAATATAGGTGTTTCCTACTCAGAATTAGGACAAAAGCAGAAAGCAGCAGAATATTTCGCTCGATCCCTGCCGCTTTTTCGCGCTGTAGGCGACGAAAAAGGAGAAGCCCTCACCCTCTACAATAGCGCTAAAATAAAAGGCGATCGAGGCAATTTAATTGCAGCCCTCACAGACATCCAAGCCTCCATCAAAATCATCGAAAACCTCCGCACCAAAATTAGCAACCACGAACTCCGCATCTCATACTTTGCCACAGTACAAGACTATTACCAGTTCTACATTCAACTGTTAATGGAACTGCACAAAACCAGTCCCAAATCTGGATATGATACCAAAGCCTTTGAAATCAGCGAACATTCCCGCGCCCGCAGCCTTCTCGAACTCCTGCAAGAAGCAAACGCAAATATTCGCCAAGGAGTCGCCCCAGAATTATTGCAACAAGAACGCGATTTACAACAGCAACTCCACGCATTAGAAACACAGCGCATCAAAATTCTCAACACCAAAAATTCGACTTCCCAACCAACAGCAGATTTAGAAAAACAGCGCCAAAACCTGCTATCTAAATATCAAAATATTCAAGCAAAAATTCGTACCACCAGCCCTCGTTATGCCGCCCTCACCCAACCGCAACCTTTAACCCTCGGGCAAATTCAACAACAAATCCTTGACGACAATACAATTTTACTTCAATATGCTTTAGGAGAACAGCGTAGCTATCTCTGGGCCGTCACGAAAACCAGCATCAGCAGTTATGAATTACCTCCTCGGGCTGACATCGAAACAGCCGCCCGCAATTTCCGCAATGCTGTGACTAATCCGCGCCTCCGAAACATCCCCGATCGAGTTACCGAAGCTAGCAAAGCACTCAGTCAAATCATCTTAAAGCCTGTAGCAGCACAACTCGATCAAAAACGCCTGCTGATAGTTGGCGATGGCGTTCTCAATTACCTCCCCTTTGCCGCCCTCTCCCTTCCCGAAACATCCGTTAAAAACCCGAATCAGCCTTTAATTGTAGATCATGAAATCGTGCTGTTGCCTTCAGCTTCCACCTTGGGAATATTAAGACAAAATTATCGCGATCGACAAACCCCAACTCGGACTTTAGCAATGTTTGCCGATCCAGTTTTTGGCGCTGACGATGAACGAGTCAATAACCAAGCTACTACCACCAATCGCCAAGCAATAGAATCAGTAAATCTTGGTTTAAGTCGCTCCAGCCGCGACAATAACGTACAATGGAGCCGTTTAAAATTCACTCGCCAAGAAGCTCAAATCATTCAATCGTTAGTTGCGGGCAATTCTAGCACCCAATCCTTAGATTTTGCAGCAAACCGTGACACAGCAACCAGCTCAAATTTAAGCCAATATAAAATCATTCATTTTGCCACTCACGGTTTCGCGAATAGCAATCACCCAGAATTATCGGGAATCATCATGTCCTTAGTCGATAAAAATGGCAAACCTTTAAATGGATTCCTGCGACTAACCGATATTTTCAATCTCAAATTAGCAGCAGAATTAGTAGTGTTAAGTGCCTGCCAAACAGGATTGGGGCAGAACATTCAAGGGGAAGGAATGGTAGGACTGACGCGAGGATTTATGTACGCTGGGGCGAAGCGAGTAATTGTGAGTTTGTGGAATGTAGACGATGAAGGAACAGCTAAATTTATGGCTAATTTATATCAGGGAATGCTGCAAAAAGGGTTAACGCCAGCGGCGGCATTGAGGGCGGCGCAACTGGAAATGTTGAAGCAGGAAGAGTGGCGTTCTCCTTATTATTGGGCGGCTTTTAACCTTCAGGGAGAATGGCGATAGATTTTAGGGAAAAAACCAGCATTAATTCCAATTCCGGGCGAGTGTAAGTCTGGCGAGAACTTTTTGCGGTAAATCTGGATACCAAAAAAAAGCGGCTCCGCTTCCTGCAGAACCGCCCTAACAGAGGATGAAAAATCAAAACCTAACGCACTGCACCTTGAACAGAAGGCGATTCTATCGTCTTCATCAAATACAGTTTCAACAACTGCCAGCCGTTCGACAAATACAGAGGCAATTTTTGGAATAATTGGATGAATTTAGGAGTTTCAGAAGCTACAATCGCGGTTAATTGCTGGTTGTTTTTGAGGCAAACATCCAGCCGTTCGTAAAACTCAGGATTGTTCACGTCTAGCATGACGGGGAATACGCGGCCTGCTGTTTCGTTAGTTTTTTTGATGACTTCAATGTCGTATTCGCGAGCATCGAGTCCGAGCGATCGATAAAAACCACCGCGCTGGATATCATTGAGATACATTGTCGCGAATACCGACAGCAAGAAGAAACGGCACCACAGCTTAGCGCGCCAATCGTTCAACATTTGAGGCTGAGCTCTCATCACCGCATCGAAGAAATCTCCGTGGCGGTTTTCATCCTGGCACCAATTTTCAAAGAATCGGAAAATTGGATAAATCTGGTCTTCAGGATGCGCTTTCAAGTGTTGGTAAATCGTGATGTAGCGCCAATAACCGATTTTTTCGGATAAGTAAGTGGCGTAGAAAATAAACTTCGGCTTAAAGAATGTGTAACTGCGGCTCTTTGTCAAGAAACCCAAATCTAGGGACAAACCAAAGTCCGACAGCGCTTTATTTAGGAATCCGGCGTGCCGCGCTTCATCGCGGGACATCAGCAAGAAACCTTCGGCGAGTACCGGGTTTTTGTCTTTGAGCTTGCGTGCTAATTCTTTGTAGAGCAAGAAGCCAGAAAACTCAGCGGTGCAAGAGCGTTCGAGGAATTCAATGAACAACTTGCGCTTTTCGCCGTCGATGTGTTCCCAAGATTGATCGAACTCGGCATCCCGCACGAAGTGGGTTTTGTTGTAGTCAACGCGGAACTCTTTGATAATTGCTTCGAGTTCGGCTTCATTTACCGAGATGTCCATTTTGGCCATCTCATCAAAGTCTGTTGTGTAAAATCTCGGCGTGAGAATAGTTTCTTTGGCTGGGGTTTTCCCTTCTTGCTGTTGAGCAAAAGCGGGTTTTTTGAGAGAATCTACCATATGTTTATTGGATTTTTTGCTTATAACAACTTGCTTGTTTCGGGTGTCGGGCGGGTGAGGTCGATCGCTCTCGGTTAGTCCGGCCAGCACCGGTAGCCCGAACCGCGTGGAATCCAACTCAAAGCTGGTGTAATTTCCACGCCCTCCAGTGTACCAAGTTCTCGACCCCGAAAATATGTTGTTGGCGTTAAGAATTGCTACGCACAATTACTTACGGGCATGGGGCCTGGGGCATGGAGCATGGGGCCTGGGGCCTGGGGAATTGGTAGTAAATAACCAATAACTTCGGACAATGCACAAATATCTGCTGGTGTCAAACTGTTCAAACACCAGATAGAAAGTACAAAATGTATAAAGGGACTCCAATTATTAGAATAACCAGACAGGACGGTCATAAAATGAGCAATTTAGGTGTTAGTTACCTGTTATGGGCTGCTTGTTTTTTCGGCCCCTTCGGACTCCACCGTCTCTACAACGGCAAGATTGGCACGGGTTTGCTGTGGCTGTGTACCTTTGGCTTGTTTGGGTTCGGGCAATTGTTTGACTTGCTGCTGCTACCGAACATGGTGGACGAACACAATGCCAGTCTCAGGGGCAAACTCGGCGTATCTCCCCAAGGTATACCGCTATCTTCCACCAGCGGGGCGATCGCCTCGACATACACCAAGCAAACCCCCGAACAGTTAGGGATTAAACTGCTGAGGGCTGCTTATAGCAGGAACAGCAGATTATCTGTAACCCAAGGCGTGATGGCAACCGGCGCTACTTTTGCCGAAGTGGAAGAAGCTTTCACCGCCATGCTCAAAACGGGTTATGTCAGCATTGAGAACGACCCAGTAACTGGCGTCGTGCTCTACCACTTTCACGAACTCTAAGCAGCAAACAAGCGGAGATTTAAATGTAGGGTGCGTCAGCAGGGGGATTTGGCGTGTTGTTGGAGAAGCTAACGGCTGACGCACCCTACGGGAATTTGGCTGCTGCGAGTGCGCCAGCCGGGGGATTTGGCGTGTTGTTGGAGAAGCTAGCGGCTGACGCACCCTACTAATGAAACATTTGTTCTCACAGAGTCGAGCAAGCGAGCAAGGCAAAATCGGCTAGAATGTTTGTTTGTCTATACAATCTCAAAGTATTTAGCGTCATGGCAGTCCCTAAGAAGAAAACCTCCAAATCCAAAAAGAATATGCGTAAGGCCACATGGAAGCGCAAAGCTACTGTGGCAGCTCAGAAAGCTCTGTCCCTGGGCAAATCGGTTCTGACTGGACGTTCCAACAGCTTCGTGTATCCCGGCAATGAAGAGGAGGAGGAAGAGTAAAGCGACTAAAAATTAACAACTGGCATTTCTGATATTTTGCACCATTCTCGGTTAACAGGCCCGATGGCTGTCCCACAACACATAAATTGGGTTGTGGGGTAGCCGCGGATGGCCCGCCCCTCAAGGAAAAGTTGAGAATGGTGCCAGATATAAGTTAATCCTTCTTTGCAGCCGGTAAGATCAGCATGGCATCGCCAAAGGAATAAAAGCGGTACTGATGCTCGATCGCACAGAGGTACAAATCCAACAGCCGAGGCCTTCCAATCATCGCGCTTACCATCATCATCAAAGTAGAGCGCGGCAAATGAAAATTAGTAATCATCCCATCTACAACCCGCCACTTGTAGCCCGGATAAATATACAGACTTGTCGGGCCGCAAAAAGGCTGCAAGGAAAAATCGCCACTCGCTGCGGCCGCTCCCTCTAAAGCTCGCACTGCTGTTGTACCTACGGCAAAAATCCGCCCGCCTCTAGCTTTAGTTTCGCGGATTTTCTCGACGGTAGCGGCGGATACTTCCACCCATTCGTTGTGCATTTGGTGAGTCGTCACGTCTTCCACCTCAACTGGGCGAAATGTCCCTACCCCGACGTGGAGGGTAACAAAAGTTTTTTCGATGCCCCGCTGCTGCAAGCGGCTGAACAATTCTTCGGTGAAGTGCAAGCCCGCTGTGGGGGCTGCCACTGCCCCCGGCCGATCGGCATACACAGTCTGATACTGTTCCGGCGCAGCTTGGGAGTTGTCGATGTAGGGCGGCAGGGGTACGTAGCCGTATTCGTCGAAAAACTTCGCCAGAGTCGCATCTGTGGGGATGTCAAACTCCAACAGCCGTCCCCCGGTTGCCTCGTCCCTCTCTATAACTGTCGCAGTCAATCGCCTCGCGAGGTCATCCCCGTGGGGAAGGCAACAACAAGGGCCTGCTGCTGCGGAGTCATTACAGTGCGGATCGAACTCAATTTTTGCTCCCAACTTTAAGCGTTTCCCCGGTTTAACCAAAGCCAGCCAGCAGTTGTGCTGCCGTTCTTCCATCAACAATATCTCCACAGCCGGGCCGTTGGGTTTGTGCCCGTAGAGCCTCGCCGGCAACACGCGGGTGTTATTCAGTACCAGCAAGTCTCCCGGTTCCAACAAGTCGGGCAAATCCCGGAAAATCCGGTGTTGGTAGCTGCTGGGAGAATCTACAGCCAGCAAGCGAGAACTATCCCTCGGTACTGCGGGATTTTGGGCAATGTACTCGGGCGGAAGTTCGTAGTCGTAGCCGTCCAAAGACCAGTCAATCTCTGTCATCGGGTAAATTCCTGTACGATCGATCTGTCAACTGGGTAACAAATTGGGTAAAAACCCCCATCCAAAGTCGGGTGCTTTTCCCCTTGTGGTCGCGGGTAAAGCCCGCGAGGATAGAGGTGTAGCATCAGCTTTGCTCGAAGGATAGTTATGGAATACCTCTACTACATCGCCAATACTAGCCTCACTCTGAGAGTGGTGGATTACCTGCGCGCGGCTAGTCATCTTCCCTTGCAATTTATCACTGTTATTCACCAAATTGACGGCTGGGTGGTGAAGGTAAAAATGAGCCAATATCTAACTCCCCAAATGCACGGGGATTTTCGGGCTTTTATGAACGAACTCGGGATTCCTTACGATCCAGAAATTCGCTTGCAAATGGCACTGTGGAGTTTGGAAACAGGACAGTCGCCACTAGGCGTGATGCGCCGCTACCAGGTGGCGGTGGTTTGTCACGGCAGCCCCGACCGTAAAGAAATTGAAGCGTTTCGCCAGCAATTTGTCAAGGGTCTGGGATATTGCCCGGAAACTCTCGCCTAGACTTCTGTGCCGATCGATATAACCGTGACGAGACAGCCGGGGGGAGGAGATGGGGAGATGGGGAAAAGATTTAACCCTGTTTCCATGTCCATCAAAGATCGAAACCGAGATGCGGGACAGTAGAGATAAGTTAACAATTTAAAATTACCAACAGCCATGAATTTTTAATTTTCAGTGGTAATTTTTAAGTGAATAAAATTGAATAACTTAAACATATCCTACAGTCCTATAAGTGGTGAGGTAAAAGGAGGCATAGCCTCTGGATATGTGTTACCAGGCAGAGCATGGTAACAAGCTAATTTTTAATTGTAATGTAATTTTTAAGGATATTTCTAGTTACTAAAAGCCGCTCGAATGTATTCTTGTAGGGTAAGCCGGTAGTTTCCTGTCAGGGCGGATTTAGAATTTGCTGCGGTTAATGGTAGTAATATTTGCTTAATATTTTCCCGTGAAGGTTCGGATCTGACGAGGGCGACATCAAAGCGACAAGAATTATTTGCTAAATCTGGACGAGTGCTTAAAAATATTTCGGCGGTTTGCCAAAGTTTGGCTTGTTTTGCAGCACTAACAGCCAGCATTCCACCGAGATCCCAATTTCCCCGGCGGCGAGTTTTGACCTCGACAAATGCTAATGTTGGGAATTCGTGATGGGGAATGCCTCGGTTTTGATAGCTGGCTTCATCTCTTCCAAGGGCGATGATGTCAATCTCTCCCCAGCGACAGTGATACTGTCGGTGCAAGATTTCCCAACCTTGCTGCTGCAGCCACTCGGCGACTAAGTTTTCTCCCAATGTGCCCAGATCCCGAGAGTTGGGGGATTGGGAAGAATTGGGGTCAGCAGGCGCGCGCTTTCTGCTAGAATTCAATTGTGAACTGTCATCGCTGCCCATTAGCTTTAACTTGTATGACTTCTACAATTCGCCAACATATTTATACTTTCTTGCTGAGTTTTGTTATTTTAGCAGTAATTGCTGCTGGGGCGATCGCGATCGCGCCCGCACCTGCTTTCGCCTTGGATCGTGACAAAGAAATCCTCATTGGCGCTGATTTTGCAGGACAAGTTTTGACTAACGACAGTTTTAATAAAGCCAATCTTCGCAACAGCAATTTTACAAAAGCAGATTTGCGCGGCGTGAGCTTTTTTGCAGCCAATCTGGAAGATGCAAATTTAGAAGGTGCTAATTTCAGCGGTGCAACTTTGGATTTGGCTCGCATGATGAACGCAAATTTAACAAATGCTATCCTTGAGGGTGCTTTTGCTTACAATACCAGACTGGAAGGAGCGATTATTGACGGTGCTGATTTTACTGAGACACTGCTGCGAGACGATATGATCAAAAAACTTTGTGAAGTTGCAAAAGGTACTAATTCAGTAACGGGTAGAGATACTCGCGAAACTCTGTTTTGCGATTACTAAAAGTTTGTGGTAGAAAAAACTGAAGTCCTGACTGCGAACTTGGTTTGTAGTCAGAACTTTAGTCCTTCACCTCAAGCCCAAGGTACGGAGGTTAAATCGTAAAAATTAACTTGACGCAGCCTCTCTAATTCTTCTATCCATTCTTGTTCGGCGCAGAGTTGTTGATAATATTCGATAGCAGCATCGGTTTTTTTCCACATATCTAGTGCAATTTTCCGCCGCTTGATGCTGATAATTTGCTCGATACAAGCTATGGTAGATCTAATTACTAAAGGTGCGCGATAAACATTTTTTTCCGAAAACTCGTTTAAGTGAAATAAATGGGAGATTTGATCGAGTTGAGTGGGATATTCTATCAAAATATCTTGCAATTTTAAAACTAATTCTGACGGCGCTATTTGTAAATAAGCTTTGTGCAATATTTCTGTATTCACAATCTGATGCCACAAAAATCTGTGGTGAGAAAGACTAAACTGCACGTCTCTAGCTTCTATTGCTTCTCTGACTTCTTGGCGGTATTCGGGACAGTGCAAATAAATCTGCAATAATTGCGCTTCTGCTTCTTCTAACAGACTGCGGGCTGCTGCTGAAAAGCCTGGTTTTGAGCTTTGGTTTTGGTCGGTGGCGCGCTGCTTTTTATATTGTTTGTTCGGCCTCAGCTTGTTTCTAATCAATAGAGGCATTGTCAAAGATTCGTCTTGATTTTGCCGCTTTGCCCAATCGCTTACTACTTGATTGAGCAAGTTTTCGGTTAGCATTTTGGTGAGTCGAGAATCTCCTTTACTGAGGATTTCCGCGCCTTTTTGTAAATAATGCGTTAGCTGATTGTCGTCGGTAATATTGGTTAGTAATTTGATGATTTTCGAGGTAATTTGCTGGTAAGTATCTGCTTGTTTCAAGTCTCGATCTACTAGCATTTGTTGTAGTTGCCAGTCGAGCCATAATGGTGCATTTTCAAGCAATTCTCGATACTGTTGCGGGGAGTATGTTTTGAGGTATTCGTCGGCATCTTTGCCGTCGGGAATGTTGAGCACTCGCAGTTGTACTTCTCCTTGGTAGGCGAGTTTTTCTATTTCTCCAATGGCGCGCGCCGCTGCTTGATTTCCTGCTTTGTCTGCGTCGAAGTTGAGGATAATTTGTTTGGAGTCTGTGTACCGCAATAACTGCCGCACTTGGTTTAAACTCAGGGCGGTGCCGAGGGATGCTACGGCGTTGGAGATGCCTGCAGCGTGCAGTGCGATCGCATCAAAGTACCCTTCTACGACGATCGCGCGATCGGCTTTACTAATGGCTGTTTTGGCTGTATCTAGAGCATATAAAGTTTTGCCTTTGTCGAACAGTTCTGTTTCGGGAGAGTTGAGGTATTTCGGTTGTTCGTCGCCGAGAGCTCGGCCCCCGAAACCGATGACTCTGCCTTGGGTGTCGCGAATGGGAATCATGATGCGGTTGCGGAAGCGATCGTAATAGCCGCTACCGCCTGATTTGCGCGGTACAATTAATCCAGCTTGTTCTACTAATTGCGCTGGATAGTTTTTTTGTTCTACTAAATAACTGTAAAGTGCTTCCCAACCTTGGGGCGCATAACCTAGTTGAAATTGTTGGATAGTTTCTTCACTGAGTTGGCGATCGGATTTGAGATATGCTAAGGGTTCTTCTCCTTGAGTTTGCCGCAAGGCGTGTTCGTAAAAGTTGGCTGTTAGTGCTGAGATTTCATAGAGTTGTTCGCGCAGGGAAATTTGGCGCTGCAATTCTTGTCGGTGTTCTGGTTCGACTGTTTTGACTGGTACTTGATAATTTTTAGCTAGTTCTAATACGACTTCGCTGAAGGATCTTTTCTCTAATTCCATAAGAAATTTAAAGGCATTTCCTCCTGCGCCACAGCCGAAACAATAGTACATTTGTTTGGCTTGGTTGACGGTAAAACTGGGAGATTTTTCGTCGTGAAAGGGACATAATCCGACGAATTCTTTGCCGCGTTTTCGCAGAATGACGCGACCGGAAATAACGTCTACTATGTCGGCTCTTTGTTTGACTTCTTCGATGGTTTCTGGGTGCAGCCGGGGGATTTGCATAGAGCTTTTTTAGGGGGTTTGAAAGTATGTTTATTTCGGGCGATCGCACAATCGGAGTTAGTCGCAGGCGCAGAAACCGGATTTTTCGGGAAAATATAGAGGTGGCGGCCCGGATATTCGGTTTAAAAACCGGGTTTCTTTGGCTTTGATGCGATCGCGAACTGTTAGTAAAGCAAGATACTGATTTTATTGTAAAATATTTGAACTAACTGTAAGGAGCATCGGAAATAATGCGAATTTTGATGATGGGCGGTACTCGGTTTATTGGGGTTTATCTTACTAAGATTTTAGCAGCACAAGGGCATGAGGTGGTGTTGTTTAACCGGGGTAATAAGCCTGTGCCGGTTGCGGGCGTACAACAGATTTTGGGCGATCGCACCAATGTCGAACAATTGAAAGAAAAGTTATCGGCGCTTGAGTTTGATGCGGTTTTTGACAACAATGGTCGGGAACTGAGCGATACAAAGCCTTTAGCTGAGATATTTAAAGGGCGGGTGCAGCACTTTGTTTACATGAGCTCTGCGGGGGTTTATTTGAAGTCGGATCAAATGCCTCATGTGGAAGGGGACGCTACCGATCCCAAAAGCCGACATTTGGGTAAGTGCGAAACGGAAAATTACTTGGCCGAGTCCGGTTTGCCTTGGACTTCGATTCGCCCGACTTACATTTATGGACCTCAAAATTATAACGATTTGGAGGCTTGGTTTTTCGATCGCATTGCGCGCGATCGCCCGATTCCGATTCCGGGTAACGGTATGCACTTCACGCAGTTGGGGCACTGTCAGGATTTGGCGAGGGCGATGGCTGCGGTTTTGGGGAATGAAAGGGCGATCGGGCAAATTTACAACGTTTCGGGCGATCGATTTGTCACCTTTGACGGTTTAGCCCGCGCCTGCATTCAAGCCGCCGGCAAATCGCCCGATGCTATCAAAATTGTACACTACGATCCGAAACAATTTGACTTCGGTAAAAAGAAAGCCTTTCCGATGCGAGTGCAGCACTTTTTTGCCTCAGTTAATAAAGCTGTTACCGAGCTTAACTGGCAACCAGAATTTGACTTAGTTTCGGGATTGAAAGATTCTTTTCAGAATGATTATGTAGTTTCGGGAAGGGACAAAGCCGAGATAGATTTTTCGGTTGATGACGAGATTTTGAAAGCTGTTTAAAGTTAAGTTATAGTGGGAGCATCCCAATGCCCAAAAAAATCTAGAACCCCACCCTAACCCTCCCCTTAGTAAGGGGAGGGAACAATAAATATAGCAAAAGACTGTCACAATCAGGTTGGTCACTTACAAATATTTAGGGAGAAACATAACATGAGATTTATCAATCCAAAAATTGATTTTGCATTCAAGAAAATATTTGGCTCCGATCAGAGTACCGATATTCTGATTAGTTTCTTGAATGCCCTACTCTATGAAGGCAGATCCATCATTGAAAGCTTAGAAATCCTTGACCCTTATCTTGCCCCTCAAATAGCCGGAGTTAAAAATAGCTACTTAGATGTCAAAGCGCTACTTAACGATGGCACATTTGTGATTATCGAAATGCAAGTTTTGAAGGTGCAGGCATTTGGCAAGCGAGTTTTGTACAATGCAGCCAAAACTTATGCACTGCAACTAACAAGGGGAGAATTATACCAGCAATTGCGACCTGTTATTGCTTTGACTATCACAGATTTTGAAATGTTTAGCGGGCCTCAAGATGTAATTTCGCATTTTGTCTTCAAAGAAAGAACTCGCCTATCTGATTATCTACAAAATGACATGGAGTTAGTATTTGTAGAGTTGCCCAAATTTCAGAAGGAATTGGAGCAACTAGAAAATATTACGGACAAGTGGATTTACTTTATCAAAACCACTGGCACTTTGGATGAAGTACCTCAAACAATGGCCAAAGTTCCGCAAATTCAGAAAGCTTTTGAAATTGCCAACGAAGTTAGTTTGACACAGGATGAATTGAACACGTTACAGCAGCAAGAGTTTTTTGCTCAAGATCAGGAGAGTTCAGTGGCTGTTGGCCGGGAAGAAGGCAGACAAGAAGGCAGACAAGAAGGCAGACAAGAAGGCAGACAAGAAGGCAGACAAGAAGCACAAATAGAACTGATTACGCTTTCGCTGAATCGCCTTTTAGGTCAACTAAACCCCGATATTGAAAACCGCATTCAGCAGTTGTCGATTGACCAATTAGATGATTTAGTAACAGCCTTATGGGATTTCTCAAGCTTGGAAGATTTGACAACTTGGTTGGAAGCTAATTCTCAATAAGTTGATAACGCACCCTACCAGTTAAATAAAAGTAAGGTGCGTAGTTCACAGACTAAGAAATATTAGGTAAATTTCATGCTTGGAATCACACTCAGCACGCGCTACAGCATTATCCGTCACTTGGGAGGCGGCGGATTTGCTCAAACTTATTTAGCTGAAGATAAACAGCTACCAGGCAATCACCTCTGTGTCGTCAAGCAGCTTAAACCTCAAGCAACCGATCCGGAAACTCTACAGATAGCCCGACGTTTGTTCGATACTGAAGCACAGGTTTTGTACAAGTTGGGAAATCACGATCGCATTCCCCAACTTTTTGCTTATTTTGAAGAAAATCAAGAGTTTTATCTCGTTCAAGAATTTATCGAAGGTCACGATTTAAGTCAAGAAATTACGCCCGCTTCTCCGGGAAATGCCGGAGGGATGAAGGAAGATCGAGTTATTTGTATATTGGAGGAACTTCTCGAAATCTTAGATTTTGTACACCAGCAAAATGTGATTCACCGCGATGTAAATCCTCGCAATATCCTGCGCCGAGATCGAGATAATAAGTTAGTGTTAATCGACTTTGGAGCAGTCAAAGAAATCACTACTCAAATTACTAATCCTCAGCCGAAGAATAGCTTAAGTGTGAGCATCGGAACTCCCGGTTATATGCCCAGCGAACAAGCTCACGGCAACCCGAAACTCAGCAGCGATATTTATGCTGCAGGTGCGATCGCCATTCAATGCCTCACGGGCATAACTCCGCACCAAATGACCAAAGATCCGAATACAGAGGAAATTATTTGGCAAGATAAAGCATCGGTCAGTTCGGAATTTGCTAAGATTTTAGATAAGATGGTGCGGTACGATTTTCGGCAGCGCTATTCTAGTGCGGGCGAAACGCTGGAAGCTATTAAAGAATTGAAAAATTCTTTCAGCGGTACGGTGCCGGTATTGCCTCCGGTTGCTGCTGCGAAAAAGTCGCCTAAACCAGGTAAAAAACTATATTTAAAAATTGGGGCGATCGCCGGTGTGATTGGCATCATGATTCTCGCATCAATTTATGGTGTACATACTTTTAATTCTGCCAATGCAACTGATTTGTACAACCGAGGAAATACCCTTTACAATTTAAGCCGATTTGAAGAAGCTCTGGCAGCTTACGATCGAGCAATAACTCTCAGGTCAGACTACGCGGAAGTTTGGCAGGAAAAAGCTAAAACTTTATATGAATTGAAAAAATATCGGGAATCGCAGTTAGCTTACGATCGAGCAATAGAATTAAATCCGGAATATTTGGAAGCTTGGACGGGACGCGGTTATGCTTTGGATAAGTTGCAACAGTCTGAAGGGGCGATCGCATCTTTTGACAACGCTTTAAAAATCCAGCCCGACTATGCCGCAGCGTGGGAAGGAAAAGGCGATACTCTGTTAGATTCGCAGCGCTACGAAGAGGCGATCGCATCCTACGAAAAAGCCGTACAATTTCAGCCGAATTCGTACCGTGCGCGGTACAATATGGGGCAAGCTTACCAAAAATTAAAACAGTACGATCGCGCCGTAGAATCCTATCAACAAGCAGTTGAAATCAAATTTGACAATTCTGAAGCTTGGTACAATTTAGGCAATGTTTTTCTAGAATTGAACAAAAATCAAGAAGCTTTGGAAGCCTACGAAAAAGCCGTGCGGTTTCAGCCAAATTTTTATCAAGCCTGGTACAGTAAAGGCATCGCTTTGCTGAAAATGCGGAGGCATGAAGAAGCGGTAGAAGCTTACGAAAAAGCTGTCAAATTAAAACCTGATTCTTATCAAGCATGGTATAATTTAGGCTGGTCGTACCATGAATTGCGTCGGTACGAACAAGCAATTGAGTGTTACAGCAAAGCCTTAGATTTGAATCCGAAAGAATTTCAAGCGTGGTACAATAGAGGCAATGCTCAGTACAATTTGCAGCGGTACGAAGATGCGATCGTCTCTTACAACGAAGCCGTCTATGTCAAGCCGGACTATTCGGAAGCTTGGTACAGCCGCGGCAATGCGCTGGTAGCGGTAAAAAGATACGGAGATGCGATCGCCTCCTATGACAAAGCAATTCGCTACAAACCGGATTATGGAGCCGCAATCGAAGCAAAAAAGCGGGCCGAAAGTCAGCTAGGAAACGATGGGCAACAGCTCAAACAACAATAATTAATTCTTAACTAAATTTGCTATTACTTCTTAGTCGGCGAAGGCGGACTTTGTGTAATAAAAAGCAATTTTAATCGCCGAATGATCGTGGTATTACTCTTAGTCTCGCGTTGCGCGGACTTTGTGCGACAAGAAGCGATTTCAATCGCCGAATAATAATGGACATAGGTGAACTTTCACCTAACAGCAGGACTAATTACCGTAACGCGGCGGCTGTCTACCAACATCGGCCAAAAACCTCGATCGCTCAATGCTTTTACCGCAGCAGTAGCGGCATTTTGATCCGTGGTATAAGCGACGAATAAAAAAGGACGCTGGCCGTAGGAAGCCAAGCCTACTTGCGTGCCCAATGCTTGCTTGACTTGGGTGGCTAATTCCGGTTGATTGAAGTAATCCACTAACACTGCATAACCGGGGCCTAGGGCTTGGGGATTGAACCCAATATTGCCAGTTTGAGGATTGGCGATTGCTTCAGAACCTGTTGCTGGTTCAGGGTTGTAGACGGGCAAATTTTGAGGAAGTGCCGCTGCGGGCGATCGTACTACATAAGCTTGCAATCCGACAACATCTTCGATATATTTAACCCAATCGCTAGCAATTTGGGAGTCGCGAAAGCCACCAACTCGCGTCACCGTATCGTTGATGTACCGACAAACTGTATTGTCAGTATTTCCGGGAAAAGAGCGTTTTGCTTTTTCTTGCTGTTCGGGTGTTCTGGTGACAATTAACAGTAGATATTCGTCGGACAGCGGCGGTTCGCAGCTCGACTGAGCTTTAACAGAACTAGATAAAATTGTCAAGGTCAAAAGAGCGATCGTCGTAGCAGAAAATAGGGGAAAAAAGACAAAAAAATTGTACAATTTCCCCGTTAATTTTCCTAGCTTCTCTGTAGATTTTTTTGCTAGTTGATTCATGCTGTCTGTAGCGATGCGAGGGCATCGGGAATATTGGCTGACGGTGCTTGAAACTCACCTGTCAGTACATATTCTAATCGGAGTTTCAACCAGGTAATGAAAACAGGATCGATGGAAATAATGGCTGCTGCAGGTTGAGGGCATTTTGCTTTAACTTCTTTCATTGTCGGATCTTCTAGAAAAGCTGGCTGTTTGACCAACCAGAAGTCTATTTGTTTTTCTTGTTCGTTGTAGTTACGAATTCTTTCTTTAAACACTTCATCAAGGGCTTCTTCTTCTAGCAAAAAGCGTTGGCTGGCTAAAACGTAGTAGTAGGTTTGCATTTTTGTCGGTTGTTAGGGGTTAGCAGTTAGCGGTTAATGTCGCCTCTACTGGCGATTTTTGCCTGGGCAGGGGCGGTTTGCCGAGTTGCGGCAGTTTGAGAGTTCTAAACTCTTGTGCCGTTTACTTTACCTTATTTGCTGTCATCTTGGGTAGGTGCAGAGCAAGTTGTGTCTGAAAAATGATTGGTGTGAGGGGTTGCGGGAGTTGAGGCGATTTTTTTTTCGGCGGTTGATTTTGTTTAAAATTTAGGTGACAATAGAAAGCTATATAGAATTGTACGTCGAATTATTGCCAATTATTGAGGCAATCTGGGGCTGTAACACCGGATTTTGAGTGGTTTGCATATGGAAAGTATTGCGATCGGTATTGCTTGGTGTCTGGCTTGGGGTGAGGGGCGCGAACCTCAATTCGATCCCAGCGTGTTGCAAGAAATGCGACGGGCTTTGAATTCTGGGGAGGAAGTGCCGCCACAGGTGAGGGAAATTGTCGATCGGGTGCGGGAACTTCTGGCTATTCCCGACAATATTTCCAGAGAAGAGTTTCCAGAAACAATTACCGATTTGCAAAATAAATACCCGAATTTGTGGAATCAGCCGGGAAAAATTGGTTTAGTGTACGGCGGTGTCACTAAGGTTAAGCAGTATGTATTTGAAGATGCAAAACTGCCAGACATTCGCGGTGCATCTGCACTACTCGATCGCATAAACTTAGTTGACTTGCCTGCTTTTTTTGAGAAACGTCCTGAATCTAACCGTTACAATATTCACTTTGCCAAAGTAAGAAAATGGCTGGATGAAAACTTTTCGGGCGAATCTAAGCTTTCAGAAGCTGTGATTCATGAACCTAAGCTTTCAGAAGCTTTGATTCATGAAATGATTGTCTATTCTACTGGCGGGAATATCTTAGCTTTCTGCCCAGCATTTTTTGTAAATGAGTTAACTGACGCCATTGAAAAACGCTATTCCTATGAAACCCTAACTGCTAATTCCTGCGCGGTTGGAGATACGTTTAAGCTTTTAGAAATTCGATTTGGCTTGCTGCGAGACCAGATAGAAGAAACTTTCTGGCTAGAGAAATACCGTCCAGAATATAAAAATTCCGTGGTTGAGGCTTATTTTGGCAAGCTGGATAAAGAGTCAAATCAACCTGTCGATTCATCTCATATTGAAGAGGCGTTTATAAATCGCAAGAGTTTTAATGAATTAACTACTAAATTAGCCGTGATGTTTAATCAGCGTCGCAGCGGGAATGACTTTGAAGGGAATGACGTTGAAAAGCGTCCCAGCCGTCGCTACCCGCCGATGTTGGAAACGCACCCTTATTTGCAAAGAGATCAGTCGGATCGGCGATCGGCTATCACTCGGGCTACCGACAATCCCGAAAATCCCAATCAAAAAGGTCTTCCGGGCAATCCTTGGTTTTCGGAGGTTTCTGCGCGCAAACGCAAAGCGGGCGATCGGGCTAAGAATGGAATAATCAAGAAAACTCATTGGTACACAGAATGGCATCCTGCTGTCATTGAAGGTTGGGTTGAGAAGTTTGAGGATTTCTTAAAAAAGCCTCCCGAAAAACTTAATAAATACTGGGGCGACAACAACCCTGAAGACGTTGAAATAGCTCAATCTTTAACTCAGCTTGGCAGTGTGAGTAATGGCTTTGTAGCCTACATCTATGCCGACGGTAATAACATGGGTGGCTATATTCAAAAAATTACCACTCCCCAAAAATATCAAGAATTTAGCGAAGATGTTGACAATGCTACTAGATATGCTGTTTTTCAAGCCTTAGCCGAGCATCTTCATCCTCGCCAACTTAAAGGAAATAACAAGTCAGAATCGACTCTTCCAGATGGCGCTTGGATTCATCCCTTTGAGATTATTACCATTGGTGGCGATGATATTATCTTGATTGTACCAGCAGATCGGGCATTGGCGATCGCCAAAACCATCGGAGAACAGTTTGAACAAATTTTGCTCAGACAAGTTCAGATACCCAATGTGGAAATCAAAGGTGACTATCAAACTCAGCCATCAGAAAAACCTATCGATCTCAGTAAGTGTCACCGCTACTTAAGTCAAAATGCAGGAACTACTAATTGTCAATTAAGTACATCTATCGGCGTGTTGATTGCCGACTATAAAACTCCGATTTACTATGCAAAAAAACTTTACGAACAATTGCTCAAATCAGCCAAAAAACGTGCTAAAGATTTAAAAAAACACGGATACTGTGGAGGTACAGTTGATTTTTTGGTAATGAAATCTGTAACTGCAATTTCATCTAGCATCGAGGACTTCCGCAAAGAAGCATTAACCAAAGATAGTCCTCAAAAGCTTAAACTGTACGCAGCACCTTACACTTTGCACGAAATTGGCGGATTGATTGAGTCTGTTAAAGCGCTGAAACAAGCTGATTTTCCCAAATCGCAACTCTACCAAATTCGCAGTTTCCTAGAACAAGGGAAAAACACAACAATTCTCAACTACCGCTATTTCCGAACCAGACTCAAAGATGGTAATTCAGAAATACTTAAAAAAGAGTTTGAAGAAGCTTGGTGCAAACCAAAAGATCCAGAAAATAATGGTAATCTAGCTCCCTGGATGTCTGTGATAGAGGAAAACAAACGAACCGTATATGAAACGATCTGGCGAGAAATTGTAGATATTTACGATTTCATTGAATTAGAAGATTCCCAATTAAGTTCAGAAATATCGGTAGAGGCGGAGGTTGAATCATGATTGTTCTCACGAATTTATCAAAGTCAATTGAGCCTTACACACTTACAGCAGTAATTGATACAGCTTTGTGTGTAGGCGCGGGCGGTTCCTCCGGTTCCCTTGCAGATAAACCAATTGTCCGCAATGCAGAAGGAAATCTGTTAATTCCTGGATCGCAAATCAAAGGTCGCCTCCGCCACGAATGCGAGAAAATTGCTAGAGGTTTGGGTTGGAAGATTTCCGAGTCTCCGAGTCCCGGAAACATGGTAATTCGCAGAAACAAAGAACCGAATATTTTTAGTCGCAGCGAATACGAAGTTTTAGGATATAATGAGACTTATCACTGTTTAATCAGTCAAATATTCGGCGATCCAGTCTTGCCGTCGCGGGTAATTTTTGAAGATTTGATTTGTACGGAAGACCCGGAAAATTTAGCTGAATTTATACGTCCGGGAGTGACAATGAATCGCCGCCGTCGCACCGCTGAAGAAAACAAACTTTACTTTTTAGAGACTTCTCCGCCGAATGTTTCACTGAAGTTTGAAGGTCAAATTCATCTGTTACCAAATTGTCCCAGTTATGCGAAACCTCTGATGTTGGCTGGTTTCAAGCACATTCACGCATTAGGTGGAAGTAAATCGGCAGGTTTGGGATGGCTGAGTTGGGAAACTTTACCGAATTTTGAAGTTACTGATGCAGATTGGGATTGTCTAGCGAAGGGAGGGGAAAATGCAGCGAATTGAACTGGAAATTAAGGTTTTGTCTCCTTTGGCGATCGCCCGTCAGAAAGCGGGAGGTTCGATTAGCGAAGCTGTAGACTATATTCCCGGTACGGTAATTCGGGGTGCTGTGGCTGCTAAAATCTTAAACGAATCCGGTCATCAATTCAGCGATTTGACCGAAAATGGCGGCGATTTTCAAGCTTTATTCTTGAGTGAAAATCCAGCAATTTTTCAAAATGCTTACCCAGCATTAGTAATTAATGGCAAGCTCATCGATAGAACGAGGCTTGAAGACAATGGAGTTTTACCCACTACCGCACTAAGTTCTAAAAATAAATCGGGTTTTACACCCAAAAATCATGGTGTTTTCGATACTTTAATCGATCGCTTTTGTGCCGAAGGTTACGGATATCCCTACGATCCGAATTGCCCGAAAAACGGAGGGAGAGTCGATGCGGCTGGCATTAGTTTTTACTGTAAATTCAAGAATAAGTACCACAGCCTAAGTGCTAACAAACGCCTGTTAACGAGAGTCGGCATCAATCGCCGCAGGGCTGCATCTGAAGAAGAAATACTTTATAGCGTTGAAGTTTTGAACGAATCTCAGGAGAAGAAACAGCAGCCTGTTTGCTATCGATGTGCAATTTTATTGGAGGACGATTTAGCAGAATCTTTGCGTAACTTCATTCAACTGCGAAATCAGAACTTCCGCTTGGGCGGTTCGACTTCCAGAGGATTAGGAAAAGTTGAAATTACCACCAAACAGCCTGTTAGTGCTAAAATAGATGTAGAGCAAAAAATCACTAACTTTACCAATTCCATACAAGACCGTTGGCAGAAATGGGAAATTTTTGGCGTTCCCTTAAAGGAGTTATCGGGCGATCGCACATATTTCACCCTCGACTTGCAATCTGACGCCATCCTCACCGAAAACTGGCGGCGCACCACTGTAATATCCGAAAAGATGTTGCAGCAATTTGCCAAAGTTGAAGATCCATCATTGAAACTGGAAACAGCTTACAGCAGTTACGATTATCTTTCCGGCTGGAATGCGGCTTGGGGATTGATGAAAGATGTAGAGTTAATAACCAACAAAGGCTCGGTTTATTTGTTCAGTACAAATCAACGGGAGATATGGGATAACGTGTTGGGAGATTTGGAAGTAAGGGGAGTGGGCGATCGAACTTGTGAAGGCTTCGGACAAATTCAAATTTGCAACCAGTTTCACCTTGTATTTCGGGAGAAGGCCGTATGAGCGAATCATTAGATCCACAAAAACAACTCAAAATTTTGCAAGGCATTCGCCGAGCTGAAGATAAGTTAGTGACTGACATTCAAACTGCCTTAGAAGATACAAGTTCTTACAATGACTTAGAAGAATCACAATTTCGTAATTTAGTAAGAGTTGCTGACACAACTGAAAGCACGCAAGTAATCAAAAACTTTTTGCTTTATCAAGTAGGTCGCGATAAAAAGTGGGGTAGAGGGCCAAACTCTTTAGCTCAAAAAATTATTCATGACATTGACAGAAATATCAAAACTACTGCTCAGGATATTGCCAGAAATGCCAAAGCCGAAGATTTTTTTAATCAGATTTGGATAGAGCTTACCCGTCGCTATTTAGGCTATGGCGCTCGCTATCTAGTGTACAAAAATAAAGGTCAATCTTAGTCATCTACTTGCAATTACTTAGGAGTACAAACTTATGGCTAGACTCGTAATTTCCACTGTTGGTACTAGCGTGTTAACTAACCAGATCGATCCAGAGATAGATGACAATTACTATAAAAGACTACAGCAAACAGCAAACTATACCGATAATGAAATCCAAGACGATCCAACAATTAAAGAAATTATTTCAGAATTGAAGGAAAGAGCAGAACAAGAACTGTCTAGTAATAATACTGATAAAATCCGAAAAGCTAGCGCAGAACTAAATGGTATTTATGGTTTGTACAATGAGCAAATAGAGCAGGGCATACCAGATATGCACTTATTAGTTACTACTGATACTGCACAAGGTAGAGTTTCGGCTGAAGTAGTTGAGTCTTTTTTAAAGAGCAAGGGATTAACTAATATAAGTACCCATGCTCAGCCGGGACTTTCTACTGCTAGCAGCGATATTTTTGTCGAAGGGATGGCAAAATTGATTCCTTCGATGCAAGAAATTATCAAAGACTGTAAAAATAGCCGCTACACAATTTGCTTTAATCTTGTCGGTGGATTCAAGGCTCTGCAAGGCTATTTCAATACAATCGGAATGTTTTATGCTGATGAAATTATTTACGTATTCGAGGGATCGAATCAACTAATCAAAATTCCCAAGCTGCCTGTAAAGGTTGATGTGTCAGAGATTGAACCCTATAAAGTTCAACTAGCAATGATGGAGGTGGGGGAAATACGTACATCTTGGGAAGAAGCTAAAAAAGTTCCTCAAGAATGGATCTTAGTTGATGGACAAGAAATGACTCTATCAGCATGGGGTGAGCTACTTTGGGAGCAATGTAAAAAAGAACTGCTTTCAAAAGAAAAACCGCTTCAATTTCCCAAGTTAGAATATCATCAGAGTTTTCTGGATGATTATGAAGCTAAACCAGCTCATGAAAAAATCATCCTGCAAGAATATCTAGCGAGGGCAGCTTGTCTGCTAAAAAATCATAGAGATGGTATCAGCGCTATGAGGCAAGATGGTATATTTCGGCTGCGACGCTATGTGGGCCAGCATCAAGATATTGACCATTTCGATCTACCCAAAGGTAGGCGTGTAAGTTGTATTGCTAGAGAAGGCACTCTATATTTACGCCACTACGGAGAGCATGATTATGTCAACAATAACCCCTAAGCCCTTTATGTTTGACACTTTCAAAAACCGACTAGAAATCACAGGAAAGCTGACAACAATCACAGCACTCCGCATTAGTGCCGGACGTTCCACCGAACCAATTGGCTCCGATTTACCCGTAATCAAAGATGCTTTGGGTCAACCTTTGATTCCCGGATCAAGTTTTAAAGGTGCGCTACGATCGCGCTTAGAGAGCTTCCTCCGAGGTATCGACCCAAATCTAGCCGAAGATCCGGCTAACTACACAAGTTCAACTAGAAACAATCAAGTCAAAGATTTAAAAGTAAAATACAAAAATGATGACTTGAATTTAACACAAGAACTGCTCGACCTAACAGACGATATTGGCAGTTTATTTGGCACTCCCTGGATAGCCAGCAAATTTCAAGTCCGCGATTTAACCGTACAACCCGATGCGTGGTTCGGACAATATCAAGAACGAGATGGAGTAGCCATTGACAGAGACACCGAAACCGCCGCCGACGGGAAGCTTTACGACTTTCAAGTTGTCCCCGCAGGTACTCCCTTTGATTTTAAAGCGGTTGTCGAAAATGCTAAACCTTGCGAATTGGGCTTGTTAACGATAGGTTTGCACCAATTCGAGACAGAACAAATTCCGCTGGGCGGCGGGCGATCGCGCGGCTTAGGAGTTGTTAAACTAGAAATTGATAAAATGCGCTGGGTTGATGTCGAAGATCATCCCGAATTCTTGTTGGAATACTTAAAAAAGTTAGTGATGGGAGATGAAACTGCTTATGAGGATGCAGCCGACTATAAAGATGAGTGGGTGCAAAAGTTGATAGAACATCTGAACAATAACATTTCTAAATCATCTCCAAATCAAATAGCTCAAGGCTAAAACCTAATATCGCACACAGGAGGTCAATATGGGTTTCAGTAATTACAAAGATATCGGTGAAGTTCTCCAAGAATTTCAGGTGACTTATACCCAAGCTAATTTTATCAGAGAAACTGAGTTTAGTATCCCTGACTATTTTCGGGAAGACTTAGAATTTATGATGCGGGAAGCAGTTGTGGACAATTCAGAGTTTGCTGTGTGCGAAAACTTGATATATCCAGTTCTCAAAGAAGTTTGGAAACGTTATCATAGTAAGTTTGTTTTATGGAGCCATAAATCTCTTACCTACGACCAAAATCTGTCCGGTTTTCCTGAATATATTTTAGCTCAACGCTCTCCTTTAGGAAAATTCGTTTTTGAAAAACCTTATTTTCTGTTGGTTGAGGCTAAACAAGACAAATTTGATGAAGGGTGGGCGCAATGCCTAGCTGAAATGATTGCAGCACAGCGACTGAATGATGAATTACATATCGTTATTTTAGGTATTGTTTCCAATGGCAAAAACTGGGAATTTGGCCAGCTAGAAGGGCAGCTATTTACCAAAAACATCAATTTTTACAGCCTTCAGGAGTTAGATAAACTTTTTGCTGCTGTCAATTATGTATTTCAACAGTGCGAATCGCAGCTAAATACTTTAGTAGCTGCTTAAATTTTACAACTTTTTTCAATTTAATTAAACTATGCACAAACGATTTGTCAACCACTGTACCATTGACTTAACTCTCATTCCCGACGGGCCAATTTTGATAAAATCCGGCAAAGAAGGGGCAGATCCAACTAAACCGGATATGGAGTTTGTCGAGACTTACCACGAAGGAGGAAAGTCAATTTATCTACCGGGAAGTTCCCTAAAAGGTGCTATTCGTGCTCATGCTGAGAGAATTGTCAGAACAATAGGTAGAGATAGCAATCCTAATAATCCAGACATTCTCTGGGCTAACGATCCGCTGAGTGACAACTACGATTACTTAAAGAAAAAATCATCCAGCGATATTTACAAATTATCTTCTTTTACAGACCAACTATTTGGTAATACTTCAATTGCTAGCAGACTGAGAATCCAAGATGCTTACCCAGTTGATAAAAAACAAGTCAAAATTCAAGAACGTAATGGAGTAGCGATCGATCGCGTTTTTGGTTCCGTAGCCGTGGGCCCGTTTAACTATCAAGTCTGCACAGCCGGAGAATTTCGCACTAAAATACATCTCAAAAACTTTTCATTAGCACAATTAGGTTTAATTGGCTTAGTTTTGCGAGACTTAAATGATGGCTGGTTTGGGATCGGTTTTGCTAAATCTCGCGGTTTGGGGACGGTGACAGTCAAGTATAACGAAGCCGCTGTTCAATATCCAGGTTGTAAATTAGATGAAAACAATCACCAAATTCAACAAATAGTAAAGCCAGGTCACTGGGGACACGCTTTCTTGCTGGGTGCGGGAGAGTTTTTAGAGGCTGATGAAGCCGAAAAATATGGCTTTTCCAAACCCGATCGCGAACAAACTCCTATGGCTGCAGAACCGATGGATTTAGGTTTTGGAGTGCAGCTAAAATGGCAAGGCGACGGTGAGACTGGTGTACCGAATTTATTTAAATGTGCAGTTTGTGCTTGGAGTAAGCTTTTAACAGGTGCCGCAGCATGAACAAAGGTTTTGTATACGTTCGATCGCGCTTATCATCAGATGAAGTCAAAAAGTTGCTAGAAAAGTTAGCAACTGAGGATAGTTACTATTTTGTGCGATCGCCCCACGCAGTCAGCGGCATTTGCATGAAATTACCCGATGAGTTTTTCCCCGGTTTTGAAGGGCAAATGTTTGATAGCGATCGAGAATTGCGCTGGAAAAAGCAGGGAAGTGCATATGAAGCGTTACTTTTAAGCAGCGTTGCAGCGGATTTAGAAGGATTTGAGGCGATTGGCAAAAATTGGGAATATTGCGATCGCGCTGCTTACTTTCACGACCTTAACGAACCAAAATTCCCTAAAACTTTTATGTATAAAGGAAAAAATGATGAAAAAATCGAGTCTAACGATATTAGCATAGGTCAGCGATACTTTCAAGACAAAAGAACTGCCACCGTTCAGTTTGTCGCCCTCACCGTCAGGAGTAAAAAATGACTAATAATCCCGTACCTAAACTCCGAGGTTCTACACCGCCGCCTCCAAGTAGCCCGGTTTCTAATAACTATGCTGGTGAAATGGGAGTACCTAAACCTTATGAATTAATTAGTTTTCCCAAGGAACGCCCGCCCAAAAAACCTCCGGCAGGACATCACAAATATTTGGGCGATCGCCTGCACGGAACTTTGTTTCTCACTTTGAAAGTTCAGACAACTTTGCACGTCTCTACAGGCGTAGTTGTCATGGGTAGCGACATAGGCAGTCGCGTGCCTTTAATCAAAACAATGGTTCAAAATATTGATCAAAAGTTATCAATTCAAGGTAGTTCTCTCAAAGGCTGCATCCGGTCAGCATACGAAGCCATTACTAACAGCACTTTAGCAGTAATTACATCAAGATACAGAGATAAAATTCCGCAAGAACGCTTGCCATGTAAAAATAAACAAGAACTCTGTCCGGCAAGTCAAGTATTCGGTGCCTTAGATTGGCAAGGGCTAATTGAATTCAGCGATGCTAAATGCGAAAATACGGGCTTTGCTACGGGATTTATGCCATCTTTATATCGTCCCCGTCCCGATCAAAGACGAGCATATTTTGACGCAAGAGGCAACGTAGCAGGGCGCAAGTTTTACTATCACACAATTCGGGCGATCGACAAAGGTCAAAATCAAGGAATTACTGTTCAGCAAGCGGCTAAAGAGTATACTTTCAAAACACAGATACAATTCAAAAACTTAACAGCAGCAGAGTTAGGAACGCTTTTGATTGTGTTGGGGCAAGATCCAAAGTATCCGATCGCCCTGAAGGTTGGCGGCGGGAAGCCGATCGGCATGGGAACAATGACTGTGGAGGTAACAGCAGCAAAAGTGTTGCAGAATAAGGGAGATTTGCGCGATCGCTATTCCTCCTACAAGCCTGCTGAATCTGACAGCATGACTGGCACAAAAATGCAACAGTTTATGCAGAAAAATATTCAAGCTGCTCATTCTAGTTTAGTGCAAGCAACTCAATTGCAAGAACTGGCTGAAGTGTTAAAATATCCGACCGATCGCGAACCGCCAACAGGAATGTATTAAAGATGTCAAATACTGAATTAGTGACAGAATCTTTGACCGAAAACCAGTGGGAAATTGCCCACGCGATCGCGCAAACTCTGGTCAAAGAACAAACCGATGTAAATGAATTGGGAAAGGCGATCGGCTATCTTCGTGCTTCAGTCAATGAGCCCAATGCGGGAACTAGATTTTTCAAATACTTAAAAACCTTAGTCAGTAATGGCAGACAAATCGGTCACAGCAAAAAAACATCTGACTATTACTGGAATATTGACGAAGCTTGCACCAAGTATCTTCAAAGCGAACAAACCAATCCTCAGAAGATGCTGGAAATTTTAGGTTGGTCAGCACGTCTGATGAGATATTACAGAGAAGCTGGGCCAATTGAGGAAATTTTTGCCCCAGTAGCCGAGTCAGCGCGGCAAGCGGAAATTGCTCAAGTTATGCAGTCTCAAGAGTTTGAAATTGGTCAAATCTTGGAAGCTACCGTTATTGCCGTAAAAGGAAATAAGGTAACTTATGAAATTCTGGGAACTATTAAGCTGACGGAAAAAGAGCCTAAAAAGGCACAATCTCTCTCTCAAGACCAAGTGGTTCAGGTTGAAATTTTAGACCTTAAGGAAGATGGCAGTCTTAGAAAAGTCAAATGCTGTGAATAAAAATATTGAGCGTTGCTGAAGGTCGGATGATTTTGGGTTAAGGGTCGTGTTTCCTGCTTACGCTATCACAGTTTTGGGAAACGAGGGGGTTGTCCCTGCGGATTTCATTCCCTCGCTTCAGCAATGCCAAATATCGATCGATATCCAGCTTGTTCTGACTGTAATATATAGTGTAATATGAAAAGTAAGGTTGAGAGTTTAATCTCAACCTTTTAAACTTTGATACTTTTTGGAGCGATCGACCTATGTATAGGCTCAAAGAACCGGATTTACCTGATAACAATAATCAGGTAGGCTCTACCAACATAACTTATGCACCTGTTAAGGCAATCAGTCAGACGTTTTTAGAAGACACACAAGACATGAAAAAAGATTCAGCAACGCCCGAATCTCACCTACCAGCAGATTCAGCCAAGTTAACTGTATCGGAAAGCTTGCCACCGGACGATCTCCATTTTCCTATACAAGGCGAAAAACCGGGTAAAAGTTTAAGCAAGCCTACCTCGAAGAACAAGTACATAAAATTTCGTGATTTACAGAAGCTCGCGGCAATAGTGACAATTTTAGCAGGCATCACCGGTGCTGCTAATCACTCTTTTCAACTTTGGCGAGATTACCACGCTTTCAAAAATTCCAGCGCCTCACCACCCGTACACGATATCAAGTTAGGATATCAAGTAAAGTAAGCTTCTTGCAAAAATTGATTTAAATCTTTGGAGATGAAGCATTTGCGCTTAGGTATAGGAGGATATCTAGAGTCTTTATACGTAAATGCTTCAACCTTCTAAAGATTCATGCAAGAAAATACAGATGGGTGAGGTAACGCTCACCCACAATTTTGCATTGTGCAATCAATAATATTTTTGACGTTTAAAATGTATGTTTTTATAATTTTTATAACAGTATTTAAAACCACGATTTTTTGGTAGCTGATACGCACTTGACTTTTGTATAAACTACGTATATTATCTAAGTTACTAGAGGCGACAAGTGTTCCTAAAACTTTTAGGATTTTATTTGATTACCCCGCAAGGGGATGGAAACACGCCTCTAGATTGACTGAACAGTTGCATAACTTATGTCAGTCGTTACGCCTTCCCCGCAAGGGGACTTTAATGAATCGATCGCTGGTATGAGGAAAATGTACTGACAGCCGATCGGCTCTATGACCAACTGTTACAAGAGCTTAGGGAAGAAGAGTTGATATCAGAATAAAGCATTTCTGTAAATTGGAAACTCCTCACCACCATAAGAATATGAAAGTGAACACAAGTTAAGATTAGATATGAGAACAAAGCCTTTTAGTGTATTACGAGAGCGGATGACACCAGAGCGAAGGGCAAAAAATGAAACGCGAGTTCAACTCGCTTTACTTCATCTTACTTTTTTGGAACAGCTAAAGTCATTGGGTTATACAGATGAGGATCTGAAAAAAGAACTCAGCAATTTTGATTCTGCTTTTTCTGACTTGGCTGGTGATTGAACAGTTGATTCAGTTTTCACCTCTTCCCCGCAAGGGGACTTTAATCGATCGCCCTCACCGCCCCGATCCCACCAAAAGCGATCGCCCCGCACATCCATAAAGCTAGACTAATCTAGAGCTTTATCACAAAAATTTCCCCCCCTTCATGAACATCGCCTATCTAGTCAACCAATACCCCAAAGTCAGCCACAGCTTTGTCCGCAGAGAACTCCTAGCCGTCGAAACTTGCGGCATCAAAGTCGGGCGTTACTCCATCAGATCCTGCGAGTCAGAACTCGTTGACAAGGGCGACAAAGAAGAGCAAGAATTGACCAAAGTTATCCTAGGAGTTGGCGTACAGGGGTTAGCGTGGGGTTTGCTCCGCACTGGCGCAACTAGACCAATTCGATTCCTCCAAGCTGTGCAGTTAATGTTCCAAGTTGGCTGGCACTCGGAACGCGGGATTTTGCTGCATCTAGCTTATTTAGCAGAAGCTTGCATTCTTTTAAATTGGTTTGCAGAATCCGGTACAGAACACGTTCACGCTCACTTCGGTACAAATTCCACAACAGTTGCCATGCTGTGCCGCGTGCTTGGCGGCCCGACTTACAGTTTCACCGTTCACGGCCCCGAAGAATTTGATAAAGCGACACTTCTTTCCTTAGACGAAAAAATTAAACGATCGACCTTTGTAGCCGCAGTTAGTTCCTTCGGCAAAAGTCAGCTTTTTCGGTGGTGCGATCGCACTTATTGGTCAAAAATCCACGTCATACACTGCGGAGTTGATGCAGCCTTTTTAGCTCACCCGCACGTCCCCATACCCGCAGCACCCCGCTTAGTTTGTGTCGGCAGGCTCAGCGAACAAAAAGGTCATTTGTTATTGCTAGAAGCCGCCAGCAAGCTAGCAGTTCAAGGCTTGGAGTTTAAATTGGTATTTGTCGGAGACGGGCCGCTGCGGGCTGAAATTGAACAGCAGATTGCACAACTCAATCTGCAAAACCATATAGAAATTACCGGCTGGGCCAGTGGCGATCGAGTTCAGCAAGAAATTTTAGCTTCCCGCGCAATGGTATTGCCAAGTTTTGCCGAAGGTTTACCCGTCGTAATTATGGAAGCCCTCGCTCTGAATCGGCCCGTAATTAGCACCTATGTTGCTGGCATCCCGGAACTCGTAGAACCCGGTGTTTGCGGTTGGTTAGTTCCTCCCGGTTCCGTAGAAACATTAGCTGTTGCCATGCGCGCGGCATTGGAAGCACCTTTAGAAAAGCTAGAAGAAATGGGGAAAATAGGGGCAGAACGGGTAGCTAAACAACACAATGTCGATTTAGAAGCCAAAAAATTAGTTGCACTATTTGAGAGTGCTATTGAGTGATTTAAAAAGGCAATTCGGACACGGCAATGCCGTTTCCCTACTCCAAAAGAATCAATCTTTCTCCCGATAAAACAAGCAACTCAGGACACGGCAATGCCGTTTCCCTACTCCAAAAGAATCACGAACTCCACTCGGATGTCACCATCGCCTGATTAATTGTAGGGACACGGCATTGCCGTGTCCTCACTGTGGATAATATTAATCCCAATGCTTTTTAAGGAATAGGAACAGATTTCAACAACTTATCAACAATCGCCTTAGCCTTCCTTCCGCCCGCCGGAATCAATCGGTGAGAAAGTACGTGCGGTGCCAAATCCTTCACATCATCCGGGGTAACATAATCCCGCCCGGAAATAAACGCCAAAGCCTGGGACGCCCGGTGTAAAGCTACCGCACCCCGGGGACTCACTCCCAGAGTAATCTCTTCATCCTCGCGGGTCGATCGCACCAAATCCACAATATACTGCTTCAAAGAGCCTTCTACCTTCACCGCAGCACACAAGCGGCGCAATTCCTGCACCTCAGATAAAGAAATACAAGGCTGCAAATCCTCAACTGCAAAAGTATCAGACAGCCGTTCCAACATTTGCAACTCTTCCAACGCTTCGGGATAGCCCAAAGTCAAAGACAAAGTAAACCGATCCATCTGCGCTTCCGGTAGCGGAAAAGTGCCTTGATATTCGATCGGGTTTTGAGTAGCAATCACAAAAAACGGTGCCGGAACACTCCGAGAAATTCCGTCTACTGTCACCTGCTTTTCTTCCATCACTTCCAGCAAAGCAGACTGAGTTCGCGGTGTCGCCCGGTTGATTTCATCAGCCAGCAAAACATTAGCAAAAACTGGCCCGGGCAAAAACTCAAACTCCCCGCTGCGGGGATTCCAAATATTAGTACCAGTGATATCTGTCGGTAACAAATCGGGAGTGCACTGAATCCGCTGAAACTTCCCATCGATCGATCGCGCCAAAGACTTCGCCAGCAGCGTTTTTCCTACACCAGGCACGTCTTCCAGCAGCGCGTGCCCGCCCGAAAGCACGGCTACCAGCACCAAGCGAATAGCATCCGCTTTTCCTACAATCGTCTTGCCTAGATTTTGTTTGAGCCGCTCAATGTGTTCTCTCATATCCCTGATTTTTAAGTAGAAGTCATTAGTTATTAGTCAGTAGTCAGTAGTCAGTAGTCAGTAGTCAGTAGTCAGTAGTCAGTAGTCATATCGTTTCCGCTTGCATCGGAATGATTTAACCTTATTAGTACGCAGAGTACACAGAGTCCGAGAATATATATCTGAATCATTCCGATGCTACCGGATTTGATATCAGTAGTCATTAGTCATTAGTCAGTAGTCCTTAGTCCTTAGTCCTTAGTCCTTAGTCCTTAGTCCTTAGTCCTTAGTCCTTAGACCGAAGGAACAAGGAAGAAGAAATACACAGCCAGCTTTTTAAGCGTTCCCCATTTTATGTTAATTACGTTGATTTACTTTGCTAATTGTTGATTTTTCATTGTTTTTGATTCCTAGTTCCTCTCAGCTAGGACTTCGTTTGTGTAGGCGCGATTTCAATCGCCCCAGTAAAACTGTACACAATGAATTCATGATTCGTCCGAGCTAGAAGCCCATCCCACAACAAAAAAAATGTGGGATGGGCTTCTAGCCCGTCCGAAATTTGGATTAACCAATATTTGTGCAATAGATATATTAACCATTAGCAGCTAAAACCTTTCTAGCAACATCGCAATCGGCTTGAATTTGAGTTTTGAGAGCATCCAGAGATGCGAATTTTTGTTCGGGTCGCAAAAACTCTACCAAACTTGCGCTCAAGGTTTTACCGTACAAATCCCCCGACCAATCTAACAAGTGAACTTCTACAGTGAGTTGTAAACCGTCTACCGTCGGGCGGCGGCCAATATTCATCACTCCATTTATGAATGATACATTTGACGATTTTTCGGCGATTAAAGATTGCGGATTTTCCCACTTATAGGAAGAATTTGGATCTTTGATATTTTCTACTCCATTTTTCACCGAGACTCGCACGGCGTACACGCCAAAACAAGGCAAAAATTTTTCTGGCGGCAGTTCGATATTAGCAGTAGGAAATCCGATCGTCCTGCCGAGTCGCTGTCCTCCAACCACAGTCCCGACTAAAGTGTAGGGTCTGCCCAGCAACTGATTGGCTTTTCTGAGGTCGCCGGATGCCAGACCTTCTCGGATGGCAGAACTGCTGATCCGATCGCCTTCATCGCAATTGTGCAGCGTTACCAGAGTCACATCAATACCGTAACCCGAGGCGATCGACTGCAAATCCACAGCCGTCCCCGCGCGTCCCCGCCCGAACCGAAAATCAACCCCCACGCTAATTCGACTCGCTTGCAGTTGTCGCACCAGAATTTTTTCGACAAACTCGTCAGCAGTCAAGGCCGCCAGTTCTCGATCGAACGGCAGCAGTACCAGTTGTTCAACACCCATTGCTGCGAGCAATTCTACCTTTTGGGCCAGAGGTGTCAGCAGTTTTCTGGGTTTACCTGTAAAAAATTCTTGCGGGTGCGGATCGAATGTCAGCACAGTGCTGTAAAGCCTATCGACCCCATCAGAATCGAGCCCAGAGAAGCTGTTACCCACAGCCTGACCGAGGGCGATCGAACCATTGAAATTAAGGCCGCTGTCGGCTGTATCGGGCGGTGCTGCTGAGTCGTTGTCCCAGCTTACCGGAGGTTTGCTTTCCAAATTTGCATCTTGGCCAGGGTTGGAGCGCGAGGATTGCGCCGACACCGAAACAGTCGCAGAATTTGATTTAGGCGATCGATTTAAAATTGGCTGCACGACTTGTCGGTGCCCTAGGTGCAAACCATCAAAGTTTCCCAAGGCAACGGCAGTTGGAGTCAGAGCAGCGGTACAGGAAGAAGTTAGCAACACGCTTTACATTTTGACATAATTAGCCCGCGTGCGATCGAAGCGTCGATTTGAGATTAAAGATTAAAGATTAAAGAATTGACTCTCGCGCTGCGAGAGTCTCGTAGCTCGTCTTTAGGTAAGTAAGGTCAGCCATAACTTTGAAATTTCCGACCTCAAGATTTCAGAACTTGCAGGCCAATCTCAAATCCCTCAGAGAAGCACTTTAGGCGCTTGCACCGACTTCTTCAGATATCTCACCCGGAGGCAGCAACTGTAACGACAAACCTTCCCGCGCCATCAAACTGTTCGGGAACCTTTGAGCCACCTGCTCTCCCACCTTGTCTAAAAACTCGTCATTGTGTAGCGGGTCGTGGTGAAAAATCACCAGCTTCTTGACATTAGCAGCCTTTGCCACCTTCACCGCTTCCTGCCAAGTCGAATGTCCCCAGCCAACCCTGCTAGACTTTTCCGCATAATACTCCTCATCAGTATAAGTAGCATCGTAGATCAGCACCTCAGCATCCCGAGCCAAATACAGCACATTTTCGTCTAAACGATCGGGAAAATGTTCGGTATCAGTCACGTAAGCCGCCGCATAGCCCCGCCAGTTCACCCGGTAGCCCATAGCTTCCCCCGGATGGTTCAACAAAGCAGTTTCCACCTTGATGTCTCCGATTTCCAGCGGTTTGCCCACTTCTATATCGTTAAATTTCAGGTCGGCCCCCATAATTTGCAGAGGCACGGGAAAATTGGGGTGAAGCATCTGGTCGTTTAGCCGCTGCTGGATCGTAGCCTTATTAGGAGCCACTGCCCCATAGATGTGAAAACAATTACCCTTAAGAAAAGCGGGGACAAAAAATGGGAATCCTTGAATGTGATCCCAGTGGGAGTGAGTAAAAAACATATGAGCTTCTACGGGCATCTGCGACAGGAGAGTTTGTCCCAAAACCCGCAATCCAGTACCGCCATCAAAAATTAGGCGGCTCTCACCCACTCGCATTTCTATACAGGGTGTGTTGCCCCCGTAACGTACTGTTTCGGCTCCGGGAGAGGCTATGCTACCTCTAACGCCCCAGAAGTGAACCGTGAATTGGTTTTGCATACTAGACATGGGTTTTCCTGCAAGATTACTCCGGCGAGCCATCGGTAAAATGTTTACATATTGGTAAGGGCTTTGCCGTCAAACCTCTGTTCTTTGACTGTCGAGTTTTGCACGATCGGTGTCAAGCATTTCGTTTGCCAGAGAATCTAAAACTGTTGAGCTTGACGACAGGATAAGAAATTACAACGTAGACTGATGAAGTCTCGATCGCAACTATTATTTTCTTTTCTTCACTAGCCTAACCCTTGCAGACACAATTTGAAGCAGAACTTGGGCCTGAGTCTGGTCTTGCAGTCTATATTTCTCCTGCTTCCGCCCTTGCCGGTACAAGCTGCTGCAGTCGGTTTTGGCGCTGCAGGTTTACGGGCTGGAACCACCGGAAGCGGCTTGGATGCTATCATTTCGGGTCGATCGACCGTAATATCGAGATATCTGGGTTGGTTGGCGATCGGGCGCGACGCTTCCTGCCCCATACTAGAATTACGGCTAATTTACCAGACTTGATTATTTCGGATTCTTATTCAAAAATCTTAGCAGTTTAGGAACGATCCTGCTATGGATTTTCCCACAATACTGTTGCAATTCTGGGGTTTCACCTGCGGCTGTCGATCCAAACGCTCAACCTGCGAACACAGCCCGATTGGACATCCGGGCACAGCGACGATTTCCCGGGCCCAGGCCCCAAAGGCTAAATTTGCGTCGCGTATTTTTTGGGGGACTGCTTGTCGGCCCGCGGCGCGGTGCGATCGCCCGCACTGTCTCAAAAGTGAGTCAGAAATATTCGCTGTTGACCTGTATTCGTACTTTTTTTAACAATCTGCAATTGCTGGATTTTTTGTAATGATGGCTGGGAATTCAGCGCAGTTGAGGTGTTCACCACGACGGGTTTTAATTTCCGATGATATCATAAAGGAGACCAAGATTGCATCAATATTCGATAGATCAGTTGACCCCACATTTCAAACGGAGCGACACCGACCGACGCAGATAATTGATACCATTTTTCCAAAATCCTGCAAAGCCGTAGCTGTAGGGTGCGTCGCAGGAGAACAATTCCTCGGATTTCATGCCAGATATCTCGTGCGACGCACCTTACACATTAGGTGGGCCAAACACACTCAAATATTCTCTTGTAGCAAGCTTTTTTCTAAATGGTATGAATATAGTCTGCGATGCAGAGTGCAACTCAAGTCTAGTATCAGAGTATTGTTTGCCTAGCATTTAAATCAGTGCTAAAAACGCCGGGATAACTTGAAGTTATTTATCCAAAAGTCACTATGAATCAAGTTAAAAAAACTACAACCAAGCTGAATAGATCGCCAGTGCAAATATCCGATCGCACTTGGCAACTCAGTAAGCTCCCCCCCCTCGACCTGTCTGAGGATATCACTGATGCGCGAGGTTTGAGAGAGCTCAGTCTGGACGATCGCTCTAGAGGATTCCCAGAGACTGCCCAAACAAGATATTTCCGGGCTGAGGCCAAGACTGATCGGGCCCGATCGCCTGTGGGTTCTATCGGCTTTGTCAAGTGGTTGCTAGATCGTTTGACTCGATCGAAAGGTTGGCTGACAGTTATCACCCTGGCAGCAATTTGGGCGTTGTGGAACAGTCAGTTACTGTTTTCGACAGGGTTCGGAATCGCAGCCATGATGCTGGTTTACCGAGGAGAGTCGCGGGAGTGGCAATTGCTGCGATCGCAAGTCGAGCAATTTTGGGATAGCCCGAACCGTCGGTTTATTTTAGCAGCGGGCACCGGCGGCATTGCTACCTTGGGCGCTTACATGAGTTTGGCGATTTGGGCGGACTCAAGCAGCCACTGGATGGCTGCGAGCCTGATTTTGCAAAACTTTGGCACGATCGCCATTGCAGGGCTGCTGCTGCGACAAGCGCTGAGTATGGGAGCCTCAAAAGATGAAGCCACGGTCGATCGCATCCTGGCAGATTTGACCGATGCTGACCCCGTGAAGCGTTTGATTGCAGTGCGGCAAATGACCGATTTGGTAAATAACGGTGGGTTTGGCCATCGGAGTTTTGTCAAAAATCAGCCCGCCAAGCCAAGGAACAGGATAGCCTTAACCCGCGCTGCCGAGTGCTTTCGCCTGATGCTGAGTCAAGAACCGGAAGCTTTAGTCCGCAATGCCCTTCTCGAAGGTTTGCAGACTTGGGATGATACCTATGGCACCAGTTCAAAATCCAAAAATAAAGTCATCGACTATTAGCTGACCGTCAAAAGCATAAAAAGTAATTCGATGAATATTCGGAGCTTTGACACGCAGGGGAGTGCTAGGGGCGATCGGAGAATTAGAGCCTACCAGATTCGGTGCAGGCATTTCATCCTGAACAATTGGGTGTCCGTCAATGTCGCAAGCCGATAAAACAGTTCGCCGCGAACTGGTGACAAGTCCTGACACGCTGCGAACAGGATGCTTGAAAGTTACTTCTATCAATCCGCTTTTTGGCGCTCCCATTAGCACTGTTCTCCCAAAACTGGTGAAAAATGCTGGGTTTGAAGGTTGGATGGCTACAGTATTGCTAAAAGTCACCCCCCAATGTGCAAACTGGTGTTCTACTACTTCAAAGCATTTCAAATCTTCTAAAGCTAGGCGGACGATCGCCGGTACCGTGGCGCGCGATCGCACGTCTGGCCCAGCGCCCGATCGTTCGGGAATGGCGACTAAAGACTTTTTGCCGTTTAAATCCATGCTTCGACAGGCTGTATCAAATTCTGCAAACCCGTCCGATCGAAGACTCTGTGCGTCAACCATAAAACCCTCGCGATCCCGTTTCCTGAGCAGTTGCATTTTTAGTAAATCTCCCTGAAATTGGTTGTTTCTGGTGTTTGGGAATTGATAGTGGCGAGGCGGGAAATTGCCAAACCTGCAACGCCGGAATCGAAAACCGATCGCCTCTAACAAGGACTTTCAACCTCAAAATCGACTGCTCCGCAAAATATGGTAATTAATTATTCGTGATTGGCTCACGGCAGCAAACCAGCGGTCGGTTTAAAAGCGAAATCGAATACTCCTGCTTTCGAGCTTGGCGAACCGACTCGGTGCTTTTGAGGGGTCTTACCCATCATTTTGCTATTATCTCCGATCGACGGTAGGCAAGCAAGGGTGAAGATAACTACAGGGCAAAAGTCCCCAAAATCGCAAAACTTAGTTGCTGTCCGTAGTTTCAGGCTTGATTTGTACTAAAATAGATTGAAATCAATACTTAATCTTTACAAAAACTCCGCTAGCTTTGCAACTTTTTTAAATTGAGGCCCGGCTGCGGAGGAAAATCTAAAATCTAATAGCGATTGAGGTTTACTTATGCTTATGCCCCTCGGCTTCGGTCAGCGATCGATAGTTACTTCTCTCGGCAGAATGGTATACTACACTGCTGAAAAAATGCCTTGGCTCGAATTGTCTGCCCCGGCATCTGAAAACAAACCGAATTTGGTATTTTTCCACGGTTTTGGGGGCGGGTCTAGTGCCTACGAATGGTCGAAAGTTTATCCGGCTTTTGCAGCGGAATATCGAATTTTAGCACCGGATTTAATCGGTTGGGGGCGATCGGAACATCCGCCGAGAAATTATCAAGTCGAAGATTATATCACAACTTTGATTGAATTTCTGGAAAAAACTTGCGACAGTCCGACGGATGCGATCGCTTCTTCGCTGACAGGGGCGATCGCGATTCGAGCGGCGATCGCCCGCCCGGATCTGTTCAAATCGCTTATTTTGACAACACCAAGCGGTTTGTCGGACTTCGGACAGGATTACGGCAGCAGTTTCTTCGCTAAGCTAGTCAACACACCAATTTTAGACCGTTTGCTCTACAGTACGGGCATCGCCACAGACGGCGGGATTCGCAGCTTCTTAGAACAGCGCCAATTTGCCGATTCGCGCCGCGTCTACCAAGAAATTGTCGATGCTTACCTCGAATCTGCCTTAGAACCAAATGCAGAATATGCCGCCCTGTCTTTTGTGCGGGGAGATTTGTGCTTTGATTTGTCGCTGTACATCACTCAGCTAACAACCCCGACTGCGATTATTTGGGGAGAAAAATCGCAGTTTACCAGCCCGGATATCGGCCAGCGATTGGCCAATCTCAACCCCGAAGCAATCAAAGTTTTTCAATCTTTGGAAAATGTGGGTTTGACTCCGCAGTTGGAAATTCCGGCTGTGACTGTTGGCTTAATTCGACAATATTTAAGGGTGCTTTCTCAAGGGTGAAGAAGGAAGGGGGAAGAAGGAAGAAGCAAGAAGGAAGTTCGGCAACGAGCAATGTACGGGATGTAACGGATGTAACGGATGTAACGGATGTAACGGATGTAAGTCCGTCGGAAGAAGGAAGAAGGAAGAAGGAAGAAGGAAGAAGGAAGGGGGAAAAAGGAAGGGGGAAGAAGGAATATGAATTCCCTCTTCCCCCTTCCCGATTAGCAATGACTGCTGACTAATGACCAATGACTAATGACCAATGACTAATGACTAATGACTATTCTTTGACTCGCACGTCGATGACGCTGGCATTGAAAATGTATTTTTTGCCTTCAAGTTCTAGGGTGGTGCCAATTTTAACCTTCGTATTTCCTAAAACCGGGCCGTTGTCAGTAATTTGACCTTTTCCTTCTAGGGTAAACATCATATTTCTGCTGAAGGATTCTTCTTCTCGGGGATCGGGGAGAGCTTTGAGGGTACCGTTGGGCTGGGGAACTGCGAGGGTTCTGGTGATAGTTTTGACGGATTTGATCGTAATCTGACCGGCGGGCTGGTTGCGGATAACTACGTTGATTTTATCGCCAGCTTTGAACAAATCTGGGAAGTTCGTGCCTTTGAGTCCGATCGCAATTGCATCAATCTCTACAGATTTAACACTAGCGCCGCCGACTTGGGCGACGGAACCGCCCGATGTGCCGGGAAAAAAGAAGATGCCGACTGCAACTAGCAGCACAATCATTGCGGCACATACGTCTAGAATGCTGAGTTTGCCGAACAGCCGGCCTTGAGAATCTAAAATTTTCATAAATCGCCTATAAACGGACAGCGACAGGAGTATCTGTACAAGCCAAAAGATATTACCACAACGATCGCCCAAAATCCGCAGGACTTACAGAGTCGGTGAGGGGTGATGGGGTGATGGGGAAGAGGGGGAGAGTGGGGAGATGGGGAGAGTGGTTAAAATTTGGCAACAAGTTAAAATAGCAACTAAACAGCGTTCTATTTCGTCTGCCGATTTAGTGACTTTTTGAATTTTTCCTAAAAAAAAAAGAATACCGGGCGGTTGAAACCGCCAGAAAGTCAAACAAAACCTGCCGACGCCGGTTGAAGAACGGACGGATGAAATTACATTATTTTATGCAGTCTCTTAGAGAGGGACTTTGTTGTTGTAGATCCGCTTTCAACCGCCGTCTGATCTCCATCTTCCATCTTTTCACCCTGAGCGAAGCCGTTATAGCCATCTTCCATCTTCCATCTTCCATCTTCCATCTTCCATCTTCCATCTTCCATCTTCCTTCTTCCTTCCTTTAACACTTATCAATTATGTTCAAAAGTTTTTGGTTGACTTGCCGGCATACTTGTGGCCGGGGAATTTATCTGTTTCTGTCGCTGATTGTGACTGCGGGTATCTGGGTGGTTTCCCCGGAACCAACACAGGCGTTTTCTTTGCCGGAACTGATTTTTCGGGGGATTCAAGTTATTCAACTGTCGAATATGTCCGATCGCCAGGAGGTGACTGTTGGCGGACAAATCAATCAGCAGTTGGCGGGGGGAGAAGTAAAAATTTACCGAGATCGCGCTGCTACAGCATATATCAACCGCATCGGTCAGCGGCTGGCAGAGCAAAGCACTCGCCCTAATATTCCTTATACTTTTCAGGTGATTGATGACGACAATATTAATGCTTTTGCGACTATGGGCGGTTTTGTTTATGTGAATAAGGGTTTGATGGCGGCGGCGGATAATGAAGCGGAATTAGCCAGTGTTATGGCCCACGAAATCGGGCATATTAGTGCTCGCCACTCGATTAAACAAATGCGTCAAATGGCGATCGCCTCTGGTGTAGCTTCGGCGACTGGGCTCGATCGCTCTGCGGCGGTGCAGATTGGCGTGGAGTTGGCTTTGCGCCGCCCCCACAGCCGCCAAGCTGAGTACGAGGCGGATCAGTTGGGATTGGAAACTATGGGGCGAGCGGGCTACGCTCAATCTGGGATGGTTGATTTTATGAAAAAGTTGCTCAATCAGTCTTCTCCACCGAGTATTTTGAGCACTCACCCGGCTACGAGCGATCGGATTGCTGCCATCAATGGGGCGATCGATCCGGATCTGGCTAGCGGTGAAGGTTTGAATAATGCGGCTTACAAGCTGGAAATTGACCGACTGTTGCGATCTTCCTAGCAATTCTCTAATTGTCAAAGGCGAACTCTTCTCTTTTCTTTTCTTTTCTTTTCTTTTCTTCTCTTTTCTTACTTAGCGATCTTTGCGTCTTCGCGGTTCGTTAAAAAACAAATCTATTTGGTAGAGTGCGTTAGAAACAAGTGAATTTCGATTTTGTCGATCGGACTCAAACTAACGCACCCTACAACTTAATTTAACCCTGCTGCTGAACAACAGGGTTAATCTGACTTTTCGGGAATGTAATCTGCGGCTTCAATTGTCGGACAACTTCGTCAAACGGCACAATTCGGACTTGATTGTTAAACACATTTACTTGATAAACTCTGCGGTAGTTGAGGTCAAATCCAGTCAGCCAGCCGCTTTTGGGATGATAAGCACCCGTGTCAATATCCAACCACCCTTGGCCCCTGACTAATTCTCCAGGCCTCACACCCTCAAAGGTAAAGGTGATCGTGTGACCGGTAATAATTAATTTGTTGGGAAAATACGGTTTCGATATCGTGTGAAATTCTTTGCGAATCCAGCACAGTTGTTCGCTAGACTGTTCGTTAATTGGCATAGCCGGATGCACGCCGGCGTGTACCAGCCAGATATCGCCTAAGTCAATGTACGTAGGGAGCGATCGCAGCCAATCTAAGTGTTTGTACGGCATCATCCCTGTCTCTTTGTAGCTGGCGACTGTCGCCTCCCCGCCACTGTACATCCAAAATTGCCACGCCCGCATATCCACCTGCGGCCCCGACAAAGCCTCCAGCATTAGTTGTTCGTGGTTTCCCAGCAGAGTTTGGTAGGGGCTGTGCTGCACAAAATCTAATACCTGAGCGCTTTTGGGCCCGCGATCGATTAAATCTCCCAAAAAATAAACGCGATCCTTCAAGCTCGGGGCAAGTGCCTCTAGCAAGAGCATTAAGCCGTCGTAATGCCCGTGTACGTCCCCGATAACAATGCGTCGGTACTCCACTGTGTTTATCCGCTTCCCTGACTCAAAACCCCAATTACTTGCTTATACCATCTGATTTTGATGCTATTTCCTTCATTCTTTAGGGAGGAGGGGTCTCACCCATTATAGTCCTTGCGATCGAGATTCAGTAATTTTCCCTAATATCTGTTTGCCTTGCTACAGATAGCAAAACTGGCAAGCTTTTCATTGCGTTTCTGCAACTGTTATTACTGAGTCAATCTATTTTAGATACTTCGACTTCGCTCAGTACGAGTTTTAGATTTTAGATACTTCGACTTCGCTCAGTACGAGTTTTAGATTTTAGATTTTAGATTTACTCGACAGTTATTTGTCGATCGATTGACTCGAAAATAACTCACTTCTGTAGGGTGCGTCAGTCAAGACCTATCTATATAAATCAAAAATAATCCTAGCTGACGCACCCTACAATACCACGATCGAGCGTTAACAAATCTCACTGAGTCAAAGCTCTGAGAAAAGTCTGAAGTTCTGCCAAAAAACTTTTCTTTTTTAGCGGTTTAACAGGTGCGTTGGAATTTGGATCGACGGTTCCCAAAGCTTTGTTTAAAATCCGCTCTAAATCGTCTCCGACGGGTTTTTGGGCGGTTTCAGAAATTAGTTCGTATTCGTCATTTGTTTCCAGCCAAACTTGCCAGGGTTGCGGGTAACAGCGGAATAAAGCCGCATTGTCTAGGGGCCTGATGTAGTAGGAGGATTCGATTTTGTTGAGGAATCGATCGCGCAATTGGCGGGCTGCATAGCCTATACCTATAGTAGCAACATCTTCGAGTCGCGGGTTGAGTATAATTACCGGACGCCCCCCCGTCGCTAAGTAGAGTTTTTCGACTTGCGCCACTTCTACCGCCGCCGGATTCACTAACAAAAACAGTTCGTCTTCCGGTGCTATTTTCTCTTCAATAGGGGTGCGGCTGCTACCCAAATCAGTCACTTTAAACAGTGTTTCTCCCCAGTCGCGACGGGCGAGGGCCGCCGCACCGGTATCGGGAAAAAAGACTTTGACTCCAGAGTGAATTTCCTCAAATTCTGGGAGAAATTGTTGGGCGATAGACTGTGCTTGCAGTGCTATTTCGGGAAATACTAATTCGACTTGCAGGAGATTTTTGCCGTCCGAGAGGGCGGCGGCTGTTGCAATGCGCGATTGGGCGATCGCCTCGTTGAGATCCTTTGGCAGTTCTGTCATCAATCTTAATTATTTTTACTCGACTTCTCTCACTTTAATTTTACCGCAATAAGCTAATCAACACTAACATTTTATATCAAACAATCATGCAACCATGAGTGAGGTGCGCTTCAGACCAGCCCCAACAAACACTTTAAATGTGCAAGCGTTTAAGCTACAAAAGCTAACACTGACACGGGTGAGCCTGAGCCTCCCAACAAACGTAATATTCCGATAACCAAAGTGATATCAGTAGCAGGTAACAAGTGGAGATTTGCTAGATTTTCCAGCACTATTCGCTGCTTTCCCAATACCATTTTGTTAACCGCAAAACTTTCATCTTGTCCTGGATCTACTCCGTGGGTATCGGTTCCTATTCCAGCGACTGAGCGTTCTTCCAGCAAAAATTGAGTTGCTGCTTTGCCAAATCCGGGAAAGTGGCAAATTCCGCCTGCATCTGGATTGAAAAATGCTTGCTTGTTATCCCATTTTTCTTGCCACCCAGTATACAATAAAACGATCTTTCCCGGTTCTATAAGTTTGTGCTGTTGTTCCCAATTTAATATATCACTTACAGTTAAAGTGTAGTCTGGATTGGCAACAGTTGCCTCGCGGATGTCGATCGCAATTGCGGGCGAAACTAGCGACTGTGGCGCATAACTATCAACACTCGCGCCTGCTGGATCGAAGCTGTTGGGTGCGTTGATGTGAGTGCCGCTGTGTTCTCCTATTGAAAATTTTCTCAGGAAATAGCCGTGTTTTTCTATTTGAGATACGGTTTCAAATGCGATCGCCGGATCTCCGGGCCAGATGGGAATATTTGGATGAATTGCATGGGTTAAGTCGATAATTTGCCTGTAGGCGATCGTTTTTAAATTGTTTGAGTTAAAGTTGTTTGTCATCGGCAAAAATGAAGAATTTCGGCGGTTGAAAGCGCTCCTTGTCAAGCACAAATGAATCGGCAGTTGAAACCGCTCCTTGTCAAGCGAAGTCCACTTCTAGCGGACTAAAAGCTAGCTGACAATTCGATCGAGCGCAGCTTCCATCACGTCCTTGGTTTGCCCGGAAACAGTATACACCAAAGCTTCTCGATAAACTCTCCCGGCGGGGTGCTGGATACCGTTAGCCGCACCGCCGGAAACTACAACTGCTGCGTGCCCGCAACGCACCGCTAAGTCAATGGCTGCGGCTCGGAGCGCTAATTGTTCTGCTTTTGAGCTATGTTGAGATTGTCGGAAATTCTGTTTTAGCCGATCGAGCTTTTGCTCCAATTTTTGGCAAGCCGTCGCTATCACAGGCGAATCTTTAGCAGTCGCCACTGTTGCAATTACATCCAATCCCGATCGAATACAGCCAAAAGTAGCCGGCACAGAATTCAGGATATTTTTGCTGTCGTTTTCGGCTATCCACCCGACAGGTTTAACCGAAATTATTTCCGATTCATGCAGCAACCAATTATCGAGAGTTGCTGTCACAGTATTAGTCGAGTTCATGGCGATTAACTGCATGATTTCGCTGACAGCTATTTTACCATATTCACGATCGATATTGGCAAAAGGTAGCACACCAAAAACCGCGCGATTGTCTGGAAGTAGCGCAGCCACAATAAACTTTTGAAACAAGCCAAAACCTGTAATCCAAGGAATATTCCCCGACAGTAAATAGCCATCCTTTGTGGGAGTTGCGGTGACTGCCGGTTTGCCCGTTAGCGAAGCCCTCGAAGAGGATCGCCTTAAATGCGAAAACCCAACACCTAAGCGTAACCCTTTTTGGGCGACGATCGCGCCCAAGTATCTACTTTTTAGCATTTCATTGTCGCTGCTGGCAATCATCGCAGTTGCGCTGTGGTGCTGAGTTTGCAGGAAAGACAAAGCGCCGGAATATCGAGCCGTCAATTCCTGATATTGGTAAAAAAGCTCCGGTGGAATGTCCGCGCCGCCCCATTTTTGCGGAACTCGCAACGCTAAGAGCGATCGACTTTCCAACCCAGCAACTGCTATTTTCAGCGCTTCCGAGTCGCCGTCGATAACTTCGGCGCGGGGTACAACACACTCTTTGAGATAACTTTTTGTGCTGTGGAGAATTTCTTCAAAATCCATTTTTCATGATTGTTTTAAAATTGGCCTTACTATTATTTCAGAAAGCCCCACAACTAATACAAAATCTGAGCCACCCCTTTTATGATTCGGCGGTTGAAACCGCCAGAAAGTCAAACGATGTCGGCGCCGACTGGTTCATAAAGGGGAGCCCAAACCCGGATTTGGTATATAGGGGTTCTCAAGCGTGGTGAGCTATGCCCTATGCCCTATGCCCTATGCCCTATGCCCACGAGAGCACCTCATCTTTCTGAGAAATTCTATAACTTATTTCCACACTTTCCAAGGAGCCTTCCCTTCATCCCAAAGTTCGTTTAAATACTTGTATTCTCGGTAAGTATCCATTGCAAAGAAAAAGCCCTCGTGACGGTAAGCCATCAACTGTCCCTCTGCCGCCAAACGCTGCATCGGCTCCTGTTCTAAAACACAATCATCCCCATCCAAATACTCAAATACCCGGCGGTTAAACACAATATATCCAACACTAATCCAGCCGTCTATTTGAGGTTTTTCAGTAAATTCTACTACGCGGCTATCGCTGTCTACATCCAAAATTCCAAAGCGCGAAATCGGGCGAAATGTAGTCACAGTTGCTAGCTTACCGTGAGACTTGTGAAACTCCATCAATTTATCAATATTGACATCAGCAACTCCATCACCATATGTCACCATGAAATTCTCGTCATCGATATATTTTTCGATCCGTTTCACCCGTCCTCCCGTCAAGCTTTCTGCGCCAGTGTCAGCCAGCGTTACATTAAAATCTTGTTCGTGATGTTCCTCATGATAGGTAATGCTATTTTTGCGTCCCAGACAGACAGTAAAGTCATTGTTCATAGCTTCATAATTGAGGAAATATTCCTTAATCATGTTCCCGCGATAGCCCAAGCACACAATGAAGTTTTGGAAGCCATAGTAGGCATAGATTTTCATGATGTGCCAAATAATCGGACGCCCGCCGACATCAACTAAAGGTTTTGGACGAAATTCTGTTTCTTCTCTGAGACGAGTACCGAGGCCGCCAGCGAGGATAACTACTTGCATTTTTCCACCTTTTGAAAGCTCATCAATTAATGTATCATCAATTATTTGTATTTTTTCTAAATAATTATTAACATTTTTTCGCGGTTAGTGAAGCTTTGTGAAGCGCAGAAATCATCCCCTATGCTCAATAATTCTAGGGTAAGTACCGCTAACCTTAAATTTATGAATAATCGCCATCGCAGTAATTCTAGGGCGATGCACCGCGCACCGTATATTAAAATGCTGCGCGCAATTCTTAACTAACTAATGGTAAAATATGAAGTAGAAAAAAAATAGTATATAACTCTGCAAATGAACATAATAAACAGCAATGAGAACTCAATTTGATCGTCTCAAACAGTTTTTAGGTATCCTAGGCGCGATCGCCTCAATAACAATCTTATTCCAATCGGCAATACCTGATGTTTACGCCACGGTTATTGGGTCGGAAATTTCCAGCATACCACAAACCACTCTAGCTTTTGTGCCTAGCATACCGGGCGGCGGATTGGATGTTCACGAAGCCGCAGGAGGACATACTTTAGAAAGACACGTTGGCAAAACAGAAGCACAACTAGCACAGCGACTCGCAAGCGAAACGAGAATTTCTGCCGCATCTTCCTTTACTGACCGTTCCGTCGCCGAAGCGGCCATTGCGGAAGCAATGAACAGAAACCAAAGTGCGATCGACTCCTGGGTTAAAAGTCGAGGAAATCGTTATACGATCGACTATAACGCCAACAGAATAATTGGCATTACTTTGCGTCGCCGCGCATCGAAAGCAACTTCAGCATCTCGCCTGAAAATCGTCCTCCAGCGCAGTGCCAAATTACCTCCCGGATACTTTATTCTCACAGCTTATCCCGAATGATCAATCAATTTCCTAATTTAACCCAATTTTTCAGTTCCTACTTTCACCAAGACTGGCCGCTAGAAGCTGACACTCCCAGCGATGTAGTGAACAACTACCTGAGCAGCGAACCTGCCGAAAGTGTTGAAGCCGCATCGCAAGAACTCAGAAAACTGCTAGAAATGCCGATCGCCCCAGCCGACTTAGAAACATTCATCCTCGATGAATTAGGCTGTTACTATGACCCACAATCGGAAAATCAAACAGTCAGAGAATGGCTGGAATCCGTGCAAAAATCTTTGACGAATCCACATAATTCGGCGGTTTAAACCGCCGAATTATACTCGTTCCCGGCTCTGCCTGGGAACGCATATCTGGAGGCTCTGCCGACCTTTTCGTTTAACTGTCTGGCGGTTTCAACCGCCATATTACCTAATCGTCAACACATAACCTTCATGAACCTTGAAATTAGAAATAACATAATTAAAGTTATTTCCCCCAACCGCAACAGTGTCTTCTTTGACAGTAATAAGTTTTGGCACAGCGCCTTCTAGATTGTTGGGAATTTTCTCTAATTTCAGAGTAATCTTTTGATTTTTTTCAATACCTAATTGCCGCAAATTTGCCAGCGTCAAGGTAACGGTTGTGGCCGAGGAATAATTGCGATCGAAATAACCTAAAAGTACCTGTGCTTTACCTTCAGGAGTTGACTTGCTGGCTAAAGCGACAAGGCGATCGTTATCCGATCGGCTCAGGACCCGCGAATTCACTCCGTCAGCATAAGCTTTGTATGTCCACCAAGCGGCTCTAGGCTCAAAAGTATTAGGCGTAACCATCCCGCTCAGCGTATTGTTGAAGCAATTGCTAACTTTTTGAACTCCGGTTGTATCCCAACAAGCCCTACAAGCACCATCAGCTTTTGCATACTCCAAGTTATACAAATAACCTAAAATTTCCCCCGGCTGATATTGAGCTAATTCCCCAACAATTTCGTTAACGTAAATTTTTTGCAATTTCAGTTCCCTGTAAAAAGGACTTTGTTGAAAATTGCGTTTGGCATCGATTACGTGGTCGTCCACAAATAAAATTATCGTATCGTTGAGTTCGTGCCAAGCTAGGAAATTTACTTCTAGTTTGTTGGCTTTGCAGTAATCCAAAAAGGCGGCGAGGTATTCTTTGTTGTAAGTGCTAATGCTCGGCCCGCCAATCACGGCTGTTGGCCCCAATTCTTCCCGCAAAATTTTGTAAGCTCTTTTGTAGGTTTCAAAGAATTGTTCTCTGCTACCATTCCAAAATGGATTTTTTAAATCGGGTTCATTCCATACATCCCAAATAATTTTTTTGCCTTTATTTTGCTGGGCTAACTGTCGGATGAATGCTTCCCACGCGGGGTAGTTTTGATAGGGCCACCCATTGGGATTGCTACCGTAGCCCCAGAGGTCGCTAACTAATAGTTGAAACTCGGCTCCGCTGGCAATTACTCGATCGTAAATGTCTAGTCTTCCCGCGCGCCACAGCTTCGGCTGCAAGGGTTTGATTAAGTTGTCTGGGGGCTTGCTGGGGTCGATGCCGTGCAAAATGCCGCTCATGGACGTTATACCGACGGCTGGTTGTCCAAAATCTACTGTGATGTTCGATCGCATTTGGGCGATCGCTCTTTGCTGCCCAAAATAGGCGATTAACAGCATAGTTACCACCGCCAAGCAAATTGGCAGCAGCTTGTTAATAGGTTTGAACTTGAAGGTGAATTGCATATTGTATTTGCTGGCGAAGTGAACAACAGGAAGCAATGACAAACCTTAGTAAGTTTGTAGTGAGGACTTCAGTCCTTCCTAAAAGATTTTAGATAAGAAAGACTTGCATTTTTTACCACAAGCCAAGAAAGAATGCAAGTTATTACTACCAACTAACAAGGACTTGCATTCTTTAATGCGAACCATTTTTTAGACATGGTAACGCACAAAGTCTTAACGAACAGACAAGGCAACTTCAAAACCCTGGATTGATGCTATCAATTCTTGCCAAGCTTCAGAATCAACTAGCGAGTAAGTATCGAGTTTAACACCCTTTTCTGAAGATAAGACCACAAAATTTGTAATCCAACTCAAAATAGTTTCCGTTGTAAACAGCGGCGTGCATTTCCATGATAACTGCAACTTCTCCACCATCCCGGACATATCTCCGCGATCGAAAGCTTGCCATGCCTGCCATACTAAATAATAGTAATTTAGCATACTGTCAACTTGCTGAATCTGCTTTTGGACTTTTGGAGCGAGCGCAAATTTATCTCGATTGCTGCTAGCAGATAAGACTTCTGCGATAACTTCTGCGTATTCCACAAGCATCCGTTCTTCCTTGAACATTTCTGCAGCCCGCAGTTTGCAAGCTTGTCCTGCAAGCCTCCGCAATTCGGGGTTTTGTGCCCAGAGTTCTATCGTTTCTGCTAACTCTCGCGCTGTCTGTTTCGGGTCAATTTTGGGATCGGCGATTAACTTTCCGGTGTCTCCCAACTCTTCGGGAATACCGCTGACTGCTGTAGCAATTACGGGCAGTTCTTTCGCCATTGCTTCCATAATTGCGAGCGGCATTCCTTCGGATTCGGAAGATAAAATAAAGATGTCGCTGGCGTCCAACCAATCGGCAATATCCCACCGCTGTCCTAAGAATTTAACTTGTTCGGTGACTCCTAATTCGCTAACAGTTGCTGTCAATTCCGGCTCCATATTGTCGTGAGTGGTAGAACCGGGGCCGGCCCACACAAAGTATAGCTGCGGCCAAATTGGCAGATTTTTCAGTTGGGCGATCGCCTGCAATTGATACTGATATCCTTTAATTGGAGTCAGTCTCGCCGCCGTGAAACAAACCACAGCTTCTTCGGGGATGCCTTGTTCTCGGCGCAAGCGCTGGCGGTTGGAAAGATTGGGCGGTTCAAAATAACTGTCCGGCCTGCCGTAATAAATAACTTTTCCCTGTTCCAGAGGTGTTTTAAACAAACTCTTGAACAAGTTTAAATTTTCGTGGGAAACAGCGATTACGGATTTGGCTAAATCGTACTGATAGGCGACTGCATCGAAATAGGGAACTTGATCGCCACGGTTGAAATGTTGATAAGTGCGATCGATATAACCGAGAGTAATTACATAAGGTATGTTTTGCTTGATCGCCACTTGTTTCGCAGCAAAATTTGCGATCGGCCAGCCATCGCTAAAGATAATTAAATCCGGTTGAGCTTCTGCATAAATTCTTTCAGCATCCGCACAATTGTAAGCAATTCGCAAAAACTCCTTCATCGTGTCGAACTCCAGCCAAATATGCTCGATACCTAGCTGCTGCTGTTCGGTAATTAAAGGATTAGAAGTTTTAGTTTGTACGCTAGTAACTCGGTAGCCGTCGGCTGCTAATTTGCAAAGCAGCGAGTGGTTGAATTGCGCTAAACCGCCGATTCCGTGGTCTTCTGCGTACAGGAGTACGTGCCTTCCCAATTGACGGGAACTTGAACTAGGGGCTGATTTAAATTGATAGGTATTGTTGACAGCCTCTACAACTATCTCTTGCCATTCTGGTAAATTGGTCAAGGCATAAGCATCAAAACTATTGCTGTATTCTTCCGAAGAAACTCTAAAAGTTTCCAACCATTTGAAAACAGTTTCCGAGCCAGTAAAAGGAGTATAGTACAGCGATTTTTGCAGACACTCGACCATCTCTGCCAAATATCCGTCGCGGTACATCCGCCACGCTATCCACACTAAACATTTGTAACGTTCTGCCTTTTTTAATTTGCGAATGCGATCGGGCAAATCGGGTCTGGCGAAAAATTGCTCCATCACAATTTCCATACTTTTCATCACTTTTTGCCCGCCGGACATCAAATTTTTATCGTGCTGGCGGTAGCAGGTTAATACCTCTTTCAACCAAGCACATTTGCAGCCTTTTAAAGTCAAACGCAAAGCAAAATCTAAATCTTCGGTTGGCGGAAAGCGAGGGTCAAAACCGCCCAGACGTTCCCACCACTCGCGTCGCAGCATCATCGCGCTGGGACGCACGCTTTTGTAAAGAACAAAGGTTTCTAAATCTAAGTTGGGCGAGTCTTCCCAAGGGACGGATGCGTAGATATCTTTTCCGGTTTCATCAACCATCAACCAGCCGTTTTGTACCATCCCTAAAGAGGGGTCAGCTTCAAAACAAGCAATTTGTTTTGCAAGTTTTTCTGGCAGAAAAAAGTCGTCAGCATCCAGAAAAGCTAAAAATTCGCCTCTGGCAATCTCGCAAGCGCGATTCCGAGCTATTGCTGCTCCTTGATTTTCCTGATAGACGTACTGAATTACATCGCGGTAAGCATCTAAAACTTGGCGAGTGTTGTCTGTAGAACCGTCGTCTACGACTATGATTTCCCAGTCTTGGTAAGTTTGATCGATCGCGCTTTCTAAGGCATTCACAATGTAGCGTTCGCAGTTGTATGCCGGGATAATGACGCTGACTCTGGGTGTTTTTGAGGAAAGTATGCTAGCCATTAACTTTTTCCAGTTCGATAAATTTCTTAATATTTCAAAGTCGATTGTACGTCGGTAAACTAGGGCAATAGAAGCCAGACGTTGGAGCCAATTTGTGACTGTTTTTTTTGCTGGATAGGGACTGTAGCGGAGAGATTTTTGAAAAAAATCAACCGCCTCAACTGGATAGTTACTATAGTACAATTGCCACGCCATCCAAGTCAATGCTTCGTAGAAAGCCGGATTTTCTAATTCGCGGATGTGCTGCGGTAAATCGGGGTTGGCGAAAAATTGCTGTTTTAAGGTAATAAAAAGATTTGCTTGTTTCAGGGCTTTTTTGATTGATACATTTTTGTCGTGCTGGCGGTAGGATACTGTGATTTGAGGGAGCCAAGCTGCTTCGCAACCCAGCACTGCTAAACGCAGCACTAAATCTGAATCGTCTACTGAATCAAACTCTGAGTTAAACCCGCCGGCAATTTCCAGCCACTGGCGCGAAAACATCATGGCGCTGGGAAGTACGGGCATTTGTACTATCCAAGTTTCTAAGTTTAATTTGGGGAAATACAGCCAAGGTGTGATGTCGGAAATTGCATCGCCTTGCTCGTTAACTAAACGCCAGCCACTGTTGACAATTCCTAATGATGGTGAGGAGCGAAACAGTGCTATTTGTGCGGCTAATTTATCGGGTAAAAAGAAGTCATCTTGATCTAAAAATGCTATAAATTCGCCTTTTGCTTCCTGAATTCCTCGGTTGCGGGCGGCTGCTACTCCTCGATTTTCTTGATATACATAGCGAATTTTGTCCAGATAAGGCTGCAATACCTGATGTGTCTCATCTGTGGAACCGTCGTCTACAACGATAATTTCCAAATTTGTAAAAGTTTGCCCGATCGCGCTTTCTACTGCTTGCGCGATGTAGCGATCGCCATTATATGCTGGTATAATTACGCTGACTAGCGGTGTTTGATTAACTGTTGACATTATTTGATTCGCTTTTAAGTATAAGGAAAAAGTCATTGGTCATTAGTCATTGGTCATTGGTCATTAGTCATTGGTCATTAGCGCGAACGTCCCCGCTCGCGAACTTTATTAGTCATTGGTGATTAGTCATTGGTGATTAGTTATTGGTTATTGGTCATCAGGAAGAGGCAAGCAGGAAGAAAAATACATCACAATATCGATCGCGATCCGTATTTGGCGTTTGATTAAGTGGATTTACTTAACTGGTTGCTATTTTAGTGTAATCTAAATTGGTTTTTCTTCTACTTTTGTGCAAATTCACTTAAAGTTCGATCGCACAAATGCCCAGCAGGCGCTCCGGTATTTACAGTAAAGCAGATGTCTGTGCACAATCTGGAAATTAGACAGGTTTTGCTCTACAATCATACAGGTCATTATTACTCAACAGGAACGCGGTAAGTGAATTCAGAAACAGCAGCGCTTGATTTGCAACAACAGGCAGAAATATATTTAGCTTTTGGGAAGTTGGAGGAGGCGATCGCACTTTGCCACCAAATTCTCGCATCGCACCCCGATTCTGCCGAGACTTGCAAAACCCTAGGGAAGGCGCTGCAAGCTCAGGGCAATCTAGAAGACGCAAAGTATTGGTATAAAGTTGCGATCGCCCACAAACCCGATTTTGCCGAAGCTTTTGCTAACCTCGGCACGCTCAGCGCTAGTTTGCAACAGTGGCAAGAGGCGATCGCCTTTTACCAAAAAGCTATCTCCCTGCAACCCGGATGTGCAGGATTTTACCGCAATTTGAGCCGCATATTTACCCAACTCGGTCAACCAGAAAAAGCAGCAGACTGCTCCTATCAAGCACTCATGGTGGAACCGATAGAAACAGCCTCAGAATATCTAGATTTAGGTAATATTTTATTGGCGCAAAATAAAATTCAAAAAGCCATAATTTGTTATCGTCGCACCATTTATTTAAACCCTAGTTTTTGCGAAGCTTACTGCCAATTAGCCGAAGCAGCCACCGAGCTAAAACATTGGGATGAAGCTATTTTAAGCTACCATCAAGCTATTAAAATTCAACCAGATATTTCGGAATTTCATTACAAACTCGGAAGAGTTTTTCAAGAGAAACAACTCTGGAACGAAGCCGAAAAAGCCTATCGCGAAAGTATTGAATTGAATCCGAATTCATTTTGGTGTTATTTTAATTTAGGCGCAGTTTTGCTAGAGCTAGAGCAATGGCAAGAAGCTTTAATTGTCTACCGCACGGCTGTTGAAATTAACCCTGATTTTTCCTGGTCTTACTACAGCATCGGCGAAGCTTGCGGCAAATTAGAAAAATGGTCGGAATCCGCCGCAGCCTACCAGCAGGCTGTTGACTTAGATCCGAATTGTTCTGGCTTTTTTCACAAGTTGGGAGAGGCGCTTTTTCAACTCGAAAAATGGTCGGAAGCTGCCACAGCCTACGAAAGCGCGATCGCCCTTAATTCCGATTTTTTTTGGTCTCATTATAACTTAGCTTTGACTTTAGTTAAACTCCAGGATTGGTTGGCTGCAACCTTCGCCTACCAGCGGGCGATCGAACTCAATCCAGATTTTTTTTGGACTTACCACAATTTAGGAGAAACGCTGTTGAAAACCCAGCAGTGGAAAGCAGCCGCTACCGCTTATGAGCGTGCCATTGAACTCAACCCAAATTTTGCTTGGTCTTATTACAATCTAGGCGATGCTTTGACTGAAATGCACGACTGGAATAAGGCTGTTTCCGCTTACCTTTGCGCCTTACAAATCGAGCCTTCTCTCCCAAAAATTTACGCCAAGTTAGCCGCCGCTTTGAGCGAAAGAACTCCAGCAAATTTAGACTCCGCAACCAGCTACTATCACCACGAATTGCAACCGCTGCACTCTCCAGAATTTTACTGCGAAACCGCCCAAAAGTTTGTTGATGGCGATCGGCTTGACGCAGCGATTGTTTTGTACTTGATGGCATTAGAAATTCGGCCGGAAGATGCAGCAATATCTGCAAAATTAGCGCAAATATTGGATCAAAAACATCAAAGTGGCGATCGCAGTCTATTATTAGAGTTGGAAATTGACGATATTCGCGATCGCTACATTGCCCGAGTCGTCAAAAATCAGACTTTTGCAGAAGTCGGCGGCTTGTGGGGAACCGTCAACGAAAAAGTATCTGTAGCAAGCAAATACGGTGCAGTTTCTCTAACAATGATTGATGTCACCCCCACATCACAAGAAATTTGGCAAGATTTTCGCGATCGCATGGCAAGTTTAAATATTGCTAATTATAATTGTATCAGTCGAGATATAACTCAGATTCAGCCCGCAGAAATTGGCGAACCTTACGGTGTAGTCCACTGTGCAGGAGTTTTGTACCATCACCCCCACCCTTTGCAAATTTTAATGAGCTTGCGTCAAATAACAGGGCAGTATTTAATCTTAACTTCAGCTATTACCCAAGAAGTTATAGAAAACGAGCGGGGGCGCTACGAAATTCCAGCTTCTGGGGTAATCTTCATTCCCGCTTTGAGCGAAGCAGAACGCTCTATATTAGCAGCTTACTGGCAGCAATACACCTACGGCACACCAATTCTTGGAGTAATTGAGAAAGCAGTTTTTGACATCAACGACTTTGGGCCGTGGTGGTGGTTGCCTACAGCTTCTGCTTTAGAATCTATGTGCAAAGTAGCTGGATTTAAGGTTTTAAATAAAGGATTGACTTGGTACAATAACGCTTTGACTCTGCTGCTGGAGGTTTGAAGATTGGTAAACGAAGACTCACAGTAATTGCACAAAGCAAACGGCTAAAAAACTGGTTTATGAGCGAATTATTCGTTTTATTTATCCAATCTTCTTACTAAGAAATTGTTTTTATATGAGTAAAAGTTAAGTTTAGCCACCCCAAGATGGTGAGGAATTTCTTAATTACTGAAAACATTCCTAAAAACTTAATTCTTCCTGCTTTCCTGTTCCTTTTATTTTTTTCTTGTTCCTTCTTCCTTCTTCCGACGGACATCGGACTTACATCGGACTTACATCCGTTACATCCGTTACATCCCGTACATTGCTCGTTGCCGAACTTCCTTCTTCCTTCTTCCTGATGACTAATGCCTGATCGCTCACCACAACAAAAACGGATCGCGCGTGCGATCCAATCTTATTGTTTTCAATCCATCGGACACGAGATTACCAATAACGAATAACCAATAACGAATAACGAATAACCAATAACGAATAACGAATAACCAATAACCAATAACCAATAACCAATAACCAATAACCAATAACCAATAACGAATAACCAATAACCAATAACCAATAACCAATAACCAATAACCAATAACCAATAACCAATAACCAATAACCAATAACTTTATAGTGAGGAAATAATCAATGAATAATCACCCACCAGAGATAAAATTAGGAAACATTTTAGTAGTAGACGATACGCCAGAAAACCTGCGCCTGTTGTCTACGATGTTGACTCATCGGGGGTACGCGCCCCGCTGCGTGATTAACGGGCAAATGGCTCTCAGAGCCTGCAATTCCAATCCTCCAGATTTGATTTTGCTCGACATCATGATGCCGGAAATGAACGGCTACGAAGTCTGTCAGCACCTGAAATCCGAAGAAAAAACTCGGGAAATTCCCGTAATTTTTATCAGTGCTAAAGATGAAGTATTCGACAAAGTAAACGCTTTTGCTGTGGGAGCAGTTGACTACATTAGCAAGCCGTTTCAGTTTGAAGAAGTGCTCGCACGCATCGAAAGTCATCTCACCTTGCGGAATTTACAAAAACAGCTAATACAACAAAATGTGCTGCTTCAAGAAGAAATCAGCAGCCGCTTGGAAGTCGAAAAAAATCTTTACGAAAAAAATCAAATTTTACAAGAAGAAATCAGCCACCGCCTCGCCGTTGAAAAAGCTCTACAAGAGCAAAATTTGTTGCTTCAAAAAGAGATTGCAAACCGCCAGCGCGCCGAATCTGCTCTATTAAAATCAAACCAAGAATTGGCGCGCTCAAATGCGGAACTAGAACAATTTGCTTATGTGGCTTCTCACGACTTGCAAGCGCCTTTAGGAACCATTGCTAGCTACGCTCAACTTTTAGAAAAGCGCTACAAAGACCAACTCGATGACCAAGCTAGTAAGTTTATCGGCAATATTGTTCAGGGCTGCACGAGAATGCAAACCTTAATTGACGATTTGCTGGAATATTCGCGAGTTGGCCGGAGTCAGAAACCTTTTGAACCGACAGATTGCGATCGCGCACTCCAGCAAGCAATCGCAAACCTGCAAGGGGCGATTCGCGACACTCAAGCAGTTGTTAGTTACAGCGAATTACCAACGGTAATGGGGGATTTTTCTCAGCTAGTACAGCTTTTTCAAAATTTAGTTAGCAATGCGATTAAATATCGCCACGATGCACCGCCTGCGGTTCATATTACTGCTAGTCAACAAGATGAAAATTGGTTATTTTCGGTCTCGGACAATGGAATTGGGATTGCTGTGAAGCATCAAGAACGCATCTTTCAAATTTTCCAGCGCTTGCACACTCAAAGAGAATACTCTGGTACAGGTATTGGTTTAGCAATTTGTCAAAAGATTGTGCAGCGTCACGGCGGATGTATTTGGGTGGAGTCTGAACCTAGTCAAGGTTCAAATTTTCATTTTACTATTGCTTAATCGAGACATGATGCAGGTATTTATGTGAAACTTAGAAGGCAGGCTAAACTTAATTGATTCCGCTATTTTAAGGCAAAAACTAGAATGTATAAGTTAAATTTTAGGTTGAGATTAAAAATGTTTTGCGTTGACAGCGGAGTAATTTTGTGATATGATTATAAATCTTCAAGACGTTTTTGTAGCGATCGCTTACAGCACAATCTCACACCGCCCAAAAACAGATACAAGCGCCAGACTTAAGTTGTGGAACGCCCCAACATTGAGATTCAAGTTCAAGTTCGCGGATTCATCTGCTGCAAGTAAATCTAAAATCTTCAATGCTCCAATCGAAAATCGACTGACTGCTAATGTATCTGTAGGTGGAATTCAATAACTGCCCTGGCAATAAAAGATCAAATCCAAGTTAGCTTGACAAATTTTTGATTAATAAATATTATGAAAGCAGTTTTTAACTTAGCTGTGCCTCCTACCTCCTTTAAAGTTTTGTTGGTAGAAGACAACTCTCAGGAAGCTGAGCTTATTGAAGATTTGCTGTCAGGAATGAGCGGCCGGCAGCAGATATTGCTGACGAAAGTAGAGCGTCTCAGCGAAGCGCTGCAGCGATTGAGTCAAGAAAGTTTTGACATAATTTTATTAGACCTTTCACTGCCTGACAGTCTGGGAATCGAGACGGTGGCTCGGGTGCAAGAGTACGCGGTAAATGTGCCGATCGTCGTTTTGACTGCCCAAAACGACGAAGAGCTTGCCCTGCGGTTAATTTCGGCGGGCGTACAGGATTATTTAGTCAAAAGAAAAATCGATGGCGAACTGTTAATTCGATCGCTCCGTTACGCCATAGAACGGCAGAACAGTCAAGATGCTTTGCGAAAAAGCGAAGAAAAATATCGCTCGGTGGTGGAAAATTCTTTGATCGGAATTGCTATTATCGCTCCAATTCTTGACCCCGCAATGGGTGAAAATTGCAATTGGATAGAAGTTAACGATGCGCTGTGCAATTTGCTGGGCTACGAGCGCGAAGAACTTTTGCAAAAAAACTGGATCGAGTTGACTCATCCAGATGATTTAAGCACTAACATAGAACAATTATCTCAGATTTTAGCAGGTACGAGCGACGGTTACATCTGTGATAAAAGATGGTTCAAAAAAGACGGCGACCTAGTTCACACGCGAATTTCGCTGCGCTGCATCCGCGGCCGAGATGGCTCGATCGACCGGATGATTAAAGTAGTGTTGGACGTGAGCGATCGCTACCGCTATGAAGCCAAATTGAAAGCGTCAGAAGAATTTTTAAACCATACCATAAATGCTACGCCAGACCCGATTTTTGTCAAAGACGAGCAGCACCGCTGGATTATATTAAATGATGCTTTTTGTCAGTTGCTCGGCAAATCGCGACAAGAACTGATCGGCAAATCAGACTATGATTTTTTTCCCAAATCAGAAGCGGATGTTTTTTGGCTCAAAGATGAAGAAGTATTGATTAGGGAAATTTGTGTGGAAAATGAAGAAAATTTCACAGACACCGCAGGCCAAGAACGCATCATTTCTACAAAAAAAAGTATTTTCAAAAGAGCCGACGGCAGTAAAGTAATAGTTGGTACAATTAGAGATTTTACCGAATACAGACGGCAGCAAATAGCATTGGAACAAAGCGAATTTCGATTTCAAAAACTGGTAGCTAACCTGCCGGGAGTAATTTATCAATTCCGAAGGTCAGTAACAGGAGAAATGTCTTTCCCCTACGTCTCTTCAGGTAGTCGCGAACTATACGAATTAGAGGCAGAAGTAATAGAGCAAAATGCAGAAATAATTTTCTCCGGTTTTCATCCACAGGATCGCTTGGATTTAGAAACATCTATAGCAGTTTCAGCCGCTACGCTGGAACCTTGGCAGCAGCAGTGGCGGCAGATTATGCCATCAGGAAAAGTTAAGTGGCTGCAAGGAGCCGCGAGACCGGAAAGGCTCAATAATGAGAGCAAATCTAGGAGCGAAGGCGATATTCTATGGGACGGTTTAGTGATCGATATTACTGAGTTAAAGCAGGCACAAACAGAGCGCGATCGCTTTTTTACGATTTCCTTAGACTTGCTTTGCATTATCGGTTTCGACGGCTATTTTAAACGTTTAAACCCTGCTTGGTCAACGGCACTGGGCTACAGCAATGCTGAACTTTTTGCCAAGCCGATGCTAGAATTTGTTCATCCCGACGATCGAAAAGCCACCGCAGCCGAAGGAGCCAAACTAATCGCCGGTACGCCCAGTATCTGCTTTGAAAACCGCTATATCTGCAAAGACGGTGCTTACAAATACCTGCTGTGGACGGCATCGCCATTTAGCGAAGAAGGTTTAATCTACTCAGTCGGTCACGACATTACTTCTCGCAAACAAGCTGAGTCAGAACTTCAGCGGCAAGCAGTAGCTATGGGCGCTGCTTATGACGGTATTGCTATTTTTAACGATCGCAAAGAATGTATTTATTCAAACGATGCTTATCTGAAAATGTACGGCTTGACTAGCGCTAGCGAACTGCACGGAAAGACATGGGAACTACTCTACAGCCCCGCAGAAATTCAATATCTTGAATGTGAAGTAATGCCGAATTTCCTAGAAAAAGGGTACTGCAATATAGAAGCGACTGGTCAGCGCCACGACGGTACTAAGTTCCCTCAAGAATTGTCGCTGACAATGCTTGCAGGCGGCGAAATAATTTCAATCGTCCGCGATATTACTAATAGAAAACAGGTAGAATCTGCACTCCGATCGAGCCAGCGCCGCTATCAAACTTTGGCAGAAGCATCGCCAGTTTGCATATTTCACAGCGATGCGTTTGGCAATTGCCTTTATGTGAATCAGCGGTGGAGCAAAATCACGGGATTAAACGCAGAATTGGCAGCAGAAACTGGCTGGATGAATGCCATTCATCCCGATGATGCGGAACGGGTGAAAAATGAATGGTATCGAGCAATTATTGACAAAATTCCTTTTAAATCAGAATACCGCTTTCAGCATCCAGACGGTCGTGTAGTTTGGGCGATCGGTCAGGCGATCGCAGAAATCGGAGAACAGCAGGACATTAAAGGCTATATCGGCACTATTACAGATATTACCGATCGCAAACAAGCCGAATTAAACCTGCTGCGGGTGACTCAAGCCGTAGAAAGCACCAGCGACGCGATCTGCATTGCTGACTTGAGAGGGCGATCGATCTATCACAATCAAGCCTTTGTTCGGCGGTACGGCTACACAGCAGAAGAATTGAACGCAGCAGGCGGAGCAACAGCAATATACTCCCAAAATCAAGTGTTGCTAGAGATGTTTAAAACGATCCGTAAAGGCAAATCTTGGCAAGGCGAAGTCAAAATCAAAACTAAAAGCAACGAACCACTGACAACTTTATTTCGCGCCGACTGTATTAAAGATGAAACTGGCAATTTAATCGGGTTAGTGGGAGTAATTACCGACATCACTGAACGCAAAAAAGCCGAGATGGCGCTGCTGCAACAATTAAGGCGAGAAAGGCTGGTAGTTGCCATGCTCGATCGCATTCGCTCCTCCCTCAATTTAGAAGAAATTCTCACCGCTGCTGTCGAACAAGTGCGACAATTCTTGCAAACAGACCGCACAGTTATTTACCGTTTTAATCCCGACTGGAGCGGTTGTGTCGTTGTGGAGTCCGTGGCAAACAATAGAATTTCACTGCAAAATTTTAACAATATTGACGGCTGTTTTAAAGAGAGATTTGTTGAGGTTTATCAGCAAGGCTATATTAGATCGATGGAAGATATTTACCGAGAAAATTTGACAGAATGCCATATGAAATTTCTCGAAGGATTTGAAGTAAAAGCTAACTTAATAGTACCGATTTTACAAGCACGAGAAAGCATTTCCCATAGCCAACCCACCGCTGAAAATAAGCTTTGGGGACTGCTGATCGCCCAGGATTGCAGCGGCCCCCGTTCCTGGGATTCCTCAGAAATAGAAGCGCTGCGACAACTGTGCGTGCAATTGGCGATCGCGATCCAGCAATCGACACTATTTCAACAAGCACAAACCGAAATTGCCGATCGCAAACAAGCAGAAGCCGCCCTCCAACAAGCAGCATTAGCCGCAGAAACCGCCAACCGCGCCAAAAGCGAATTTCTCGCTAACATGAGCCACGAACTCCGCACGCCTTTAAACGGAGTTTTAGGTTACGCTCAAATCCTCAAAACCGACAAAGACTTAAGCTCAGATCACCAAGAAAGTCTCACCAACATTCAACAGTGCGGCGAACACTTGCTGATGTTAATCGACGATGTTTTAGATCTTTCCAAAATAGAAGCTAGAAAAATGAAACTCTACCCAGAAGAGTTAAATTTTCTAAATTTTACAAAAAATATTGCCGATCTGTTTCAGATGCGGGCATCTCAAAAAGCAATTTTATTCAATTACGAACAAGTATCTCCTCTGCCTAGCTGCGTCAGTATCGACAGAAAAAGATTGCGTCAAATTTTGATCAACTTACTCAGCAATGCCGTAAAATTTACTAACAGCGGCGGAGTAACTTTAAAAGTCGGCTATGTCGGCACAGAAGCTTGGAATAGAGGCAGAGAAGAAAATTACGATTTCTCGATTTTGAGTTCGGAACTGAAAGAAAATTATCTGCGTTTCGCCCATAATGCGATTGCAGCCCAACACGCTTTAAAAATTCGCTTTCAAATAGAGGATACCGGGACTGGAATAGAGCAAGATAAATTAGAAGAAATATTTTTGCCATTCCACCAAGTAGGAGGAAATACCTTTGTTGAAGGCACGGGTTTAGGACTCTCAATCAGCCAGAAATTAGCGAAACTGATGGGCAGCGAAATTCGCGTCAACAGCATTTTGGGAAAAGGCAGCACTTTCTGGCTGGATGTAGAATTGCCCGCAGCCAAACGGTACTTGGAGGTGTCTCCTTTGCGTGACAAACACTGGCTTGTCGGTTTTGTCGGTAACAAACGGAAAGTGCTAATTCTGGAAGAAAATCAACTAAATCGCGATTTGTTGTGCAGGCTGCTGGGGCGTTTGGGGTTTGAAATTGCAGAGGCCGGGAACGCTCAAGAATGCCTCTACAAAGCAGTTGAATTTCACCCGGATCTGATTTTAATGGACTTGCGGATGCCTGTAATGGATGGCTTAGAAACTGCAAGCAGACTGCGGCAGTTGCCGGAATTAAAAGATGTGATATTAATCGCTATGTCAGCTAGCGTTTTCGAGTCTGTGCAGCAAGAGATCATCCTCTCCCGGTGCGATGGTTTTCTTCCCAAGCCGATCGAAGCAAATCACTTTTTGGAACAGTTGCGCGTTCATTTGGGACTAGAATGGATTTACGAAGCATCTTCGGGAAACAAAAAGCGCAAAACTTCCAGTTTGTCACCAGTATCTGATTTTCCTGTTTATTCTGCTCTGTTAGCTGCTGCTTCTGAGTCGGTAGCAAAACTTTTGAAACTCGCAGCTATGGGCGATATTGAAGATTTTTTTCAGGAAACGGCTAATCTGGAAATTCTGGAACCAAGATTAGTGCCGTTTGTCACGAACTTACGCCAACTTGCTAAGGGATTTCAGCTCAAACAAATTCGGAGGATTTTAAAGCAGTATATCGAGGGGCAGTAGCTCGTCGGTTTTTCGGGTTTGGGGATTTAAATCGTTACCAAGCAAAGGATGTCCGCGCCAAATCAAATCAATTCTGGTTGCACTCATACATGATGTTAACTGTTAACTGTTCACAGTGAATTTACTATTCCGATGAAGAGAGGATTTGATGTCAAATCAAAAATCAAGATATTTAAGCATGGTTTGGTATCTAATAGTATCGGCTCAATTACCTGACATAAAATGTGTTTGTAGTGAGGAAGAAAGTCCTCAACATAAATTTTGAGTCGCGCCGGATCTGGGTCAACTTTACGGTGTTTTATGCTATTTAAAATAAGAGTTTTCTGGTAAAATAACCTGTAAAGTAGCCTTTCATCGCTAGACTGAAGTCGCAGGGGTTTTAGGCTATTTGTTGACAGTAGAGTTTTTGAGAGAGTTGGGATTGAAATTACTTTGCCTCAGTAACGGCCACGGAGAAGACGCGATCGCCCTTCGCATCTTGCGGGAACTGCAACAGCACCCGCACCCCCCAGAATTAGCCGTGTTTCCGCTAGTGGGCGAAGGGCAAGCTTTCGCTCAACTAGAAAACGCCCGCATCATCGGCCCGGTGCAGCGAATGCCTTCGGGCGGATTTATCTACATGGATGGAAGGGAATTTTTGCGGGATGTCAAAGGCGGCCTGCTGCAGTTGACCGTAGCTCAGTTTAAAGCGATCCGCGCTTGGGTGCGATCGCAAACACAGTCGGGCAATCAAGACGCGGTGATCTTAGCCTGCGGCGATATCGTACCGCTGCTGTTTGCTTGGCTCGCTGGCGCGCCCTATGCTTTTGTCGGTACCGCCAAGTCCGACTATTATTTGCGGGACGAAAACGGGCCTCTGGCTCGCAAATCCGGCTTTTTTGCTTGGATTTCGTCGCCGCGATCGGTTTATTTCCTTTGGGAGCGCTGGTTGATGACGAGAAACCGCTGTCGCGCCGTTTTTGTCCGGGATGCGCTAACCGCCGAGACTTTAGAAAAGCTGGGAATTTCCGCCTACAATCTTGGCAATCCCATGATGGACGGACTCGAACCGGAAAACCCAGCCAGTTTTTACGGCCCTGATGCAGAGTTTCGGGAAAAGGAGCGATCGCTCGTCATCACCTTACTCCCCGGCTCTAGAGCGCCGGAAGCCTATGCTAATTGGCAGCTAATAGTAGAGGCTGCAGGCGGAATTTTGTCCTTGTTTGCCGATCGTAAACTGTTATTTTTCGGAGCCATTTCTCCCGAGTTAAACTTAGAAGCTTTGCGACCTATTTTAGAATTTTTCGGCTGGCGACAAGACGGCGAAACAAAAACGCAGCGGCGAGAAGGAAGTATTTTGCGGCCTCCCGTTTCTAGCCCTCAAGAAATTCGGCAAGAATTTCCTAATTTGCTATTGCCCTTGACCTTTGTGCAGAGAAACGCCACGATGATTTTAACTCAGCAAAGTTTTAACGATTGTTTGTACGAAGCCGATGTAGCAATAGCAATGGCCGGAACCGCTACAGAACAATTTGTCGGTTTAGGAAAACCCGCGATCGCCATTCCCGGAAACGGCCCGCAATTTACCCCCGCCTTTGCAGAAGCCCAAAGTCGCCTGTTAGGCCCGTCATTAATTTTAGTCAAACATCCCGCCGAAGTTGCCGGCGCAGTACAGTCTTTGTTCCGCGATCCCGACAGATTGCAGTTAATCGCTGAAAATGGCTTGCGCCGCATGGGAGAACCCGGTGCCGCCGCCAGAATTGCCGAGTGTTTAATTCAGCGGTTCGGTAATTCTAAATTGCCTCCAATACATTAGGGCATTGGCCAAACAGGGCATTGGCCAAACAGGGCATTGGCCAAACAGGGCATTGGCCAAACAGGGCATTGGCCAAACAGGGCATACCTTACCACGCTTGAAAACCGCTATATGTTGCTACGGAATATCTTTAATTCTACTTTCTATAAAAACAATCTTGTTCGCTAACTACTAATACTAAATCCACGTATCCGACCCATTTTTGTTATTGTTCGCGAACAATAACAAAAATGGGATAATAAACCCGAATTTAGTATAACTTCCGTTATTCGAGCCTTGGGAATTCAAGTCCTTGGTTTGTAGTGCGGACTTTAGTTCGCACTACAAACCAATTTTAGCGTCGTTTTTCAAGTAGGATTCTATAAGAGCACACCTACTAAAACTGCAATCGCAAAAAAATTAATTCCTAATTTTTTGCCAAGATGGAAACCTGAAATTAGCCTAAGAAATTTTAAAATCAGACTTCACCAAAACACCAGGTTCTCGCTGCATGGGAAGCACATCTAAAGTATCCAATTGCGCGCAATATTTTAAATCTTCAATCACGCCCATACGCAATAGGCGCTGGCCGTGACTGGCTTTTTCCAGCAATTCGTGCAGCCGATCTTCCCACTGCAAATAAAGAGCGATCGCCCCAAATACTTCATCGTTACCAGCAAAATCGATCGCCGGAATACCGCTTTCTGCTAGCAGGCTTTGGGCGATCGCACCAGCACAAACCGTATCTTCCAACGAATAACTCCCTTCCCAACCAGAACCCACAATCCAAATAGTTTCCGGCTGTTTATTCAACAAAAACTGCACCACAGATTTGCGGTTAATCAAAGCCGCCGTTAACACAGTTGCTGCAGCTTGCACTCTCTCCAAAGCCCGAGTACCGTTAGTTGTGCTGATAAAAATTCGCTTCTCAGTCACCTTTTCTGGCGTGCAGTCGAGGGGGGAATTCCCCATGTCAAATCCGTCAACTTTGCCGCCGCCGCGCTCTCCGGCGCGAATCCTCTTATCTGCAGGCCATTTTTCGCTCTCGGCCATTAGCTTATCTAAGTCGCTGAAAACTTGGACAGCTTCCGCCCCATTATTCAGGGCCGTTGCCATTGTCGTAGTCGCCCGCAGCACATCAACTGCGATCGCGCAAGCCGGCATTTTGTCGGTTGGCGTAAGTTCCGGGGTATGGTAAATAAAAAGCTTCACTTTTGGGGCTACCTGCAATAAATCCTCATCATTAATAATAATAATGGAAAGTGGATAATAGAAAATAGAGTCAAGTCCTCAAAAGCAGAAAATATGTCTAAACAGCTCAATTCAAACCCCGCCCACGCCGCCATTACCGCACCAATTGGACTCCTGGCAGGTTTCACCTATCCTTTGCGAGCTTTCACGCTGATTTTGCAAACTCCCAAGCTGTGGACTTATGTATTAGTTCCCGTGGTGCTAAATTTTATAATTGGTATTGGTCTTTATTTAAGCTTGCTATTTCCCAGTTTGGCAGGCATAGACGTTTTAGTTGCAGATTTGTCCGTCCGATTTAATGATTTAATTGCGAGTTTTCCAGCTTGGCTGAGCTTTCTTGGCGTGTTAACAGTCGCTTTCGGCTGGCTGCTGCGCGTCCTCCTAGTGTCAGGACTTTTGCTGATAATTGGATTTTTGTTAGTGCAGTTTGGCGTGATTTTAGGTTCGCCCTGGTACGGCAAACTTTCCGAACAATTGGAACTGCTGCGGAACGGTCAATTGCCCGCAGAAGCCCCAATGAATTTGGCGAGTATTTTTCGGGATATTCAATTGGCAATCGGCTTTGAACTGCGAAAACTACAAATTTTGTTCAGCATCGGTATACCGCTGCTGCTGCTGAATTTTATCCCTGGCGCAGGATCTATTCTGAGCAGTTTGGGTGGCGTTGCTTTAGGCGCGACTATTGTCTCTTTGGACTTTTTAAATGCACCTTTGGAGCGGCGGAAGCTGCCTTTTCAGGAGAAGTTTGAGCTAATTCGGGCGAGTTTGCCGGCGAGCGGGAGTTTTGGTTTAGTGTGTTTGGGTTTGGTGAGCATTCCGCTGTTGAATCTGTTGGCGATTCCGCTGTGCGTGACGGCGGGGACTTTGTTTTTTTGCGATCGCATTTGGCCGGCCCGCTTTGCCCCAGAAGAAACTCATAGCGATGGAGAAACTAACATTACAAATTAAAAACTAGGGAGATGCTTCTTCCTTCGGCTGAGTCTGGGAGTTAAGACCCAAAAACGGGCTTAACAACAGCCAGCTAATGAAGAAAAAGGATGCTGTAAATAGCTGGACAATATCTATCGCCGACAAATATCCGTCAGATAATAGTGCAATAGTTCTATCTGTCAGCCCGAATATCCAAGAGAGAATCCCAAACAGCCAAATGCCTTTTTGGAGCATGGGCAAAAATGCTGAAACTTCGGAGTTTTGCTGCTTGTTCATTGATTTAGCCCTTGTTTGCGAAAAGTCTGATTAACCGGGGCACCCCAAGGGCTTAAGGATTTTTGGTGTCTCCTCGGATTCCCTTTGTTATCTATATGTTAAGAAATGTTTCCCGATATGACAACGCGCCCTGGGAGGGATTTCCGCATCTATCTCAAGAGGTAGTTGGAGCGCTGACAAACAGTTATATTTGCTACACTTTGGCAGCGACGCTAGAGATTTTGCCGATTTTTTGAGAGATAAATTGCTGGGCACGGTAGCAGTGGGCTCTCTTGGCACCGCGCCTACAAAAAAAATCTTGTAATTTATATTGAAGTATGCAATACTACAAGTTGAGCAAGTCTGGTTAAAGAACGATCGTGAGGTTTGTACTGAGGAGGGAGAGTTATCCAAGCCCTAAAAGCCACAGGACAAACAATTTGATTATCAAAATCAACCGGACTTGATGTGAGTTCAGCGTCAATAACATCAAACAATGGCACGCTTAAATCAGATTATCGCGATCGAAAAAGGCATCAAAAGCCGCTCGGTCCAAGAACTGGCAGAAGCTCAAAAAGCACTTCAGAAGCCCGCTGTGCTTTCTGGAATATCGCGCACTTACCGTCCCAAAGACGAAGAAGGCGAACAACTGCCGCCCGAGTCCAAAAAAGTTGAAGTCAAAGCCGAAGAGATTATCCGCAAAACGACTGAAGTTTTGACCAAACTCTTCGACGTAACCGCAACCAAAGATTGGACAAATTGTAGCGCCCGCGCGGACGTGACTGTAGACGGAAACGTGCTTTTGAGCCAAGTTCCCGTCAGCTATTTGCTATTCATTGAAAAGCAGTTAGCAGATTTGCAAGCATTCATCAAAAAACTTCCCGTCTTAGATGCTTCCGAGACTTGGAACTTCGATGCTTCGGCAGACTGCTGGGCAACAGAACCGGTGCAAACTCTCAAGACTTTTAAAACTCCGCGCAATCACGTTAAAGCTGAAGCTACCGAACACCATCCGGCTCAAGTCGATGTTTATTACGAAGATATTACGATCGGCTATTGGCGGACTGTAAAATTTTCTGGAGCTTTGCCAGCACGGCGGATCAATGAGTTGCTGCAAAGGGTGGAAATATTGCAGCAAGCTGTTATGTTCGCCCGCGAAGAAGCTAACAATTCTGAAGTTGAGGAACAGAGAGTGGGAGAGCGAATTTTTCAGTTTATTTTTCGCTAATTGCTTGCTTTTTTGATAGTTATGGTTTAAGATATAAACAGAGTACAAGTTCAATCTAAAACTTCAACTTAAACCGTACAAATGTGACAGTACAGGTTCGACTCCTGTCCCTTATACCCAAAATAGGGGGGTAGCCCAATTGGCAGAGGCAGCATTGCGTACAAATTCAACAGCAAGTTATTACTCGAAACTCAGCATTCTCCGCCGATCGCTAAAACGAATGTCAGGAAAATCACATCATCGAGGTTGCTGGCTCATATCCAGCCCCCTCTACCAAACGCAGGGGGGTAGCTCAATCGGTAGAGCGCGATGCTATTAATCTTAAATCCTTGACTTAAATGTGATAGTGTGCCCAAATGGGCGGTAAATAGAAACCCAGTAGTAAGGTCAGAACTGCTGGGTTTTATGCTAATTTATCAATCAAAGTGATACGACTTCCCAAAAAAGAATGCAAAAGCAAACTCTAAACCGATACAGCGTCAGTCATTTCCAATCTAAAATATAAAATCTAAAATCTAAAATGGCATGATTTACTGCATCAACCCTCAATGCGAACAACGCGAAAATCCTGCTGCTGCTCAAAACTGTCAAGCTTGCGGCACGGCTTTATTAATTGCCGATCGCTATCGTATCCTTAAACCAGTGCGATCGCCCAATCCCGCCCGCCCCACAGACATCTTAGAAGTTGAAGATTTGGGAACAGGCGAAAACGAATGGGGCACAGTAAAAATTTTTAAAGTGTTCAAACACAGCCACAATCCCGATTTACTTCGCTTCTTCCAGCAAGAAGCGCGAGTGTTAATTTGGCTGGGGGGAAAAGCCAGAGTTCCCCAAGTCGAACCCGATGGTTATTTCCAAATTAAACTCGCCAAAAATTCCCAGAAATTGTGTTGTTTGGCGATGGAAAAAATAGACGGAATAAACTTGACAGAATTCTTAACTAAAAACCAACAGGTTTCTCAAACACTCGCCGTTAATTGGCTGCAACAATTGCTCCATATTTTGCAAAAAATCCACAAATATCATCTCGTACATCGGGATATTAAGCCATCCAACCTGATGCTAGAACCCGATGGGAAATTGAGATTAATTGACTTCGGCTGCGCCACCGAAGCAGGCACAGATACCGCACCCATCGGTTCTGCTGGGTACTCCGCGCCCGAACAAATTGCCGGAAAACTAGAAGTGCGATCGGACTTTTTTGCCCTAGGGCGTACTTTTGTACATTTATTAACAGGTTTAAACCCGATCGACTTTCCCGTCAATCAAAAAACTGGTAAAATCAATTGGAAAAACCAGGCCGTAGATGTTGACCAGTCCTTCCTAGACTCGATCGACGAATTGATGGAACCGCTACCAGAAAACCGACCGGAAAATACCCAAGCTATTTTAGAAAAACTCAAAAATATAGAGTTTTTGATGACCTCCACAGAACCAAAGTAATAATTCCCGATTCCCGATTCCCGGTTCCCGATTCCCCAATCAATAAATCTGTTCCAACTTGCGAAAATCTCGCTCAACTTCCGCCCACAAAGCCCGATTGTGAGGGTCAGTTTTTACAGCTTTTTTCAAATAAATTCTCGCCTTATCAACCTGCTTTTCCCCGATCAAATGCCTTCCCCAGCGCTGATAGGCGATCGCCTGCCACTGTCGCACTTCCCGATCTTCGGGCACCCGCTGCGCCAAACCTTCAATCAGGGCGATCGCCCGCGGGAACCTCTGATATTTCAGCAACTGCTGCAACTGAAAATAAGCATCTTGCTTTAACTTTTGTTCCGCCGCCGACAGATCCGGGCTATCTGGAGTCGGTTGCTGTTTCCGAGTCACCTTAACTGTCTGCGATCGATCTTTCACCGCTGCAGCGGGCGGTGTCGAAGTAGGCGGTACTGTTGAACTAGCAGTTGTTGACTCCGCAACATCGGCGGGGGCTATATTTACCAGGAACTTATAAGCCTCAGTAATAGCAATAAACTTATTCTTAGCCTGTTCGTTTCCCGGATTCACATCCGGGTGATACTGTCTGGCTAACTTTCGATAAGAACTCTTAACTTGCGATAAACTCGCACCAGATCTGAGTCCTAACTGTCGGTAATAATCTGCAATATCCATTTAGCATGAATCAAGTTTTATAATACCATTAAATATGGCAGAATCCTTAAATGTAAAGATTCTGCCATATTTTACTGCTAACTAGGTCGTAATGCGAGGTTTCCCCGCACTACTGAATCGAAAAAACAACTTACGGACGATCTTCGACTACTCTGTCAATCAAGCCGTATTCCTTGGCTTCCTCAGCGGACATGAAATAGTCGCGATCCATGTCTTTCTCGATTTTCTCGATCGGCTGTCCGGTATTTTTAGCATAAATACCGTTGAGTTGGTGGCGCAAGCGCAGAATCTCCTTCGCCTCAATCTGAATGTCCGTTGCTTGTCCCCGCGTGCCCCCAGAAGGTTGGTGAATCATAATCCGCGAGTGAGGCAAAGCCAACCGTTTCCCCTTCGTACCCGCAGCCAGCAGGAAAGAACCCATCGAAGCAGCCAAGCCCACACAAATCGTCACCACGTCCGATTTAATGTGCTGCATGGTATCAAAAATAGCCATGCCTGCCGACACCATCCCGCCGGGGGAATTGATGTACAAAATGATATCCTTACCCGAATCTTCCGAATCCAGATACAGCATCACGGCGATGATTTGATTGGCAATTTCATCGTCAATATCTTTACCTAAGAAAATAATCCGTTCCCGGTAAAGACGATCGTAGATATTAATCCACTGAGTATCATAACCACCAGGCATTTTGTAGGGGACTTTTGGCACACCTATAGGCATAATTCGGAACTCCTTTTAGTTGGTAATTGGTAATCGGGGATTTGGAATGGATTATTTGTTATTAGTTACTTGTTGTTAGTTACTTGTTATTAGTTACTTGTTATTAGTTACTTTCGAGTTTTTGGTGATAACAACCAATAACCAATAACCAATAACCAATAACCAATAACTAATAACCAATAACTAATAACCAATAACTAATAACCAAATTAGATGACTCCAGCCGGCAGTGGTTTAGCCAATTCTTCCGAACTTTCTAGAACGCGATCGATCAAACCGTATTCTTTAGCTTCCTGGGGCGTCATGTACAGCAACCTATCCATATCTTTAGTAATCTTTTCGATCGGTTGGCCAGTACAGCTTGCAAAAATATCGAGCATCGTCGCCTTATTTGCCAGCACTTCCTTCGCCCGAATTTGAATGTCGCTGGCTTGACCCCGCGTGTAAGCCTTGGGTTGGTGCAACACGATCGAAGCGTGCGGCAAACTAGCCCGAAAGCCCTTTGTACCGGCCGCTAGCAGCATCGCAGCCATGCCCATTGCCGAACCGAGGCAAATAGTGTGCACGGGCGGCTTAATGTACCTGATCGTGTCGCAGATAGCGAAGGCTTCGGTTTCAAAGCCGACGGGTTCCCCGCTGTAACCAGAAGTGCCTGTTGAGTTGATATAGATTTTGATCGGCTTATCCGGGTCTTCGTACTGCAAGAACAACAGTTCAGCAATAATCAGTTCTGTTACCGCAGGCACCAGAGGCATACCGAGATAAACGATCCGCTCCTTCAGCAACAGGGATGGCAAATCGGGTGGTGGCGTCCGAGAGTTGCCTTCCCCGTAGTATTGCGATTGCACAGCTTTAATTGGTGTGTTCATAAACCGAAATGTTGCCTGAACTGATGGAGCTATTCTTAAAGAAATAGTAACGCAATCTTTAGGTATCCCGCATGAAAGTTAGTTTGCTCCCGGTCTTAAACGACCCCAACCTTGACGCGATCGCGCCCTCAACCCAGCGCCAGCTAGCGATTTCAGTGTCTGCGACGGCAAGTTCGATCGACTCCAGCGTACCCTTAAATCTGTGCCTGATTCTCGACCACAGCGGCTCGATGGGCGGACGGCCCTTGGAAACCGTCAAACAAGCCGCCGGACAGTTGCTCGACAGGTTGAAGCCCGGGGATCGCTTTTGTGCGGTGGCTTTCGATCACAAAGCCAAAGTCCTCGTCCCCAACCAAGTTGTGGAAGACTCGGCTAGCATTAAACGCCAAATTGAGAGATTGCGACCGGCGGGCGGCACAGCAATTGATGAGGGCATTAAGTTAGGTATTGAAGAGTTGGGGAAAGGCAAAAAAGAAGCTATATCTCAGGCATTTCTACTTACTGACGGCGAAAACGAACACGGCGACGACAGCCGCTGTTTGAAGCTGGCAAAACTGGCAGCGGAGTACAACATGACTTTAAGTTCTCTGGGCTTTGGCGATAACTGGAATCAGGATATTTTGGAAAAGATTGCTGATGCTGGCGGCGGTGCTCTGGCTCACATTCAGCGGCCCGAAGATGCGGTTGATGAGTTTGGAAAATTATTTACTCGCATCCAAGGTGTAGGTTTGACTAATGCTTATTTGCTATTTTCGCTGATGCCAAAAGTGCGGTTAGCCGAACTTAAACCGATCGCCCAAGTTGCTCCTGATACGATCGAATTACCGGTACAGCAAGAGGGCGATCGCTTTATGGTGCGCCTGGGAGATTTAATGAAGGATGTAGAGCGAGTAGTTTTGGCTAATATTTATATTGGACAGTTACCTGAAGGCAAACAGGCGATCGGGCAATTACAAATTCGCTACGACGATCCGACTGTCGGTGAAGGTTTGCTTTCCGATCCCGTTGCAGTTTCTGCTAATGTCCTAAAAGTTTATCAACCGGCACTTAACCCGATGGTGCAGCAGCATATTTTAGCTTTGGCTAAGTACCGCCAAACTCAACTCGCCGAAACTAGATTACAACAGGGCGATCGCGCGGGTGCCGCCACGATGCTACAAACGGCGGCTAAAACTGCTCTGCAAATGGGCGATAAAAGTGCGGCCACAGTGCTGCAAACTTCTGCTACTCGCTTGCAGTCTGGTGAAGATTTGAGTGAGGCCGATCGCAAGAAAACTCGGATTGCTTCTAAAACTGTTCTTAAGTAGTGTAATGTGCGGTTAATTGCGATCGACCCCATAGTTTGTAGTAAGGACTTTAGTCCTAATTGACTAAAAGTCGCAGAGAGGACTGAAGTCCTTACTACGAACCGGTTTATAATGTTTGTACCACCTATTATAGAGTGCTTGTATGAGCCAGACAACATCTGATAAAGTACGCTGGACTACCGCTGATTTGGAACTATTGCCCGATAACGGCGATCGTTACGAACTTATTGATGGAGAGTTATTTGTGACTAGAGCACCGCATTGGGGGCATCAAGAAGCTTGTGGTAACTTTTACCTAGAGTTGAAAACCTGGTCGCGATCGACTGGTTTGGGAAGAGCCGCCATCAATCCAGGTCTGATTTTCACTGATGCCGATAACGTCATCCCCGATGTAGTTTGGGCTAGCAACGAACGCTTGGCTATCTTGCTAGACGAAGCCGGACATTTAACCGCCGCCCCCGAGTTAGTTGTTGAAGTATTATCTGCTGGTACAGACAATGAAAGACGGGATAGAGATTTGAAAGTCAGACTTTATTCAGTGCGGGGAGTACAGGAATACTGGATTGCGAATTGGCGGTTGCAACAAATTGAGGTTTATCGCAGGGAACAAGCAAGTTTAAGGCTTGTTGCTACACTGTTGAGGAATGATGAATTGACATCGCCTTTGTTACCCGGTTTTAGTTGTTCTGTCGCTCAGATTTTTGCTTAAAATTATGAAATACTTTTACAGGGCGATCGCCCTTTGGGGATTTGTGACAGTTTTTGGTGGCATATCTCCTGCCATTTCTATCAAACCCTCACCAATACTAATCGTTCAAAATACAGCAGAAGACCTATTCAACAGCGGTTTAGCCAAATCAGAAGCGGGAGACATCCCAGGGGCGATCGCAGATTACACCGCAGCCATTCGCCTCAATCCCAACTACGCCCAAGCCTACAACAAACGCGGCATCATTCACGGCCGCAACCTCAAAGACTATCCAGCAGCAAAAGCCGACTTCGATCGCGCAATTGAAATCAACCCCAACTACGGCGACGCCTACTACAACCGCGCCCGAGTCCGCGAGTTCTTAGAAGACAAACCGGGGGCGATCGGCGATTATCAAAAAGCCGCCGATATTTATCAAAAATCCGGCAATACCAACGATTATCAAGATGCTATCAAACATCTTAAAATACTGCAAAGATAGAGTTCTTCCAAAAACATAGTATAGTATTATTCCATCTGCGTTCATCCGCGCTCATCCGCCTTCATCTGCGGTTAAACACTCCAAATCCATTACTCAAAAAATGTCCGTAACTTCCACTATCACCGTTACCGTACCCGCCACAACCGCCAACCTAGGCCCAGGATTCGACTGCATCGGCGCTGCTTTAAGCCTCTACAACCGCTTCCAATTCTCCCGACTCGAACCCTCAGCAACCGAGAAACTAAAAATTACAGTTACGGGCCAAGAAGCCGCAAAAGTCAAGACAGACGAAAGCAATCTGGCTTATCAAGCTTTTCTCAAGTTATACGATCGCCTCGAACAATCGCCGCCGCCTGTAGCGATACATATAGATATGCAAGTGCCGCTGGCTAGAGGCTTGGGAAGTTCCGCTACAGCTATTGTCGGCGGGTTAGTCGGTGCAAATGAATTAGCCGATGCGCCTTTGAGTCAGGTGGAAGTGATGCAGTTGGCGATCGAACTTGAAGGACATCCCGACAACGTTGTCCCCGCTTTACTAGGAGGATGTCGCCTCGCTGCTAGCAATGCACCCCCCCAACCCCCCCTTAGTAAGGGGGGGCTAAGAGAAGAATTCCCCCTCGGTGAAGCGGGGCTAAGAGAACAATCACCCTTAGATGCGGAAATTCTACCATCACCCCCCCTTAGCAAGGGGGGGCAGGGGGGGGGTTCCTGGGAGATTTGCGATATTCCCTGGCATCCGAATATTGTGCCGGTGGTCGCCATCCCCGATTTTGAACTTTCTACAGCCGAAGCGCGCCGAGTTTTGCCCGCAGATTACAGCAGGGCTGACGCGATTTTTAATGCCGCACACCTCGGTTTGCTGTTGCGGGCTTTGGAAACGGGCAATGAAAACTGGCTGCAGTGCGCCCTCCAAGACAAAATTCACCAGCCTTACCGGCAATCTCTGATTAAGGGATATGAAGCGGTGCAACAAGCTGCCCTGAATGCAGGGGCCTGTGGAATGGTAATTAGCGGTGCGGGGCCGACGCTTTTGGCTTTAACAGATGCTACTAATGCTGGTGCGGTTGTGAGGGAAATGGCGGCTGCTTGGATGGAATTTGGGGTGAAGGCTGATGTAAGGGCGATCGACCTCGATACTCAAGGTGCACAAGTCTCCGTTTAATTAGTGGTAAGGTGCGTACCCGAGAGGGCAAACGCATCTTAAAAATTTGCCATCATCTAAAAATATTAAGACTACCTATGATTGACAGTCTATAAACCGCTGAAAAGCCTGTTTCATGGGATCTGTGTTACAAAAAGAACAGAAATCTTTTATGGGTAGCAAGTTATGCCACTTCGCTTGATCAACGATCGCTATGCTATATCCCCCAACCCGCGATCGGGTGGAATGGCAGATGTTTACCGCGCAAGAGATTACGATCGGGAAGAACGGCTGGTTGCAGTAAAAGAATTCAAACACGGGCAGATTGAAGCAGATATTCTAGCCGAGTCTTTCAGACGTGAAACCCAAGCCCTCGAAGAGTTAAAGCATCCTGGAATCATGGAACTTCTAGATTCTGGTAAGGATGAAACTACGGGTAACTATTTTCTTGTCTTGGAGTGGATGGACAAGGATTTGGCAACTCTTCTGAAAGAATCTCCTCCCGACGGTTGGGACTCATTTTGGAAAGCGGTAGCGTTACCAATGTTGGAGGCTCTGGCTTTTTCTCATAGTCGCAGAATAATACATCGGGATATCAAGCCCAGCAACATTTTAGTGGGGAGTGACGGTAAACTCAAACTTGCTGACTTTGGCATATCCAAGCTTAAGGGCTATTTGCAACCAAGCATTACTCTCAAAGACTTTGTATCGCGTACATTCACTCCGCCAGAAACCGACGATGGTTCCTATACCTACACCCGCGATATTTTCAGTTTTGGTGTATTGGTTTTGAAATGTCTGACCAATATTGAACTCACAGAACATAATGATATCCCCAGCGCACTGAAAGCGTTTAATGCACCACCTGAAATCCTTGAAATAATCGAGCGTGCTGTTTCCCTCGACCCCGCAGAACGTCAACCTAATGCAGAGGTACTGCTAGCTGAACTTAATGCTATTCAAGGGAAGCGATCGCAAATACCGACAGGCAAGAAACGCGATTGCTACCTGAAACTTACTCATACGGCTTTGAAAAATCTTGGGACTGTACTTGATGCGCCTCAAGATGAAATTCAAAAGATTCTCCTAGAGGATTTGAATAGTGGATGTGGAATCTCACCTTTAAAGAAATCCAATGCAGCCAATCCGGCTGACGAATCCTCTGAAGGTCATTACTCTATTTTTGGGTTTTCCTACAGGTACCATGTAGCAGTTGATCGAGATCGCCTAGTCATTATCAACGCCCAGGATTTTTCTAGTGCAATACTAGAACAGAATCGAGAACGTGCGTGGCTTCCCCCCTACGAATTCAAATTTGGTAATCCTCTGGTTAGATGGGAAGCAGAGGAAGTTATTAGGGAACTTCAACTGGCAGTAGGAGAACTTGAGGCAAACCTGCGACAGACAAGAGCAGAAGAAGAAAAACAACGCTTATTCCGAGTTTGGTGGGATATTCTCAGAGCCAAGACAGATTGGGAAAAAAACCGAGAGAAACCGATTAAATACACAAGCGTTACTCGTGAGGGAAACCGCGTTATCTTTGAACTATCAGAACTTCCAGAAAATGACATAGCTGGACAACCCCGCCATGTGACAAACTCAAAAGGATTTAGCATCTTGGGGGGAGATGTTGAGCAGGTCATCAGTGACAGATTGACTCTTTATGTTAAATATGGAGAACCAGACCAACTCCCACATTTGGGTGAGCTACGCTTTGATACCCGTGCGGCTGAAGTTGCCTTAAATCGACAAAAAACTGCCCTCGATGCCGTTCGATTTGACTGTGCAGTACGCTTAGACCTTCGCCATTTACTCGTCAATCCTGAAGAAGTCCGTACTCCTAAACTAGATGTGGATGTCCAGTTTGTTCAACCTCTCAATGAATCACAGCAGGAAGTTGTTAAAGCTGCACTCGCAACAGAAGATTTTCTAATTGTCCAAGGTCCACCAGGTACAGGAAAGACAACATTTATTACAGAAGTTGTTCTGCAAACTCTTAAAGCTAATCCTGATGCTCGAATTTTGCTCAGTTCACAAACTCATGTTGCGCTAGATAACGCCCTAGAACGGATTCAAGCTAAAAATCCTAACTTGAAGTTGGTGCGACTTGGCAACCATGAAAGGGTATCAGAGAATGTTCACTCACTCTTACTCGAAGAACAGATGGAACAGTGGCGAGATGGTGCGATCGCCAAGGGGCAAAAGTTTATTGCTGATTGGTCAGCACAGCGAGGTATGTCTCACAAGGACAGTGAAATGGCAACAATGTTTCAAGAATTGGGGACTCTAGTCGCAAAGAACGAAGGCTTGAGAACAGAGATTGCTATTTGGAAACAGGACTTAGACGAAATTTTAGCTATCAATTACGACCCAGAAAACCCAGAATCATTAGCAAAAGCTCACATACCCAAGGAGAGGTTAGAGGAAGTCCAAAGTATTGAAGCTGAAATTGTCAGTCTGCGTCAGCAGTCAAAAGAAGCGCGTGATGAGCAGAAGAAAACTGCAAAACGTCTAGAACAATTAAGTAGAATTGATACAGAAGAACTTTTGGGCTTATCGTCGGAAGATATAGGTGGTTATATCAGCATACTAATTGAGAAAAACAATCCAGATGTAAAAATGCTTCAACAATTGCTGAGTATCCAGACGGAGTGGTTCGATCGGTTTGGTCGAAATGAGAAATTCAATGCACCTCTAATTAAGCGATCGCAAGTAGTAGCCGGAACCTGTATCGGAATTCCTAGAGATATTCAAGACATAGAATTTGACCTGTGCATTGTTGATGAGGCTTCAAAAGCTACGGCGACAGAAGTATTAGTTCCAATGGCGCGATCGCATCGCTGGATACTCGTTGGCGACCCTAAACAACTCCCACCATTTCGAGATGAAGCCAGTAGAGATTCTGACTTTTTGGAAAAATACGAACTCACTCAGGATGATATTCGAGAAACCTTATTCGACCGACTGCTTAGAACACTCCCAGATGGGTGTCGCAAGATGTTAACAATCCAACATAGGATGGTAGCACCAATCGGCAATCTGGTCAGTGAGTGCTTCTATGATGGTCAGCTAAAAAGTGCCAGGACTGACTTAGATCGGCACCTTCGCACTGTTTTACCACAACCTGTGACTTGGTTAACAACAACGAAACTTCCGAATAGTAGCGAACAGTCTGCCAATTCTAGCTTTCACAACATTTGTGAGGTCAATGTCATAGTTCTGCTTCTCGAACAGCTAAACCAGACGGCAGTAAAGGCGCAGAAAAAATACAGTGTCGCTGTTTTGACTGGGTATGCAGCACAGCTCAAAATACTTAATCGTAACCTTGACTCAGAAGTAAACAATTGGCAAGCATTAACAGTTGAGTGTAATACAGTGGATGCCTTCCAAGGACGCGAAGCCGATATTGCAGTGTACTCTGTGACTCGTTCTAACAAAGAAGGTAAAGTGGGTTTCCTACGCGATGCAGAACGACTGAATGTGGCTTTATCCAGAGGTAAAGTTGGCTTAGTAATCGTGGGAGATCACCACTTCTGTCGAAACTCAAGTGACAACCCATTACACCGAGTTTTGGATTACGTTGAACGTCACCCTGAAAATTGCGCCCTAAAGGAGGCTAAATTATGAGTTCAGAAGAATCAGCTTCTCTTACTCCAGAAGAACTACGTCGCTACGACAATCGTACAGGCTTTGACCTGGTTAGTTGTAGAGAAGTCGGTTTGCCTGTTTATAAAATCACGGTTCAAGTTCTAACCCAACTCCGTAAACCGATTCCCCCCATAGAAGAATATGTCTTGAAAGCTATTAACGTTGGTCTATCCTCTGAAGAGGATATTGGTGGGTTTCTCGGTCTCGAACCGCCTATCATCAGGGATTCCATGATCAATTTAAGAATGAGTGAGGATATTGACCTCATAGCCCCTGATGACTCTCTGATGCAAGTTTGGAAGTTGACTAAGAAAGGTGAAGGAACGCTCCGCGATGCCAAAATTATTGTTCCAGAAGAGCGAACATTTGATATCAACTTTGATGGGCTTTTACGATATCCTCGCTATTACGGGCAATTGGAGTCACGTTTGCTCAAGCCAAAAGACTTGCGCAACAAGGATATTATAGAAATTGAACCCTTTCCGAAAAAACCTCCAGAATTGTCCGACCTCAAACTCAAAGATGTGGACGCAATTATTCGTCAGATTGAGGGGGAAAGCAAAGCCAAAGTCAAGCAATATCGAGACTTGCTAGCCTTGAAAGCTATTGAGCGCAGGCAGAGGTTTTTTCAACCTGCCTTAATACTAATCTATAAGGCAAAGGACAGTGATGATGTTCAGGTTGCCTTTGCTATCGATGCTGTCCTTTCTAATGAACATGAAGCTGCATTTGCTCGTGCTAAGGGGGTCAAGAAACTTCGCTTACTAGAGGCATTGAGGGAAAGCGCACCCCAAAAGTTAGCCGCAGAAGTTTTAGGGCATGAATTTGTTGCTCAAGCTCCTTTACAACAAGTTGAGGCTCTTAAGGAAGAAGTTTCTGCTGCTCAAGCTCAGATAGAAGCACAAATAGAAATAACTCGAAACACTCTCGAACGAACTGAAGATAAGGAAGAAAAACTCCTTCTTGAGCAACAACTTCAAGAGGCACAACAACAAATAGAGAAACTCCAAGTCAAACTAGATTCTCTCTTAGCGGCGGTTCCTATGCGTTGGCTAGAGATGTACGAACACCGCCCACTCCTAGAACAGGCTCTTCAAGATAGCCAAGAACGTTTGATGATTATCTCTCCTTGGATTCGGGCCAGTTCTGTGGATAAACGATTTATTCAACAGTTTGAAAATCTTCTCAAACGGGGAGTACAAGTTTTCATTGGGTACGGTTTGGGAGAGAACGATGATAAAAAGTACCAACCTGACATCCAAGCTGAGAAGAATATTCAAAAATTAGCGAGTCAGTATAAAGATAATTTCCGGCTCAAACGCCTTGGAGATACCCATGCAAAAATCCTCATCTCCGATCTGAAATTTGCTGTAACAACAAGTTTCAACTGGCTTTCTTTCAAGGGCGATCGCGATCGCACGTTCCGGGATGAGCGGGGGACGCTGGTCTCTGACCCCCAGAAAATCGATGAACTGTTCGATAGCTATAGGTCGCGATTTAAAGATTGAATGGTATCGCTTCCACAAAGTTAAAACCTTCTTCCCTCGGACTTCCTCTGCGGTTCCTCAAAAAATTTAGTGATTTTGGATACAATTCCCGACTCAACAGTCGATCGAACTCCTCAATTTTCGATGGGGATCTAAAATTCACCTAAAGTTCGACGCCCTTTCGCAAAACCCTCCCTAAGATAGAAGTTAGGGGACGATCGGTCTAATAGCCGATTCAGGAGCAAGTGTCAAGCACTCCATCGAACCCAAATCCAGAGCCGCAAGACAGGGAGGTTATCGAAATCATGGTACAAGCGCCGACAGGAGAAACCCGCCTGGGCCCGATCGATCAGGTGCAAGCCTTAGACCGCGATTGCACGACTCTATCTCGTCACGTACTCCAGCAACTCCACAGCTTTTCAGCAGATGCTCAGGATCTCAGCGCGCTGATGAATCGCATCGGGCTCGCTGCCAAGCTGATCGCGAGGCGGCTCAGCAGAGCCGGATTAATGGAAGATGCTTTAGGGTTTACAGGGGCTGTGAACGTGCAGGGAGAATCCGTCAAAAAGATGGATATCTATGCCAATGAAGTGTTTATCTCGGTATTCCAGCAAAGCGGACTGGTCTGCCGCTTGGCTTCGGAGGAAATGGAAAAACCCTATTACATTCCCGAAAATTGTCCGATCGGGCGCTACAGTCTGCTCTACGACCCCATAGACGGTTCTTCCAATCTTGACACCAATCTCAATGTCGGTTCCATATTCAGCATCCGCAAGCAAGAGGGAGATGATGCAGACGGATCGGCCTCAGACTTGCTGCAACACGGACACAAACAAATCGCCGCGGGCTACGTGCTCTACGGCCCGAGTACCATGCTGGTTTATTCGATCGGGCAAGGCGTTCATTCCTTTACCCTCGATCCCAGTTTGGGCGAGTTTATTCTAGCAACCGAAAACATTCAGGTGCCAGACAGCGGCCCGATTTACAGCGTTAATGAAGGTAACTTCTGGCAGTGGGAGGAATCTTTGAGGGACTACATTCGCTACGTACACCGCAGCGAAGGCTACACCGCCCGGTACGGCGGGGCTTTGGTGGGAGATTTCCACCGGATTTTATTTCAAGGCGGCGTGTTTTTGTACCCCGGAACGGTCAAACAACCGGAGGGCAAATTGCGTTTGCTCTACGAATCGGCTCCTTTGGCGTTTTTGATGGAGCAAGCCGGCGGGCGTGCCAGTACGGGCATTCAAGACATCTTAGACGTAGTGCCGACCAAACTGCACGAGCGATCGCCCTTGATAATCGGCAGTAAAGAAAATGTAGCGATGGTGGAGTCTTTTATTCAAGATCGATCGCGCAATCCTAGAACAGTCCAAGAGTGAAGGACGTTCGGCAACGGATTGTGTAACGGAGGTAACCGATGTAACGCCGGGAAGGAAGCAAGAATGTTTTAATTCCCAGTTGCCAATTCTCAATTTCCAATTGCCAATTCTCAATTTCCAATTTCTAATTCCCAATTATCAAATATCAAATTGTAGGAGTTACAGTAATGACGGAAACAACAACGAATCACCTGTTAGAAATCAAAGACATTGGCCAAAGTATCTGGATGGACAATTTGACTCGCGATCTGATCGAGTCCGGCGAACTCAAACAGATGATTGAAAGTCGGGGACTGCGCGGGATTACATCTAATCCGGCGATTTTCGAGAAAGCGATCGCGGGTAATGTGATTTACGACGCGGATATCGAAGCGGGCATCCGGGCGGGCAAATCTGTCATGGAGATTTACGAATCTCTGGTGTTTGAAGATATCCGCAACGCTTGCGACATCTTTGCCCCGGTTTACGCAGAGTCGAAGGGTTTGGACGGTTACATCAGTATCGAAGTGCCTCCGACGATCGCCAACGATACAGAAAGCACGATTAGCGAAGCCATGCGCTATTACAAAGCCCTCGGCAAACAAAACGTGATGATTAAGATTCCCGGAACCGCTGAAGGGTTGCCGGCAGTCGAGCGAGTCATCAGCGAAGGAATTAACGTTAACGTGACTTTGCTGTTCTCGGTTGACAGCTACGTCGAAACCTTCTGGGCTTACATTCGCGGTTTGGAAGCGCGGGCGGCTAAAGGTTTGGATGTCAGCAATGTTGCTTCGGTTGCGAGTTTCTTCTTGAGCCGGATCGACATCAATATCGACGGCAAGATTGACGAGAAACTTAAAAATGTCACAGATATTTCCACAAAAGCTAAACTGGAAGCGGTGAAGGGGAAAGTTGCGATCGCCAACGCCAAAGTAGCTTACCAGAAGTATAAAGAGATCGTAGCGAGCGATCGCTGGCAAGCTTTAGCAGCCAAAGGAGCGAAAGTGCAGCGCTTGCTGTGGGCTTCCACCAGCACCAAAAATCCCAACTACAGCGATGTCATGTACGTCGATGAACTGATCGGCCCAGACACCGTTAACACTTTGCCGCCGAACACCGTTGAAGCTTGTTTCGACCACTGCGATGTCGCACCCCGGATTGAGAACAATGTTGCAGAAGCTTACACCCTGATCGAAAGTCTCAAAGATCCCGACATCGACATCAACTTGGACAAAGTGATGGCAGACTTGCTCTTGGAGGGGATTGAGAAATTCGTCAGCCCGTTCCAATCCCTAATGGATTCCTTGGAAGAGAAAGTGCAGAAGCTCGCACCCGTCGCTTAGGCAGATATCTGTATCCTGAAAGGCAGAAGCATTGAGGAGTCGGAATAGATAATTGTTTTGGTTCCTAAATGCTGATTTTTAAATCCTCTCTAGGAATTTTGTGTCCAATTGGACACAAAATTCCTAGAAAAAAAAATCTAGTCTGTCCTCTAGCAGGAATCTCGCCAGAACTCCAAATCGAATTCTCCATCTCCCACCGCTGAGGCACTACTATGCAGATTACCAATACTCTAATAGAGAGCGAGTATGCCACCGCCCAACTTGATGTCGCTGAACAAAGGAGGCTTCAAGAACTCGAATCAATTGTGGAACATGGACTTCAGACATTTTACGAAGTCGGAAAAGCCCTTGATGAGATTCGCGAACAAAAACTGTACCGGGAAACCCATAAAAGTTTTGAGGCTTATTGCCAACAGAAGTGGGGTATAGCAAGGCGGACAGCTTATCGATTTATTGACGCCGCCAAAGTAATGGATAATTTGTGTCCAATTGGACACAAAATTCCTACAAAGGAAAATCAAGTCCGTCCTTTAGCAGGACTTCCGCCAGAGCTACAACTCGAAATTTGGCAAGAGGCGTTGGAGTCATCGCCCAATGGTATGCCTACTGGTGCAGCAGTTCAGCGCTTGGTTGAACAGCGATTTCCATCACTAGGAAGTGGGAGAACTCATAAAGATGGTGATTCAGAGATAGAGAAATTGCGATCGGACAATCAGCGCCTTAGAGAGCAAATCCGAGAGCAAAACAGAGAGAGGGATCGCCGTGCTGCATCTGTGGCGTTGGAATTGGAGCAACTTCGAGCCGAAAACAGGCAGTTGAAAGCTGAACTGCGGCAGCGGGATAAAGATTGGGAAATCCGTCTGGCCGTTGAGAGAATAAAAATTAGAGAGGAAGTTAGGGCTGAACTCAGGGAGGAAATCAGGGCTGAAATCAAAGCCGAATATGAAGGGCAAATTAATTCCCTCACTCAGCAACTAGCGGAAATGACAAAAAACTATCAAGCTGTATTAGCCAGACTCACAGCTTTAGAAGGAGCAAAATAAAAAATGGTAACGCTACTTGAAAACCCGCTGCGGGTCGGTTTGCGAAAGGAACGGGTGCCGGAACCACAAATTCTGGTCATCTTCGGAGCTTCTGGGGATCTCACCCAGCGCAAACTGGTACCAGCAATTTATCAGATGAAGCGCGATCGGCGTTTGCCACCGGAAACTACCGTCGTAGGTGTGGCCCGCCGCCCTTGGAGTCACGATTACTTCCGAGAGCAAATGCGCGAGGGCATCGAAGAATTTGGCGGCGGTATTGCCAATGAGGAATCGTGGCAAGATTTCGCTAAAGGTTTGTACTACTGTCCGGGTGACATTGACAACCCCGAAAGCTATCAAAAACTCAAAACTTTCTTAGCCGAACTCGACGAAGAAAGGAGAACCCGCGGCAATCACATATTTTATCTGTCAGTTTCCCCGAATTTTTTCCCAGAAGCAATTAGGCAACTGGGCGCGGCTCAAATGCTGGTTGACCCAGTAAAACACCGCTTGGTAATTGAAAAACCCTTCGGCCGCGACTTGAGTTCGGCAAAAGCTCTCAACCGAGTCGTGCAGCAGGTTTGCCAAGAACAGCAAGTTTACCGGATCGACCACTATTTGGGTAAAGAAACTGTTCAGAATTTAATGGTGTTCCGGTTTGCTAACGCGATTTTTGAACCCCTGTGGAACCGACAATTTGTCGATCACGTACAAATTACAGTTGCAGAAACAGTAGGCGTAGAAGACCGGGCCGGTTACTACGAATCCTCTGGGGCTCTGCGGGATATGCTGCAAAACCACTTGATGCAGATTTTCTGTCTGACGGCGATGGAACCGCCGAACTCGCTCGACGCTGACAGCATCCGCACCGAAAAGATGAAAGTTCTGCAAGCAACTCGCTTGGCAGATTTGAATAATTTGGACTTCTCAGCGATTCGGGGTCAATATTCCGCAGGTTGGATGAAGGGCAAACAGGTGCCGGGGTATCACGATGAACCGGGGGTTGCAGCCAACTCGACGACGCCAACTTTTGTGGCGATGAAATTTATGATTGATAACTGGCGCTGGCAGGGAGTGCCTTTTTACCTGCGAACCGGCAAACGGTTGCCGAAAAAAGTTAGCGAAATTGCGATTCAGTTCCGCGAAGTGCCGCTGTTAATTTTTCAGTCCGCAGCCCAACAAACAACTCCTAACGTTTTGACGATGCGGGTGCATCCGAATGAAGGAATTTCGCTGAGGTTTGAGGCGAAAATGCCGGGGCCGGATTTGCGGACGCGGACAGTGGATATGGATTTCAGTTACGGTTCTTCCTTTGGCGTGACATCTTCGGATGCTTACGATCGCCTGTTAATTGATTGTATGCTGGGCGACCAAACTTTGTTTACCCGTTCTGATGAAGTGGAAGAAGCTTGGCGGGTGGTAACGCCGGCGTTGATGGCTTGGGAATCGTCCAACGACCAAGATTTGGTTCCTAAATACGAAGCGGGTACTTGGGAACCGACGGAAGCAGAACTGCTAATTAACAGAGATGGCCGCAAATGGCGCAGACTTTAAGAGTCAGTTGTCAGTTGGCAGTTGGCAGTTGGCAGTTGGCAGTTGGCAGTTGGCAGTAGTCAACAGTTAACAGTTAACAGTTAACAGTTAACACTCAACAGCTAACAATTCCCTAATGACCAATTCTCTAATGACCAATTCCCTAATGACCAATTCCCTAATGACTAATGACTAATAACTAAGGACTAATAACTAAAAACAAAGGAGAGAAGATTTATGACGATGACACCGATGAAAGCTCCACCTCTGGTTTCGCTGCAAAGTCCTAAAGATGTGTCGATCGACCAAATAGAGGCCGAATTGAGTCAAATTTGGGAAAGTTACAGAGACTCTGGTTCAAAGGGCGATGTTCCGATCGCTAGTAGGGCAACAACTTTTACCTTTATAGTCTACGAACCGGAAGAAACTCAGCAGTTATTGGCGGATCTGGGGTTTTATGACGGGCCAGTGGACGGTATTACTGGGCCGATGACGGCATCTAGCATCAGGGCGGCTCAAAAAGCTTACGGGCTGCCGAGAACAGGCAAAGGTAACGCTGAATTGCTGGCGACTTTGCGGGAAGAAGTGGCTCGCAAAAATTCAAAAGGCGAGGAGATGGGATCTAGTGGTTTGGGTTCCGGGGGTTCGGGCGTGGCTGATGCGATTGTGGCTGCCAATCCGTGCCGGATTATTGCTCTGTGCCCGACGGCGGGGGAAGATACGGGGGTGCAGGCTCAAGTGGCTGCTTACTGTCCGGTGCACAAGCGCGGGAGCGGCAATCTGATCTGCTGCGAGTATATTACGCTCAGGGGTACGGAAGCTGCTTTGGAACGGGTGAGCGGCATAGTGACGGCGCTGACTATCCCTGATTTGCCGACGCTGCTGTGGTGGAAGGCGAATCCCGATGCCGATCGAGGTTTGTTCCAGCGGCTGGCGGCAGTTAGCAGTTCTGTGATTGTTGACTCTAGCAGCTTTGCCGAGTGTGAAGCCGAATTGCTGTTGATGCAAAGCCTGATCGAAGAGGGAATTCCGATCGCGGATCTCAATTGGCGTCGGCTGGCCGCGTGGCAGGAGTTGGCTGCTGAGGCTTTTGACGCCCCGGAACGTCGCGCGGCGATTCGGGAGATCGATCGGGTGACGATCGATTACGAACAGGACAATTCTACTCAAGCGCTGATGTATTTGGGCTGGCTGGCGAGTCGGCTTCAGTGGCGTCCGGTTGCTTTCAAACAGGAAGAGGGCGATTACCACATCAAGCGAATTAAATTTGCGGGGCCGGACGAACGGGTTATCGAAGCCGAATTGGCTGCTATTCCTACTGCTGATTCGGGCGATGTCGCGGGCGATTTGATTGCTCTGCGTTTGAATTCTACAAACGAAAATGCTGACTGCGGTACGGTTCTGTGTTCGGAAGATGGTGGCTGTATGCGGATGGAAACCAAGGGTGGCGCTCAAACCGATCGGTTTAACCAGGTGACTCCTCTGTTCGATCAGGTGACAGAACAGTTGCTGGGCCAGCACTTGCAGAGTTGGGGCCGAGATGTGCTTTACGAAGAAAGTTTGGCAGTGACGGCCGGGATGCTGAAGTTGTCAAGAAGTTAGTAGTTAGTAGTCAGTAGTCAGTAGTCAGTAGTCAGTAGTTATTAGTCAGCAGTCAGTAGTTGTACGTAGCGACAAATCCCAAAGTCGTTAGTTGCCATCGCTCTTTCGGATATTTGGGGGAAATGTATATTTGGCTGTGGGGTAATTGGTAATTGGGAAAAAGGTAATTGGCGATCGATTCGGGACTCATTACCTATTACCAAACATTAGATTAACCGATCACCAAAAGTTCAGGAGAGCCGTTGCTATCTAATGACTGTTGACTGTTGACTGTTGACTGTTGACTGTTGACTGTTGACTGTTGACTGTTGACTGTTGACTGTTGACTGTTGACTGATGACTGATGACTGGATTTTACAATTGGGATGTTACCGGATTTGATATGACTGCTGACTAATGACTAATAACTAATAACCACTAACCAATAACCACTAACCAATAACCAATAACCACTAACCACTAACCAATAACCACTAACCAATAACCACTAACCACTAACCAATAACCAATAACCACTAACCAATAACCAATAACCAATAACCAATAACTAATAACCAATAACTAATAACCAATAACTAATAACCAATAACTAATAACTAATGACTTTAGTAATTGCTGGCGAACGCAGCGGTGCGGGAAAGACTACTGTAACGATCGCACTTTTAGCTTATTTAATCCGCCGCGGCTTGAACGTGCAATCTTTTAAGGTAGGCCCGGACTACATCGATCCGATGTTTCATGCTTTTGTCACCGGTCGCCCCTGTCGGAATTTAGACCCGGTATTAACGTCTGAATCTTATGTAAAACAGTGTTTTGAGCGTCATATTCAAGATGTCGATTATGCCTTAGTTGAAGGGGTAATGGGGCTATTTGATGGAGTTTCTCAGAAGAAGGAAGAAAGAAGTTCGGCAACGGATTTTGTAGCGGATGTAGCGGATGGCTTGAAGGTGGGGAAAGAAGAATTAGATTATTCTGTTGCTTTTGCTTCTACGGCTCATGTTGCTTGTTTGCTGAATTTGCCGGTATTGTTTGTGATAGATTGCAGCCGGCTTTCTGGTTCTGTGGCTGCGATCGCCCACGGTTTTCGTTCTTTTAACCCAAATCTTAATTTCGCTGGTTTGGTGTTGAATCGGGTGGCTAGCGATCGACATTTGGAACTGCTTACTGATGCTCTAAAACCGCTCAATTTACCTATCTTGGGCGTTTTGCGTAGGGATGAGGCTGTTACTATTCCCGATCGACATTTGGGCCTGATTCCTGCTGAGGAGTTGCCGAATCTTCATGCTGCGATCGATAAGTTGGCCGATTTGGCTGCTGTTAGTTTTGACTGGGATCAACTTTTGCCTTTGTTGGCTGCGACTCGAAATGAGGGGGGTGAGGGGTCTGAGCAACTTTCGGGCAGATACAGTCTCCCTTCGGGAATTATAACTCAAAAAGATGATGTTGTCAACTCTTTGGGAAAACAATTTGGGGTGAGGATTGCAGTTGCGCGCGATCGGGCTTTTAATTTTTACTATCAGGACAATCTTGATTTGTTGGAAGAGTTGGGTGCAGAGTTAGTATTTTGGAGCCCGCTTGATGATGCTGTTTTTCCTGACAATGTGCAAGGGTTGTATTTGGGCGGCGGTTTTCCCGAAGTTTTTGCTGAGAAATTGAGCAATAATGTTTTAATTCGGGATGCTGTCAGAAGTGCGATTTTTTCGGGAATGCCGACTTATGCGGAGTGCGGCGGTTTGATGTACTTGTGCGATTCTATTGTAGGCTTCGATGGCAATTCTTGGCAAGGGGTGGGTGTTTTGAAAACTGCTGCTGAGATGGGAAAGCGTTTGACGCTGGGATACCGGGAGGCTGTGGCGGTGAGGGATAGTTTGGTGTTAAATGCTTTTGATGCGGTTTGGGGTCATGAGTTTCATCGATCGCATTTAACTGTTGAACCGACTAATCCAGTTTATCACAGTTGGAGGTACGGGAAGCGGGGGGAAGTTGAGGCGGTTGCTGAAGGTTGGGGGGTTTGTCAGGTGCACGCTTCTTATTTGCATTTGCATTGGGGTGCTCGCCCTGATATTCCGGCTCGTTTTTTGCAGCAGTGTGCTGAGTTTGATTGTAAGGGTGTTTTGGGCGATCGGACTTAATTAATATTTTTTTTGACGAACCGCGAAGACGCTAAGGGCGCTAAGGAAGAGGGGAGAGCATTCTGCTGATGCGTTATTGTAATGGTATTTTAGACGATCGAGAAAGCTAATTAGATTTTTTTTATTTTATTAACCGCAGAGGACGCTGAGGGCACAGAGAAGAGAGAGGGTTGCTGTATTAGAATGTTTTTGATGAATGCTGGGAGGGGCTGTTGGGATTTATGAGTGTATTGATTTCGACTAGGCGGTTATTGGCGCAATGGGTGACACCGGAAAATTTTCGGAGTTACGGTCAAGTTATTTTTGCGAGTGTTGATGGTAAGTCTTTTGATGCTGAGGATGCTCAATTAAGTTTGCAAAACGGTATTCCTAAATTTTACATTATGCGGTTGTACGAGAACGATCGCAAGTTTGGTAAAATTACTCGGCACGTTGAATGTACTCAGTGTTTGGGTTCTCTGGATGGGAAGAGTTGGTTGATGGCTGTTGCGCCTCCTGGAAATAGCGATAAACCGAGTTTGGAGGATATTGTTGCTTTTCGGATTCCTGGCAGTTGTTTTATTAAGTTAGAGGTGGGAACTTGGCACGCTGGGCCTTATGTTGAGGCGGATTTTGTGGATTTTTACAATCTTGAGTTGAGAGATACTAATGTGGTTGACCATTTCAGCTTTGATTTTGTGAAGCATTACAATCTGGAGTTTGAGATTGTCTGAATAAACTCACATATTGGATTTAATAAATGACGGTCGTACTTACTAGGAACCAGTAGGTAAATAGGCTATTTTTGAATAAAAGTAGAACAGAGTTATGCGCCAATGTCGTTTGTTTGGTGCGGGCGATCGCCAAATGGTAATATTGCGATCGATGATGATGTCGTGTCTAGTAGATTGTGGGAGTTCTGATGGGTTGGTAGTGCGGACGACTGTCCGTTCTCTTGTCGCGCACGGTCGTCCGCACTACCAACCTTTTTTGTGACGGTAATCGACCGATTTTATCTGATACAAGGCTGGACTGTGGCCCCTCATCTCGGAACTTAGTTAACGCGAAATTAACATTCAAAGCAATTTAGTTGTTCCTCTATTTGTAAAGTAGCATAACTTTAGTTATTAGGATAATCTTTGTGCTTTGAATTTGATACAAATTTTGCAAATATTGCGATATTTTTTATAGTTAATTTTTTGATTAATGTCACTTTACAATGTCGTAATATCACCGATTCTAAGCGCCGACAGTGAGGCAGGTTAAGGAGTTGTAGCAACATGACTTTGACGCAAGTTTGGGATGCCACGGCGCGCAATATCCGTGGTACACTTTGGCAAATGCTAATATATTGGATATCGCTCACAGGATGGTTGATATTTTTAAAATAACGGAAATGTATGAACTAAAATCTTGTTTGAGCATAGTAAATTTTATGGTAGTAAACTTTTATAAATTTCCGAGGAAATCTACGAAATTAATGTGGAAAAATCTGCTTACTTATACGAGGGCATCAGGATGTGTGCGGGAGTTCGGTATGTAATTTTGGGCAAGTTGCTGGCGGAAACAGTATCAGCTAAAATTTCTTTTCATGATATTTGACAAATTACATTAGAAACTGTTAAATTATGACTCTAGGTGCTATTCCCGATGAAAGTCCGAGAAATTTGGTAGAACAACTGCTGCTGCAAGATGCTAAGGCTGGTAATTGCATAGTGATTCATTGCGGTACAGATAGATTATTGGGAGATGCGCCGAGACTGATTGCTGTTTATGGCGGGAATGCTGAAGACTGGGATAAAATGACAAGTATTGAGGCTTTTGAAATTAATGGAGCTTCCGTACAAGTCCATTGGTTTCGGAACAGTCAGACTCTTCAAGATGTGGAGTTTAAGTTCAAGCGACAGTATCCCAAAACAGCCCCTAAAAATCTGTAGGTAATCAAGTTATGAAAATTCGTTGTATTGCTAAGACTGGTGAATCTCTTCCTGAAGAATATATAGATCCGCCACGCGGTTACACTAGAAAGGTTGAGTTACCGCTAACTATAGGCAAGGAATATGTTGTTTATGCTATCCGAGAATGGAAAGGGACTATTTGGTACTACATCTGCAATGATAATTATAGCTATTATCCCATCCATAATCCGGCGCCGATGTTTGAAGTGGTTGACAGCAGAATTTCTAAGTATTGGCGGTTTGAACTTTCGCCCAATGGCTTGTTAATGATAGCTTTTGAGCAGTGGTTTACTGACCCTTATTTTTATGATAAGCTAACGGATCAGGAAGAGGCGGAGGTTGAGATTTTTGATAAGGTTAAGGAATTGATGGATGCTGAGGATTTTGCTTTGCCTCCGCTGGATGTTGCAGTTGAGAAGTTGCGGCAAACTGTCAGTGTTTGAGTGGGAAAAGTGCGAGAGTCACTTTATTTTGTTAACCAGCTTGACTCAGATAGCTTGAAATGGTATCAAATAGGAATCAGCAGAATTTGGTGAAATAAAATGAACGAAAAAGATGAAATCAAGAGAAGTTATGAGATACTAGACGGCGAGGATGATGTTTTGTTATTGGGTAAAGCTACTTTTACGGTGCGCCGATTGAAAGAGCTAGCGGCTAGCCAGTTTAGGAAGATACTTGATATTAGGATTAAGGATGGCCTGGTTGATTTTTCTGACATGATGAGAGAGCTACAGATTAATGAAGAAACGCAAATTATGGGAGGGAATATAAACTGGAAAACCTCTCAACAAGGAATCGATTGTCAACTTCTCAAAATTGGTTCTAAAGGTTGGCAAAAAGGAAAGATTCAAATAGAAATTAATGGAGGTTTAGAATTTTCTGGGAAAACGCAGACATCTATAAAGTTTTTCCCAGATGAACCACCAAAGCAAAAATCGCCTTTAGATGATATCAGACAATCCGAGGAATACAAAAAACTGAGCAATAACAACTGACTGCCCGATCGCCATTACAATACAATAGTCGATCGCACACCGCTACACTTCTCAGGAAAAATAAAATATGGTAAATATAGAAGAATATGTCGATCGCACGGCTGAACTGATAAACTTACCCTTAGACCCGGAACATCGTCCAGGCGTTGTGGTAAACTTCGAGAGAATAGCTGCGATCGCCAGACTCGTTACCGAATTTCCGCTGCCCCACGAAATGGAAGCTGCACCAGTATTTCAACCTTGATTTTTAACCGCAGATGAACGCAGATGAACGTAAATTTTTAGCACAAGCGGATGCAGTCGCCACAGCATCGGCGGTTAAAAGTGGTAAAATTACAGCGACAGCGGTTGTGACTGCGGCATTAGAACGAATTGCCGATCGAGATAACGTCCTCAATTGCTTTACTGCAATCACCGCCTCAAGCGCACTCGCAGCAGCCGAAAATATAGATAATTCGATCGCAAATAACGAAAATCCAGGCCCTTTAGCAGGCGTTCCCTTCGCTGTCAAAAACCTGTTCGACATCAGCGGAATTACTACCCTAGCCGGGTCAAAAATCAACGCTGACAATCCTCCGGCTACCCAGGACGCGGCGGTGGTCGCCCGACTCAAACAAGCCGGTGCAATCCTCGTGGGTACGCTCAACATGGACGAGTACGCCTACGGTTTCGTCACGGAAAACAGCCACTACGGGCCGACTCGCAATCCCCGCGATACTGCGCGCATCGCCGGCGGTTCCAGCGGCGGTTCCGCAGCAGCAGTCGCCGCCGGTTTTGTACCCATCACTCTCGGTTCTGATACTAACGGTTCCATCCGCGTACCGGCTGCTTTGTGCGGTGTCTTTGGGTTTAAGCCTACTTACGGTCGTTTGTCGAGGGCTGGGGCTTGTTTATTTTCGAGTAGTTTGGATTGTGTGGGGCCGTTTGGGCGATCGATCCGAGACATCGCGCTGCTGTACGATGTCCTGCAAGGCCCTGATTCTCGCGACCCAGTTTGCACTCAACGCCCGCCAGAACTTTGTTCGCCGCAGTTAAATCAAGGCATCGAAGGATTGCGAATTGCTGTTGCTGACGGGTATTTCGCCACAGGGGCCGAACCGGAAGCAATGGAGGCTGTAGAAATAGTTGCTAAAGCCTTGACAAATGTTTTAAATTGTGGTATAAGCACAGAAAAAACAACAAACCCCCCAAAAATAGGGGGGCTTGCAACTGTCAGCATACCGGAATCCGATCGCGCCAGGGCTGCGGCATTTATCATTACCGCCTGCGAGGGGGGAAACTTGCATTTAGACAATTTGCGATCGCGCCCTCAAGACTTCGATCCTGCCACGCGCGATCGCTTTTTAGCGGGAACCCTGATCCCTGCGACTTGGTACTTGCAAGCCCAAAGATTCAGACAGTGGTACCGCGATCGAATTCGCGAAATATTCCAACAAACAGACATCATCCTCGCACCCGCCACCCCGATAGCTGCCCCTGAAATTGGCGTCGAGAAAATGGTAATAGCCGGACAAGAAATCTTAGTGCGTCCCAATCTCGGACTGTTCACCCAACCCCTATCATTTATTGGCTTGCCCGTTCTTTGCGTGCCCGTACAGCGGCCCGGCGCTTTGCCCTTGGGGGTACAAATTATTGGTGCTCCCTACAGCGAAGCGGTGATTCTCCGAGTCGCTGCGGTACTAGAATCGCAAGGCATTATATCTGCCGAATCAATTTAGTGCTATTTCTAGGGTTTGTTGTTGCGGTGGAAGCGTCTCTTAGTGCGTCTGGCAATAGCTTTGCGCTTCTGCTTTTCGAGGGGGGTTTCAAAGTGGCGGTGTTTTCTCATGTCGGGAAAAATTCCCGCTTTGGAAACTTGTCGCTTAAACCGTCGTAGGGCTGACTCAATCCCTTCATTTTCGCCTATTACAACTTGGGTCATTATTTCTCCTTAGTGTTTGTTAGATCGAGTTTTATCATATCAAGGTTTTTGACCGCGCGACCTGTTGAAGGTCGGGCGATCGACCAAAACCCCAAAATTATACCAGAAAATTGGTTCGTAGTGAGGACTTCAGTCCTTCTTTTTTGCGGACTGAAGTCCTAATTGACTACTGTCAACTGACTACTGACTACTGACTACTGACTACTGACCAACTGATTTTCCTGCCGCAGGTAAGCTTGAATAAACGGCTCTAATTCGCCGTTCATCACATCTTCGATGGCAGTTGTTTCCACCCCAGTACGCAAATCCTTGACCATTTGGTATGGGTGAAAAACATAATTGCGAATTTGGTTGCCCCAAGCCGCCTCCACCATATCGCCGCGAATCTCGGCAATTTCCGAAGCCCGCTGTTCCTTAGCAATCACCAACAGCCTAGCCTTGAGTAATGCCAAAGCTTTTTCCTTATTTTGCAACTGACTGCGTTCTTCTGTACAGCGGACGGCCAAACCGGTAGGAAGGTGAACGATACGGACTGCGGTTTCTACCTTGTTAACATTTTGCCCGCCCTTGCCGCCCGCGCGGGAAGTCGTGATTTCCAAATCTTTTTCTGGAATGTCCAACTTGACGGATCGATCGAGTACCGGCATCACTTCCACGCCCGCAAAACTGGTTTGACGCTTGTCGTTAGCATTAAAAGGCGAAATTCTGACCAAGCGGTGAGTGCCTTTTTCCGATCGCATATAACCGTAAGCGTAGCGGCCGACAATTTCCAAAGAAGCAGATTTAACACCTGCTTCCTCTCCCTCGGAAATTTCCATTAAATGTACTTTGTAACCTTGACTTTCCCCCCAGCGGGTGTACATCCGCAGCAGCATTTCGGCCCAATCTTGAGCATCTGTGCCGCCCGCCCCGGCGTTAATTGTCAAAACAGCGCCGCCTTCGTCGTAGGGGCCCGATAGTAATTGTTGCAGTTCCCACAGGTCGAGTTCGCGGGTTAATTGAGCAAGACTCGATGAGGCTTCTTGGAACAAAGACTCGTCGGCTTCTAACTCCAGCAGTTCTAAAATAGCTCTAGCGTCTTCTAGGCTAGTCTGCCAGCCGCGGTATTGGTCTAAATGAGATTTGAAGTTGTTGAGTTCTTGGAGGGTTTCTTGGGCTTTATCCTGGTCGTCCCAAAATGCTGGTTGGGCACAGATTTGCTCTAAATCTTGAATTTTGGCTGTGAGTGCGGGGATGTCAAAGATAGTCCTGGGTTGTACCCAGTCGATCGGACAATGTTTCGATATCGTGCTTGATGTCTAGAACTTCCACTGTGAGTTTTCCTAGTTGTGGGGTGTTATATTAATTTTAGCTTGCTGCTGACTTGTTGTTGCACAAATACTAAGAACGTTTTTTAACCGCAGATGAACGCGGATGAACGCAGATGTTTCTAAATATACTGCGAACCTGTGGAATTGAAGGCTTTACCGCATTCGTGAGCGCATACGTCCAACCTTTTGGAACATGAAAAACTTTTTGTGAGGTCTTCGCGAAACCAATCACAGGCGATCGCCTCTTTCACTGATTTAGTTCTGAGAGAATTAAATCCATTGCCGTACTTTTCAATTAAAGCCAGCATTTGGGGTCTGTAAGTGTCGTTATAAACAGCGTATTTAGTATGGCTTACCCAACAACAAGGCCAGAGTTCCGCTTCAAAACTGATAAAAATCTCTTTGGTGGCTTGAGTTTGGCAGCTAATTTCTACATTCCGGTAGTAATTATTTAGGCTGCCAAATGTTTCTACAGCTTTGATAAATTGGTCTCCCTGTGGATTTTTATATTGTTCCAATGATGGGGGTTGGAGTTCTTCGCTGGCTGGCTGTGGTGGGATAGGCTGATTTTGAGCTACTGCTTGAGAGGTTTCGATAGCTATAGCTTGATACCAAGCATAATTTGCTTTTTCTGGTTGCCCCAACTGCGTTAAAACTCTAGCTAAATTGCGATAAGCTCCGGCAAAATTGGGTTTAAGCTCGATCGCCTTTTGGTAATAAGCACTAGCTGGCTGCCACTGTTTCTGTTGAGCGTAAAGACTGCCGACATTAGCATAAACTTCGGGAAAATTAGGCTGAATTTTCAGTGCGTTTGTATAGCAGTCGGCTGCTGCTTGCATCTTCCCCATAGCTTGGAAAGCATTTCCTAAAGTTTTACAGGCTGCTGCAAAGTTAGGTTGGATTTTTAGGGCTTGTTGGCAGGCTGCGATCGCCTCTGAGAGCTGTCCTTGTTTCAAACAGTCCTCCGCTTGTCGGTGCAACCCAACAGCCGTCTGTGTTTGATTTGGAGGGGCTGACGCATTAGTTGTTGCTGGTTGGTTCGGGCGATCGCTCTTAGCATCTACCTGAGAGTTTTCTGCCTTCTGAAGCGGTTGATTTGCGGACTCTTTGTCATAAATTTCTTTTGCTACAAAACGAGAGGTAGCTTTCGGTACAAACTCGACAAACCCTAATTCTTGGGCTAAATCCCTGGCTGCTTCTACTTGGTGCTGGTTGTGTTCAAATATCAAGTAGTGCCATACAGCTTTTCCGCCCGCTTGGATAAAAGCCTTAACCGACTGCATTATCCTGTCCCAGTTGGTATTTTGGCGGTAAATGCTGTTAGTATCAGCCAATCCGTCGATGCTAAAAATTACGCGATCGTTTTCTCCTGTCATCGCCTGTGCCAGGGCTTGCCACCAGTCGGGGTTGCGCCCGCTACCGTTGGTGTACAGGCAGATTTTAGGAACTCCCATCCGGTGCAAATATTCGATCGCCCCAATTGTAGTATTGCTAGTCATAGCATCGCCGTAGTTGCCACACATATAGATCAAATCCAACTGAGAGCAAAACTCTTGTGGGAAAATTCTCTCAATATCCTCCATCTTTAATTCCGCCCCCGGCAAAATCGGGTTGTCGGTGCGCGGACATTGGGGACAAGCGGCATTGCACCGGGAAGTAATTTCTAGGCTGACTATCCTGATATCTTCATATTTTAAGTACATAACTGTTATTAAATTGAGTTGTGATTAATTTTGAAATCGCGATCGACAGAATTAGTCGAATCAATCTCAACTATAAAATCTCAAATCGACCGATCGCTCTCTTGGTTGTAAATCTTAATCAAAAACCGCAGCCGGAAGTCGATCGGGCTGCGGTTGTTTTTAAGCTAAACTTGCGTTGATTAATCGCGGCTGTTGAGAGCAATCATCAGGCGCAGAATGAAGATGAACAAGTTGATGTAGGTCAAGTACATCGACAAAGCTGCGGGCAAATACTGGTCGTCGCGGTAGCTGCGGGGTAGTATGTAAAAGTCTACAATCGCAGCGCCAGCAAAGATAAACACGCCGATGCCGGAAATGCCAATTTCTAACCAGGTTGGGGTGTAGACTCCAAATAGAGAGAGTAGAAATTGACCGCCAACGACGACTAACAAAGCAATGACACCTAAACTGATGGTTTTGGTGATGGCCATGCCGTCTTCTTCCGACAAGTTAGAACCAATTTGGCGGGCGGCGATGAAGGTAATGCCACATCCGAGGGCTGCAAAACCGATGCCAGCAATGCCGACTCCTTCGTTTCTGAGTGCTACAGACACCAATCCGCTGAGGGTGTAGCCGGTAAGCAGGCTGTAGGTTACCAGGAGGGGTAAGGCGGTACTATTGTTACCTTTTTCGGCGACACCGCGAACGACAAAGAACAGAATTAATTGTAGGACGATCGCGGCGATGAATGTGGGAAAAAAGATTCCCGGATAGTTGCGAATGACTCCGAGGCCGCCGTAAGCGCCGACAGCAGTTAATACAAGTCCGCCACCGACGAAGGGGAGGGCGTTGGAGATGACGTTGGGGCCTACCAGTGCGTGGTTTTTGGCCTCGCGCATGGCTTCGCGGAAGTTGCTGGTGTTACTCACGAGGATTTACCTAATGTTGGCTGAGAGTTGATATCTTGGGACTTGCGCGCGGCAAAAGAAACCGGGTATGCACGAAAATACGCGGGTTTGAACCTGTAGTTATGGTGAAAAAGCCGGTTTCTCACGCGGCGCGCAAGTCTTGTATTTCTATTCTGACAGCTTTACCCTGTGTTTGCAAAACCTGGTCGAGTTTAAAGATTTGATAAAGAACCGGGGTGAAATCACCCTCAAGTAGGAAACTATTGTTTATAATCGACTGCGTACATGGTGTGCAGTCTCGCTGCGCCGGAATTAGCACAGTCTAATTAGGATTGTCTGACGCCACAGAGATATTCTTTAACTTAATTAACAGGTTGATGTCAAGGTCGATCGAATCGCAGATAGCACAGGTGAATAAATTTGGGATTTTAGATTTGCGATTTACGATTGAAAGCTTTATGCTAAAGGGAGGGGGCACAGTTGATTTGAGGTTTTTGATGGCCGGCAAGAGTTGAAACTAGGGAGAGAGAATCTCCACAATTTAAAATCTCAAACCTGAAATCGGTTCGGTTAGTTGCACCTGGTAGCTCAGACAGGGAATTTCAAGAAAATTAATGAATAAATTTAGTTCGTACCGACCAAATTCTCAACAGGTAATGTCTAATGCTCACCTTTTTTGCTCGTAAATTATTGTCACCCGCAGCCGGAATTCTTTTGACTGCTACTGCGGTGATTTCCTTTGGCCAAGCTGCTTTTGCAGGTAATGTCGGAGACATTTCTGTCGCTGCTGCATCGCAGGGTTCAGAATATTGGCTGCTGGCTCAGGTTGGTCAACCCCCCCAAGGTACCACTTCTCCGAGTCCGAACCCGGTAAAGGTCAACCGGGAACCCGGGCCTGTGAAAATTCCCGAACCTTCGACGGTGGTAGGGTTGGGTTTAGTGGCGGGTTCGCTGGCGGTGACTCGCCGGAGAGCGAGAGTCGGACGATTTTAGATTTTAGATTTTAGATTTTAGATTTTAGATTGGGAAATTGACGGATTGAAGGATTGGGAGATCGATTTTAGATCAATACGGTTAACTTAAGACTATCCAGGCGGTAAAAAATCATGAAAAATAAATACTGCGATTGCTTCGTTCCTCGCAATGACCATCTTAAGTGAACCGTATTGGATTTTAGATTGGAGGTTGAGGGATTGAGGGATTGGGAGATTGCCCTCGTGTTGCGATCGAACTGCTATACAATCAGTGGCGGTGATATCGTGTCTGCTCGATTTGCTGCAATCAGATGGGATAGCAGCATGGGACAGAAGTTTTCTGGCGCTGCGGACTGAAGTCCGCACTACAAACGGTTTTTTATTGTCTGTTTCAGCATTTTAGCCGATCGCATCCCTCAAAGCATTTTTAGTCATAGCTGCGATCGACTGTTCAGTAGCTTTCGGCAAATGATAGTATTTCCCGCCAGAAGTCTTGGCCAACTCCTTCGCAAAACCAGTCGAAATAAACTTACTCTCCGTATCAATCACCAGCAACTGCATTCCCAGGCCGCGAATTTTGGCAGCAATTTCCAACAATTCCTTTTTAATATCCGGCTTTTCGCCATCTAAAATCGGTTCGCCCAAAGAACGAGCCAAAGGAATATTACCGCGTCCGTCGGTAATGGCGACAATCGCAACTTGACCAATATCTCCAGACTGGCGCGCATTGACTCCGACGCGCACCGCTTGCGTCAAACCGTGGGCGAGGGGCGAACCACCGCCGCAGGGCAGCCGTTCCAAACGCTTGCGGGCCAAGGCTATCGAGCGAGTAGGCGGCAGCAATACTTCTGCTTGTTCTCCGCGAAACGGAATCAGCGCCACTTGGTCGCGGCTTTGATAAGCTTCGGTGAGTAGCTGCATGACAGCACCTTTGGCCGACTGCATCCGGTTGAGGGCCATCGAACCCGAAGCATCCACGACAAATACCACTAGAGCCCCAGCTTTTCTGGCCAAGCGCTTCGCCCGAATGTCTCCCTGTTCCACAAATACGCGCTTCTCTCGATTTGGACTCTCGCGGGCGGTGGTTTCCTGGTCAGAATTCCTGTCGCGGCGGGCTTTTTGGTAGGGTGCGGCGGCTCTGAGAGTCGCATCAACGGCGATGCGGCGGACGGGGCCTTTGGGCAATACTGGCTTGACGTAACGACCTCTATCTTCCGAGAAAATGGTGCTTCTGCTGCCGGATTTGCCTTGGCGGTTGGCGTTTTGCGCGAAGAACAGCACGTCGGGGTCGAGAATTACGCCTTCGGGGTCAAAGAGAAATTCTTCGGGAATGTTGGTTTCTTCTTGTTCTTCGGGAGGTTGGTCTTCTTTGTCTTCTTCTTCCTCTTCTTCTTCTTGTTCTTGTTCCGATTGTTCTGGGGGTGGCGGTGGCGGTGGCGGTGGCGGTGGGTTTTCGTCTGGGGGAGTTTGGACGATGGTGGCGCGGGGTACGATGACGAGTTCTACGGCGCGGCGCAAATCTTCGGCGTTAACTTCTGTGCGTCCTTCGATGGCGGCGGCGGCTTTGGCGACGCGACAGGCGAAGATTTCGGCGCGGTGTCCTTGGACTCCGCCGCGCAGGGCTTCTTCTACTAAGTAGGCAATTTGTTCGCGGCTGATGGTGACATCTTTGAGCCATTCTCTGGCGAGGATGATTTGGGTTTTGAGGTTGTCGGTGTCTTCGGTGTATTGGTTGAGAAATTCTTGGGGGGAACTGGAGTAGGATAGGGCTTGTTCTACTGCGTATACTCTTTCTTCTAGTTCGAGTGCTGCGTCGGCGGAAAGTACGATCGCGATGCGATCGAGCAAATGTTCTCTGAGCGACCCTTCTTCGGGGTTGTAGGTAGCAATGAATAGAGGTTTGCAGGGGTGTTGGAAGCTGATGCCTTCGCGTTCTATTTGGTTGCGACCTTCGGTTAATACTGTTAGCAATTGGTTGGAAATGTTGTCATCTAGCAGGTTAATTTCGTCTACGTAAAGTACGCCTCGATTTGCTTGGGCTAGGAGTCCGGGTTGAAATACGGTTTTGCCAAATTTTACTGATTGTTCGACATCGACGGAACCTAAAAGTCGGTCTTCGGTGACACCCAAAGGAATTTGAATGAAGGGTGCGGGAATAATTTCTGTATTTGGGGAATTAGTATTTGTGGTGTGGGCATCTTGCCCGTTTTCTTCTAATATAAAAGATGTCTGTTCTGCAATGTTTTCATCGGGTTCGGCGTTGCAAAAAGAGTCTTTAACAATTTCAATTGGTGGCAGTAGGGAATGCAGGGCGCGGGCCATTACTGATTTTGCGGTACCGCGGCGACCGGCGATCGCAACTCCTCCCAATCCGGGATCTACTGCTGCTAAAAGCAGGGCTAATTTGATTGCTGCTTGCCCGACTACGGCGGTGAGGGGAAAGGCGGTTGTGGAAAAGCTAAGGTTGGCTGCGGGCATAGGATTTTCTGATGTTCGGAACTAAAATTTTGAACTTAATTTTTAGCTTACTGCTTGAAGTATTTTAACTTCTAAAGGGAGAATTACGGTAAAAGTTGAGCCGACTCCGATTTCTGATACTACCTCTATTTGACCTTGCAAAAGCGTGACTAGCCGCGATACTATGGCTAATCCCAGGCCGGTGCTGTCGGGGGGATACTGCTGTTTGCGGGCTTCTCCTGCTTGAAAAAAGGGGTCAAAGATGCGGTTGGTATCTTCGGGGGCGATGCCGATACCTGTATCTGTAATGGCGATCGTCCAATTTGCTTCTCCAGCGCGGCTGCAACTTAATTCAATGCTACCAGATTCTGTATAGCGAATGGCATTACTCAGAAGGTTGGTGACAATTTGTTGCAGCCGCTGTCCGTCGGCGACTACTTGTTTGGGGGCGCAGTCGCTGGTAACAGCAAGCTTTAGTCCTTTAGCATCAGCAATTGGCTGCATCATTTCTACTACGGTGTTAATTAGAGATTGTACATTAGTTTGCCGCAGGTTAAGTTTAATTTTGCCGGCATCGGCGCGAGCAAGTTCTAGGGCGTCGTTAATCAGGCGCAGCAACTGTCTGCCGTTACGCAATACTCGCTCGATGTGTTCGATGCCGGGGAGGGTGTCTTTGATTTCTGTTTGTGCCCTTCCTTTTCGCAAAAATAGCTCTGAATAACCGATGATTGAGTTGAGAGGTGTTTTGAGTTCGTGAGCTAAATAGGAGAGGTTTTCTTGGTTGACGCTGACGAGGCGATTGAGTTCTTGATTTGTGAGTTGTAACTGACTTTGGATTTGTTGGAGTTCCCGAAGCTTCTGAGCGACGTAGCTATTGAAACACTGGGCAATTGCTTCGTCTATTACGGCATCGATGAGGCGAAAAGCTTTAAATACTTCGGCAGTGGTTCCTGCTAGCAATTCTGTTTCTAATTCTGAGAATATTACTTGACGCAATAAATGGTATTCCCTGGCTACTTCTGCGGAGTCGTAGCCTTGTTCGGCTCTAAGAAGTCCGTGATCTAAACTGGCTTCAATTATTACCTTTATGTCGCTGTTGCGATATTGGGAAAGCAATGCGGCCATCGCCCCCAACAAATGGGGTATGTGATTTTCGATCGCTGAGTGCGGTAAGGTGTCAGCACTTTCAATGTTCCGATCCTGACGTACTGCTTCAATCCAGCTTTTGAGGATCGTATCGGTTTTGTCGGCGAGCATTTGGCTGTAGTCCATGATGTCTGCGTGGGGGTTGAATTTGGCAGATGTTGCCCATGCTTCATTGTAGTTGAGCGATCGCCCGATCGCCATACCAAACTTCGGGCGATCGCAACCCTGCCAAAAGAATTAGTTTTGAGGTGATTTTTTCCCCGTGCTGCTCTCTCCATGACTAGATTCCAGCTTGTTTCTGCCAAAAGTCACACTTAAACCTCTTGACAAAATAGCCTAAAAGTAGTAAGTTCGCTGACAACCAGAGGTTTTAATTTTTAAGCTTTAGTTTTGTCAGGGGACTAAATGGAAAACGTGCAAGCTGCGATCGCTGTGGCAACATTTATCGGTGTAGTTTTCTTAATAATTACAGAATGGATACACCTGACAGTTGCGGCATTTTTGGGAGCGCTGATACTGGTTTTTACCCATGTGATGACGTTAAATAACGCGATCGAATATATCGGTCGCAGTCACGGAACCCTGGGTTTATTTTTCGGAGTCATGGTCATGGTGAGAGCCTTTGAACCGACCAAAGTATTCGATTATTTGGCAACTAAAATGGTGTTGTTGGCGAAAGGCAAAGGCAAAAATCTCTTGCTGGGAATTGTCGCAATTACGACACCTATTTGTGCAGTTTTGCCCAATGCCACAACAGTCATGCTGCTAGCGCCATTAATTCCGCCAATAGCTCAAGAAATCGGCGTAGATTTTGTACCATTACTAATTTTAATGGTATTTGTAGCTAACAGTTCGGGATTGCTGACAATCGTGGGAGACCCGGCGACATTCATTGTCGGCGATGCTATCAACATGAGCTTTGCAGATTACCTAACTCAATTAAGTTTGGGCGGGGCGATATCAGTAGCAGCTTTAGTAGCTATATTACCTTGGCTGTTTCCCGAAATTTGGCGAAAAAAATTAGACAATTTGGATAATTTGCCACTGCCAACAATCAATCACCCGCGAATTTTAGCAATGGGTGGCTTAATCACAGCTTTCGTGCTGGTATTTTTTGTAGTAGGAGAGTCTCTACCCATACCAATTTCACCGGCAGCGGTTGCTTTGTTGGGGGCTGGTTTGGCAATGCTTTTAGCTCACCACTCCCAAATTGATTCAGTTAACAATATTTTGCGGGATTTAGATTGGAGCACGCTGTTATTTTTTATGTCATTCTTTGTGCTGATTGGCGGTTTAGAAAAAACCGGAATCATCGGCAGTATGTCAGGATTTTTAGCAGTTGTTTTAGGTAAAAACATTTTTCTGGGTTCTTTAGCTTTGTTATTTTTTGTGGGTTTGATGTCGAGCGTGGTGCCAAACATTCCGCTAGTGGTGGCGATGGTGCCGCTGTTAAAACAGTATGTGGTGAATGTCGGCCTCGCACCGACAGAAGTGCTGAATCCCGATTTTGCAGGGCAGTTTCCAGTTGCAGTGCTGCCGCTGTTTTATGCGATGATGTACGGGGCAAATTTAGGCGGAAACGGCACTTTGATAGGAGCTTCTTCTAATGTAGTGGCGGCGGGAATTTCGGAGCAGTACGGACAGCGGATTTCTTTTCAAACTTTTCTGCGTTACGGGCTTCCGGTGATGGCGGTACAATTGCTGGTGGCTGCTGTTTATGTAACTATTCGGTTTTTGATTTGAAGAAGTCATTAGTCATTGGTTATTGGTTAGTGGTTATTGGTTATTGGTTGTTAGTTATTGGTGATTGGTGATTGGTGATTGGTGATTGGTTATTGGTTATTTGTCAACAGTCAACAGCCAACAATCAACAGCCAACAGCCAACAATCAACAGCCAACAATCAACAGTCAACAATCAACAGTCAACAGTCAACAGTCAACATTCAACAGTCAACAATCATGAGGAGTCCAACCAGAATTGATATCAGGTATCTTGCGTGTCCAATACTGGTTTTGGGAGTTGCTATTAATTAATGTTCGCACGCTCAAATGCTGAAAATCACCAACTGATAGGCTCCAGCAGGTAAGGCGCACCCTAGATAATAGTAGTAATACTCAATCCGGCTTCAATACTTCCTTTATTTCTTAATTCCTTAATCTCTTAAAGAGGGACAAGAAGCTGAGTTTTATGAAGGTGTTGTCAGTGCTTATCTGAGCGCAGACAGTTCATTAACTAATTTTATCCTACCCCGATATACAGAGCGCAGGATGCGATCGATCGAGCATTTCTCTTCCTCCGTCAAACTCTCGTCAAAAATAGCGGCCATCAAACCGTAGCGATCGGCTAAAGTAATGTAGCCATTATAATTCACTTCGGCGAACAGCTCGCCCAAAGCAGATGGAATCAGGTTGACAGGAGTTTGCATAGAGATTGACTCTCCACTTGACGCTAGGGCGATCGCACTTTATCTGCAGTCACAGAGGGCGATCGCACTTTCATAGTTTCTATGTAAATCTCCTTAAAATCAGTGACACCAAACAGCCAAAACTTGTGACAGCAACCAACATAATTTGTGAACTAAATCACATTCAATATGTGCAAATTATGCCGTCCTTTGCAGTTGCGTTAAAGCGCCAACAAAATAACTGCAAACTTAACTTTTTCTAAAGATTGTAAATCGGCACTTCTTCCACCGGTTCAGCCAACTCAAACTTAAACACCCGGGAATAGAAATAAAACTCCCCATCAAGAGTTCTCTTGATATTTTCAGCGCGGCGAAAACCGTGCTGTTCCCCCTCATAGGTAACGTAAGCAACCGGCAAACCTTTAGCTTTCAATATCTCTACCATCATTTCCGCTTGATTCGGCGGAACAACCTTATCTTCCAATCCTTGAAAAAAGATTACCGGACAAGATAAACGTTCAGCAGAATGAATCGGAGAACGTTCTACATACAAATCTTTGCGTTCTGGATAAGGCCCAATTAATCCATCAAGATAGCGCGCCTCAAACTTGTGAGTATCAGTAGCCAAAGCCTCCAAATCGCTAACTCCATAATAGCTAGCACCAGCCTTAAACACATCCCGGAAGGTCAGAGCGCACAGAGTCGTGTACCCCCCTGCACTGCCACCGGCGATCGCCATTCTCTCGCCATCAACCAAATTTTTTGCAGCTAAATATTTAGCACCATTAGCGCAATCATCAACATCAACAATTCCCCAACTATTTTGCAATCTTCTTCTGTATTCTCTCCCGTAACCAGTGCTACCGCCGTAATTAACATCAAGCACAGCAAAACCGCGACTCGTCCAATATTGAATTCTCAAATTCATACCGCTAGAAGTAGCAGCAGTTGGGCCGCCGTGACTTTTGACAACCAGTGGCGGTTTTTCACCCGCAGGTGCAGCAAAATCTTGATTTTTCGGGGGATAGAAAAAGCCGAAAGCAGTCAAACCGTTTTCCGTGGGAAACTCTAGCATTTCCGGTACAGAAAGATAACCAGAATCGATACTTAAATCGCTCGATTTTCGCAAAATTTCCCGTTCGCCACTTGCTAAATTTAATTTAACAATAGCAGTAGATTCAGTAGGCGAACCCGCCAGAAAAACCACAGTTTCTCCCTGCGCTTTCACCGACGAAATATCAGTATAAGGTAGCTCAATTATTGTTAGCTGCTTTGTCGTCAAATCGAGACTGGCTAAATGCCACTTACCTTGCTGAGTGTAGGTACAAATAATTTTGCTTTTGGAAACCATCGCATAGGTAGACATTCCAAAAACCCACTGAGGAAGACCGAATTCAGCCGCCATTTCACACAGAGGTTCGACTTCTGGCTTTTCTTGCAAGCTGAGATTAACAGTTCTATAAAAATTCCACCAGTTCGACTTGTCAGAAACAAAATACAAAACTCCATCGGGCGACCATTCCGGTTGAAAAATCGACTCGTCAGCGCCACCAGCTACTAAATATTTTTCGCCTAAAGAACCGCCACTCTTAATTTCTGCTACCCACAATTCTGTCCCATCCCACGGCATATTTGGATGGTTCCAAGAAATCCAGGAAAGTCGAGAACCATCGGGACTCAAACGAGGAGAAGCATAAAAATCGTTACCTTGAGTTAAGATTTGAATATCTTCGCCGTTATCTAAATTAATGCTAACAATAGTGTTGACAGATTCCCCCTCACCGGCACCGTCTTCGCGCACGCAAATCAAGCGATTTCTTTGCCGGTCAACAATCATATCTGCGTAGCAATTCTTAGCAGCAGGTGTGAGAGGTTCTGGTTGAGAATCTAATGCTTGACAATAAATACGTTGGTCGGCAAAATGAGAGAAATACACCACACCGCCGGCTACTGCAAACGAACCGCCGCCGTATTCGTGAACGCGAGTGCGAACGTTGAAAGGTTGGGGCGTTACATCAGTTATTTTACCGTCTGGAGTGCGCCGCACAATGACACTTCTACCCGCTTCCGACGGTCGTCCTTCTACCCAGTAAATATCCGATTCGTCCATAGCAATTTGTCCGAGTCCGACAGTTCCCGAAACAATTAAATCTGAGGTGATGGGAGATTTCCAAGAGCCGTAAGGCGATGTGGTATTCATAAAGTAGAGACAGTTGTGTTTTGAGAACGAAAAAATTAATATAGCAGTTTTAAATCTGATGAAATAGAGGACGCGGTAATGCTGTTTTTCTACCCGACTCTGTACTTCAGTCAACTCAAAACCGCTATCTTGGTATTTTACCAGAAATAATTGGTTTAAAGCCTCTCCTTTTTAAGGATAAATTAAAAGAAGACTGTTCGTTAGGGGCATTTTCTTCCTTCCAGTTAGAGGTTGCTCTCATCTGTTTGCTGTCAATCAAACAAAATATTTTTGAGAAAGCATACACAACTGCGATCGCCCGGAATAATCAATTAGGTGCGAAAATAAAAATGGTAAATTGGGGCTTGCTGTGCGGCACCCACCGCAGATGAGTTACTTTGTTATGTTTTTGATCACTCGTTCGAGTGAATTTGCTTCTTGAGTTTTGCCTTGCTTTTTCAATAAATCTCTGGCTTTTTTAAATGATTCTACTGCATCTGATATTTTATCTTGTGCGTAGAGGACTTGCCCAAACATATAATGAAATTCTGGGACATTCGGTTTGAGACGAATTGCGGTTTGAAAATTGGGAACTGCTTCTTCTAGTTTGTTTTGATTGGCTAGAAGGCTACCTAAGTTGGCGTAAGCTTCGGCTAAATTAGGGTCGATTTGAATTGCTCTGCGAAAGGCGGCTTCTGCACCTTCTCTATCTTGTTTTGCAGCCAAACTTAAGCCTTGCTGAAAATATTCGTTGGCTCCTGTATTTTGAACTAAGATATTTTTTACAGGTGATTCTGCCCGCACTGGCAAAGAAATGTTTGCAGCACAAACTAAAGCTACTGTCAACAGGCTGGTGCTGGCCGTCACACCTAAAAATCGATTTTTTTTGTATCCGCTTAACATTGGCAATCAACCTTATTTTTCAAGCTATAAAATGTTGGTTAGAGAGTTTAATCAGTCTCTTCTAAAAATGTTTGTACTCGACCGCTAGGTCTCAAAACTACTCGGATTTTCGGGATTTTTCCGTTGGAAACGGGAGAAACAAAGGGCTCGCCGACTAAGGGCATATTAACTTGTTCGATATTATCGGATGCTGCTTTTCCCATCGGCACAATAGTTTTAATTGACCCGTTTTCGTCTATCTGCAAGCTGTATTCCAAAGTTTGTTCCATTCCTTCGGTCGGCTTCCAGCGTTCTTCAAAGTAAGTTCTAGCTTCTGAAACTTGAGGAATTGTATCAAATAAAGTGCGATTTTTTTTGCTCGCTGCTGCTTGATTGTTGTCTGCGGACTCGGCTTGGGGTTGGGTGTCCTCAAGGGGTGGGAGTTCGGTACTGGCGGGGGGGAGAATTGGCTTGGGGAGGGGGGGGAAGGGTTGCAGGGGGGGCACGGGAATTCTGGAAGCGGACAGGGAGGGCGGAAGGGGGGGCGGTACGGCGGGAGCTAGTCTGGGGGGTATGGGGGGGAGTTGGTAGGGTACTGTTGCGGGTATTTTGGCGACGGAATTTGGCTGTTCTGGGGGGGCGGGAATTGTGATGATTTGCCCTTGGGGGAGGGCTGGGGGGGTCTGTGAGGTTGCAGGTGCGCTGCTGTTGGGGGGAAATAGTAGGGCGGGCTGCTGGATGGGGCTGGGTTTGTTGGTGGTTGGTGTTGGGGCGGGGGCGATGGGGGGCAAGCTGGGGCTGGGGGTGACGGCGGTGTTGATGGGCGGGGGCGGTAGGGGGGGTAAGCCTGGTGTTGGGGATGCGGTGGGGGATGTGGTGGGGCCGGGAATTGGGCTGGGAGATGCGCCGGCAGCTAGCTGGGGCTGTCGTGAATTGGCGATCGATTGGGGATTGGCGGGGGCTGAGGCGGTTTGTGAGGTGGTGGGGGGTCGATCGAGCATTTTGATAATTCCTGTCGTCAGGCCGGCGCTAGCGACCAGCAGGGCGGCCACTTTGAGTCCGGCTGCTGAGGGTGATCGTCCGCGCTGGCGGTTGAGGTTGGGGAGGGCGATGGCTTCGGCGGCGCAGTCATCTAATGCTGTGGCTAAGTCAAACAGTTGCAGGGTGCTTAGGTGTACTGCAGGCCCGGATTCTGCGGGGGTTAAAGTGCCTAAAAATAAGTTGTGGGCGAGCAAGCCGCGGGGTTCTAGGCGGGGCGGAACTGGCAGGTAGGAAGTGTTTGGGGCGATGGTTCCGGGTTCGGATGTGTTGGTTGGTCGATCGAATGTAACGACATGGCGCGCGACTTCTGGCGAGTCTGGATCGCTTGCGGTCAGGCTTGTTTGGGAGTTGAGGTTGCTTTCCCAATCGCGGGATTCGCCTAGCAAGTTTTGGACGTAGTTGCTGACTGCTTCGTGGAGGGTTTCGAGTTGAGCGCGATCGCCCCTGAGAGTAACGTGTTCGGTATCTGGTAGTCTGGGGTCGTCGAGCCGCAACTCGAAATTTAAAGATTTAAATACGGGTTTGCCGGCCCAGCGAGATAGAGGCGAACTTTTGGCTGTTATTTCCAGCGTGCAAGTAGGGGGCGTGTACCGTTTGCGAATCATAGCTGAAAGGCTGTTGGCTGTTGACTGTTGACTGTTGACTGTTGGCTGTTGACTGTTGACTGTTGACTGCTGACTGTTGGCTGTTGACTGTTGTTTAATTCTTAGCGCGGTCTAACAGAGCTAGCCAGAGCCGTCTGTGACCGCCGGGACTGCTGTAAAATAGCAAATCTATCAGGAGTTTGAGGGCTAGGTTGGTTAGTTCTTTTGCCGATAGGTTTTCTGCATCTTCCATGCGATCGGCATAGGTGTTGCTGAACCTGTCTATATAATCTCCTAGCAAAGCGACTGTATGAGGTTCGCGGTTTTGCTCTGCCATTTGTTCGAGCAAAGCCACAGCGCGTCGGATTAAAGCTTGGTGCTGTTTTGCTAAATGACAGCCGATCAAAACGAGCGATCGAGCTTCTTCCACATCTAGTTTTTTGCGCCCTCCCTGACCTTTCCGCAGCGGGTTAGATTGGCGCAGCCGCCACAATGCCACGCGATCGGCTACCATTGGCTCTAAATTCAGTTCGGCTGCTACTTTGAGCATCGCGTCTGAACCAATTTGTGCGAGTGCTTCTAGGGCTAACAGCACTAAATCCAGTTGGGCTTTAATGTTGTCCAACTGGGTAGGTTCTGGTGCTTTTTGGGTCAATTCTTCCCAGTTGGGAGATGAACCTGTTTGGTTTGTGGGAGCGGAGGGCTTTACGGTGGAGCGCATGGCTTGGGCACGGGAAATAAGACTGGTTGAGGCTGAATATCCTAACAGTATGCGGTGTTGACGGATTTGCGGCCGCCGGACAACGGCATAATCTGTTAGTTTTTCTCCATAGCTCGTTGGTTTGATTCCGGCAATCCTAACTGCAGGACGGATTTGCTAGTCGAAAGTTGCGGTTGCAAGTTCGATCGAGCGCAACCCCAAAAACCCATAAATTTTCACCCCCAACCATCCTAGGCCGCAAAGTGACCGAAATCAATGTAAATAAGCGATCGTCACGCCTCCACCTCCTTCTTTTTGACTAGCGAGCTCGAAGCGGGAAACCTGCGGGTGAGTAGCGAGGAATTCGTGCACCCCGCGCCGTAACTGTCCCGTACCTTTACCGTGAATTATCCACAAAACTCCGTATTCCACGGCCTTGGAAAGTGCTCTGTCGATGTCGATTTCCGCGTCTGAGACTCTCGCACCCCGGAGGTCGATCGAATTATTAGCAGTGCGAATAGCAATTTCGGGATTGGGTTTTGCAGGTTCCGCCGCTGCTTGCTTGGCTTTAGCCGTAGCGATTGCTTGGGCTTGGGCTGCTACCTTGGCTAATTGAGCTTTAGTTTCCGGTTTTTGACCGTCGAGGGATTCAATTTCTCCCAGTTTCACAGTCATTTTCATAATCCCAAACCGGACGCTCAATTCTTCGTTAGCATCGGGGCCGCTGAGGACTTCGGCGGTTTGGCCGAGGCTGGGTATGCGGATGCGATCGCCCGCTTTTGGCATAAAACCCGGTTTTGGTTTCGCCGGTTGTTGCCGAGATGGCAGATGTTTTTGGGAAATTTGATTTAAGGTATCTGTCGCCAATTGGGCATTTTGAGCCGTTTTATCGCCCGATTGCAAGCGCCGGATGATTTGAGCAATTTCTGATTTTGCCGTGCCTATTGCCTCGTTTACTGCCACTTCCTGAGCAATTTTTAAGTCTCGCTCCCGCTCTTGCAAAGCTGCTGCTTTTTGAGAAACTTCTTTGTGCAGTTTTTCGGTTTGGTGCAGCAGTTGAGTTGCTTCTCTGGCCTTGGTTTCCTGTTTGCGGCGCTGTGCTTCGAGTCCCGCAATCACTTGATTGACATCGGCAGAAGCTCCGCCGACATAGGTTTGAGCTTCATCGACTATGGATGCTAGCAAACCGAGTCTTTTGGCAATGGTGAGGGCGTTTGAACGTCCGGGAATTCCCCACAGCAAGCGATAGGTTGGCTGCATGGAATTGTCGTCAAATTCTACTGAGGCATTTTCAAAGCGGGAGTCTTGATATTTGAGGGCTTTGAGTTCGCCAAAGTGGGTGGTTGCAACTGTTAATAGGGAATGTTGGGCGAGATATTGCAATAGGGCGATCGCCAATGCACTGCCTTCTGAGGGGTCTGTCCCCGCTCCTACTTCGTCTAGCAAAACTAAAGATTTGGGAATTGGGAATTGGGAATTGGGAATTGGGAATTGGGAATTGGGAATTGGGAATTGGGCATCTTGCCCTGAGCGAAGTCGAAGGGTGGGCATCGGGAATTGGGCATCGGGCATTGGGAATTGGGAATTTTCTTCTCCTTCTTCTTCTCCTGCACTTTCCCCCTGCGATTTATTAGTCAAAACTTCTAAAATGCGGCTGATGCGGCGGATGTGGCCGGAGAAAGTAGACAAACTTTGCTGCAAGGATTGTTCGTCACCTATATCGGCAAGAATGTTGTCGAACCAAGGCAATTCTACGGGTTCGCGGGCGGCGACAAACATTCCGGCTTTTGCCATTAAAGCTGCTAATCCCAAGGTTTTGAGGGTGACTGTTTTGCCGCCGGTGTTGGGGCCGGTGATGGCGACGACGCGGATTTGGGGCCCGATGGTTAAATCGACTGGGACGACTGGAAAGCCTTGTTCGTATTGTTGCTGCCAAACTAATAAAGGATGGCGCAATTGGCGCAGGGTAATTTGCGATCGCAAATTGGGAATTAACGATCGACTATTTTCTGCTGTTTCTTCCTCTAAATTTTCCTCATCTAATTGGTCGGGATTTTTTGGTGTTAATTCTGGTTCTCCGAATTCGATAAATTTAGGAGGATTTGCCTGTAGCCAAAAACTGTAACGGGCTTTGGTGGCAGCTAAATCTAAAGTTGTCACTACCACCAACAATCTATCTAAATCTGGTTTTACTGCTGCGACTTGCTCGGTGAGGGCGCGGAGAACTGCTTCTTCTTCGGCTTGTTCTTGCCGGAGCAACTGCCGCATTTGGTTGTTGAGATTGACTGTGTTGTGGGGTTCTACATACAGTGTTGCGCCACTGGCTGAGGAGTCGTGAACGATGCCGGGGATGGCATCTTTTTGGGGAGCTTTGACGGGAATGACAAAGCGCGAGCTTCTTTGGGTAATTACTTGTTCTTGGACGGCGTTGGATTGTCGCTGCAAAATGCCTTGGAGTATTTGATAAATGCGATCGCGCAACTGTCGCATTTGAACTCGAATTCCTGCTAATTTAGGAGTGGCTCGATCGGCTACTCTAGCGCGATCGTCTATACACCGATGAATTTCTTGCTCGATTTCGGGATAAGTCCGCAATTGGGAAGCCAATTCTTTGAGTATCGGCACATCCGTTGCAGAGTCAACGATTCGGCGCAATTGCCTCGCCCCCGCGAGGGTGGTAGCAATTGCCAGCAATTCTTCGCCGCCGAGTAAACCTTGCAGTTCGGCTCGCTGCAGGGCACTGCCGATGTCTTGGATTCCTTCAAAACTCAAAGCACCGCCAGGACGGCTTTCTAACTGATAAGCTTCTTCAGTTTGCGCCTTGAGTTCGGCTGTCTGAGCTTGAGTTTCGGGGATTTGGAGGTCGAGGGCGGCGGCGACGCCGAGTTTGGTAGCCGCGAAGGTAGCCAAGTGCTGACACAGGCGCGGCCATTCTAATAGTTCTAGTGTTTCGGCTTGAATCAAAGTTGAGATGGTGTTGGTAATTGGCATTCCCAGGCGCTGACCGAGAAGGTGAATTTGACGGCAGTATTTTTTTATTTTAAAGTTTTTTATGGTTTCCGCGTGCAACTTAAGAAAGTATCTGCGATCGCCCTCGGTCGATTTTTCATTTTCGATTTACTCCACAGAGGAAGAGAGGTTGAACTAGGCTTTAAAATTTTGATCTTTCCACGGCGGTGGTCGCGATCGGCATCCGTTTTTAGTCTCGGCGCTCAATTATACCATTTTTCAAATTTTATGCTGCGTTATCTGGGAAATATTTATGTACGCTCCGCACCTTACTATCCTCTTTTAAATCCCGAACAGATTAAAGCAAAACTCGTATTTGTAGCGGCACTTTATCAAGTTGGTATAACATCGCGCAGCTATCGGGGTGAATCGCCACATACAATCTAGATGCAGGACAGCTTAGGGTGTTAGGGAGAAAACAAACACTCGAATTCAATTGATTGTGCGCTCTGGATATGGCTTTTTTGACTGTAACAATTTTTGAGAGCGCTGATTTGCTTGGTTTTGAGAGCGGCAAAATCGATCGCGCGGTTAAGCACAAGAGAGGCAATGCGGGTTGAAAAATGTGGGCAATCACAAGGTTGATAGCGAAAGAGTCAACACTCAACACTCAACAGTCAATCTTTCTCAGTAATTCTTTACAAACAGCCTTTGGATATCAAGGCAAAATAGATGTGAACTGTTTAAACTTTAAATAATGAGTAGAACCTTAATTCCTGTGATTCTAGCCGGCGGTAAAGGCGAACGTTTTTGGCCGCTGAGTCGCAAACAGCGGCCCAAGCAGTTTTTGAGTCTCGACGGTAGCGGTAAGAGTTTGCTGCAGACTACTGCGGAAAGACTTTTGGAATTAGGTAACGGTTGGGAGGATTTGTGGGTGGTAACGTCGGAAATGTTGGCCGACGGGGTGCGGGAACAGTTGCCGCTTTTACCTCAAGAGAATTTGCTGGCGGAACCCCAGGGCCGGGATACTGCGCCGGCGGTGGCTTGGACTGCTATAGAAACTGCGAAGCGTTACGGTGAGGATGCGGTTGTTGGTTTTTTCCCGGCGGATCACTGGATTGGGGAACCGCAGGAGTTTGTCAAGACTTTGGAGGCGGCGGCGGATTTGGCGAGAAATCAGGATGCGATCGCCACTTTGGGTGTCAAACCGAGTTATGCTTCTACTGGCTACGGCTACATCGAACAAGGCGAGGAAATTGGCAGTTTTGGCGGTTTTCCGGCGTACCGGGTGGCGAGATTTACGGAAAAGCCCGATCGCGCAACTGCTGAAGAATTTGTCGCCAGCGGCAAGTTTAGTTGGAACGGCGGAATTTTTGTATTTCGAGTCGGTACAGTCTTGACAGAATTGCGAAATCATGTACCGGAAATGATGGCAGCTTTGGAAACGAAAGGTGCCGCTGCTTACTCGGAATTACCGAAAATTAGCATTGATTACGCGCTGATGGAGAAGACGCAAAAAGCCTGTGTTTTGCCCGTAGGCTTTAGTTGGGACGATTTGGGTGATTGGAATGCGATCGGGCGTTTGCTGCAAGGAGACAAGCCAAATGTCGAGTTAGCCAAACACGTCGGAATTGATACCAAGGAAAGCATTTTCTATGCAGCGGATGACAATGAAGTGATTGTCACCATTGGTTTAGAAGATGTGGTAGTTGTCAGAGATGGGAATGTGACTTTGATTGTAAAAAAGGACAGGACGCAGGAGATTAAACAGGTGATTAAAGTGTTGGGAGAAGATGATAAATTGAAAGATTTGTTGTAAAGGGCGGCACCGCAATAAAAAAACAGGTTCGTAGTCAGGAATTCAGTTTTTTCTTACTCAATAAAGCCAGAAAGACTAAAGTCTTTACTACGAACCTAGGAAATTTTAGTGACGCAACTCGCATCTGTCAACTATTTACATAATTTCTGCTAAATCCAACACAAAACCAGGCAGTACATCTTCCCCCGACACAGTAGCAGGATTTTGGAGAATTTCCACATCTTGACCGGGGCGATAAATTTCTACCCGCCGATTTTGCCTGTCAATTAACCAACCCAATCTCGCACCGTTATCTATATATTCTTGCATTTTCTCTTGCAGCTTTTTCAACGAATCAGTCTTCGAGCGCAACTCGACCACAAAATCTGGACACAAAGGAGCAAAACTGTCTTTTTGTTCCGGTGTTAAAGCATCCCAGCGTTCTTTTTTGACCCAAGAGGCATCAGGAGAGCGATCGGCCCCATTGGGAAGTTTAAAGCCTCCAGAAGAGTCGAAGGCAACTCCTAAATTATTTTGCCTGCTCCAGGCTCGAAGTTGATAGGATAAATCGATATTGCGCTTGCTAGTTTCACTGCCTGTCGGTGGCATAATAATTAATTCCCCTGATGCTGTACGTTCAAATTGATAATCGCGGTTGTGCTGACAAAGCTCAAAAAATTGTTCGTCAGTTAAATTGATGGATAATTCGATCGAGGTTGCAGGAGATTGGATGGCAATCATGTTTTTTATAGATGTGAAACACATTGACAATTTGGCTGGTAATAACTTACTTATTCAAGTTTTTGACACAACTTTTAAACTCAATAAATTTAATCATAAAAATATCATGTCTGCTTTAACTGTATATTAACATGAGGATTAATGCTACGGCCAAAAACCGATCGCCCTCCCCCACACCCCAAAGTAGGCGCAGCGCAGCTATCCCTCTTCAGAAATTGCGCCCCCGAACCGCTATTCCCGCCAATTTATTCCTCAAGACAATGGTCAGCTTGGTTAACAGCGCTATCCTAGTAGTTATATTGCTACCAAAGTCGATCGACCAGGAGGCCCCTTGTTCAGCCTAGTTCAAAACACTTCTCGCAAAGGAGAAATCCTAGAGGTCGTCTTCCGCAACGGTTGGGACTACATGAAAAGCCTCCTAACCGGCCGCAAAACCGACGCACCCAGTCTCCCAACTCCCGCTGTTCTCCGCAACATCCTGGTAGAATTAGGCCCAGTTTTTGTCAAATTGGGACAATTGCTGAGTACCCGTCCCGACCTTTTGCCGGCCGCCTACATCGAAACCCTCTCCACCCTACAAGCGGAAGTACCGCCCGTACCTTGGTCGGAAGTAGAATTTATCGTCCGCAAAGAACTCAAACAATCTCTCGAAGATACCTTCGCCAAATTTAACACTCAAGCCATCGCCGCAGGTTCGATCGCCCAAACCCACAAAGCTACCTTAAAAGACGGCCGCGAAGTCGCCCTGAAAGTTCAGCGCCCCGGTATCGATATTGTCATCGAACAAGACATCGCCGTACTCCGAGGTTTGGCCGAACTTGTGATGCTCACAGAATTCGGTCAACAATACGATATTGTCGCCCTAGCCGAAGAATTTGCGATCGCCCTGCGTGCAGAACTAGACTTCATTCAAGAAGCCAGCTACACCGACGAACTGCGCCGCAATTTATCTAAAAGTAAATGGTTCGACCCAAAACAAGTTGTTCTACCAGAAATCAACTGGGAGTTGACCACCAAAAAACTCTTAGTAATGGAATGGCTGAACGGAGTACCGATTTTGTTAGGCGATTTGCAAGGAATTGGCCACAAAGGAGATATAAATGCCGAACGCGAAGAAATTACAACACTACTTTGTCGCGTTTTCTTCCAGCAGTTATACATCGACGGATTCTTTCACGCAGACCCGCATCCCGGCAATTTATTTTATCTCAAAGACGGTCGGATTGCCCTGCTAGACTGCGGCATGGTCGGCAGATTAGATCCGCGCACCCAGCAGAATTTGACAGAAATGTTGCTGGCAATTGTCGATTTAGACGCTCAGCGATGCGCTCAATTAACATTAGAAATGGCAGAATTTGCTCAGCCTAAAAGTTTAGCTATTCTCGAAAACGATTTGGCTCGAATGCTGCGAAAGTATTATAATGTTAGCTTGTCGCAAATGAACTTATCGGAAATATTTTATGAAGTGCTGGAAATTACCAGAAACAATAAAATTAGGCTGCCAAGTAATCTCGGTTTGTACGCAAAAACTCTAGCTAATTTGGAAGGGTTGGCACGTTCTTTTAATCCAAGATTCAATATTGTAGAGCAGGTAAAACCGCTGATGACCGATATGTTTCGGCGTCAGTTATTGGGAGATGACCCGGTGCAAGCTCTGCTGAGAACTGCCCTGGATCTGAAAAGCTTGTCTTTGCAATCTCCGCGACAGGTGGAAGTGCTTTTAGAGCGGGTGACTTCGGAAACTTTGAAGTGGAACTTGAGCATAAAAGAACTCGATCCGTTGCGCCGAACTTTGGGTGATTCTGCGAACCGACTTTCTTTTAGTATTGTCGTGGGTTCGCTGATTGTAGGGGCGGCAATTATTTCTTCTAACGCGCAAACTGCTCAATTATCTTTTCTGAGCAATGGTTTGTTTGGGGCGGCTAGTTTTTTGGGCTTTTGGTTAATTATTAGCATTTTGCGTTCTGGTCGTTTGCGGAGTTGATTGTTAAGGGGAGATGGGGGGAATTAGGAGATATAGCAATTTTTTCGGGAGACGCGAGTAGTCCCTCCCAACTTCCGAACTAAGGACTGAAGTCCTTACTACAAACCTATTTAGCATAAAAGTCAAGTCAGGGATTATGGAGAAATGAGCGAGATTAACCAAGTATTGGGAAAGGACAAATTACCGGAATTGGGGTTAGTCTGCATTACAACATCCGATGCTGTTCGCTTTCGCACTGTCACGCGGAAGCGACTTTTACAGCTTGCCGAAAGTGAACAAGAAAAAGTGTTGCGCGAGCTTTATGCAGATAACTTAAAACGGCTTGACAAAGCGATTGATTTCTGCTGTGCAAATAACATTAAATTGTATCGCATGACTTCTGCACTTTTCCCTTTTGCAGATACAGATTTGGGGGAAGCAGTGCTGCACTCAATGGCTGAGGAATTGCGGAATACGGGCGATCGCGCAATTTCCCTCAATATCCGTTTGGTACTCCACCCGGATCAATTTGTTGTCCTCAGTTCCGACAAGCCTGATGTCGTTGCAAACAGCATTAAAATTCTGGCAACTCATGCTTTAATCTTAGATATGTTGCAACAACCCCGATCGCCCTACGCACTGATGAACATTCACGGCGGTAAGGGCGATCGCACTTCGCAACTCACATCAGTCATCCGCGACTTACCCGAATCTATTCGATCGCGCTTAACCTTTGAAAATGATGAATACGCCTACAGTTCCTCAGAACTTTTAGAAGTTTGTCTCGATACCGCAGTCCCGATGGTTTTTGACGCGCACCACCACGTCATTCACGAACATTTAGCAAGTTACGACGATCCCAGCGTTGCCGAAATGCTCGCAGCCGCCCGCACTACTTGGTCAGTTCCTGAATTACAATTAGTCCACATATCCAACGGAAAAGAATTTTTTGCAGATCCGCGCCACAGCGATTTAATTACAGAAATGCCAGAGTGTTATTATCAAGCTCCTTGGATTGAAGTAGAAGCTAAATTCAAAGAATTAGCTATTGAAAAGTTGCGCGCTGAATGGCTGGGGGCGAAGATTCCAGAATGCAGCAAAATCGCGTAGCGACTCGGAGAAACTGACATTTCTATCGGGTTTAAACCCAGCAAAAATCGAAAAAACCGCGTTAATACCAAATATAAATTATGTGCGGACGATTCACTTTAAATACTTCAGCTCAAATCATCGGCGAATTCTTCAAACTGTCCGAAGTTCCCGACATCAAACCGCGATACAATATCGCCCCAACTCAATCAATTGCGACTGTCACAGTTGAACCAGAACAAATGCAGCGACAGCTTCAATTTATGCGCTGGGGCTTGATTCCAAGTTGGGCAAAAGACATGAAAATCGGCAGTAAAATGATTAACGCGCGATCGGAAACTGTAGCCGAAAAACCTGCTTTTCGCAGCGCCATCAAGCACCGGCGATGTTTGATAGTCGCTGATGGTTTCTACGAATGGCTGCCACAGGGAAAACACAAACAGCCTTACTATTTTCAAATGGCGGAGGGCGAACCTTTTGCTTTTGCCGGTTTGTGGGAAAATTGGGAATCTCCAGAAGGAGAAAAGATTGTATCTTGTACTATAATTACTACCGCTGCTAACGAAACTGTGCAGCCGGTGCACGATCGAATGCCAGTGATTCTCCCCGACAGCGATTGGGAACAGTGGCTAGATCCTTCTGTTAAAAATGCTCAGGAAGTTTTGCCCCTGTTAAAGCCCTATGCTTCCGAAGCCATGAAAGCAAAGGCGGTAAGTGCGATCGTCAACAGTCCAAGTAGAGACAGTCCCGAATGTATTAGCGATCGGCAATAAATAATTGCAGCGGACAAAACCGAGATAGTTTGAGTTATGATCTCAAATGATGTTTGAGCTGTACCTTGGGTTTTCTAAGGATCAGTTTAACTCAGTTGTTATTTGCTCAAACATTTTTTTATCTTAACATCAGTTAGAAGACAAAAAATATGATCGGATACGTTACGCTCGGTACCAACGATATTGAAACTGCAGCAAAGTTTTATGATGCTTTGCTTGCTGAAATTGGCGCTCGACGATTTATGGAATTCGACGGATTTATCGCATGGAGCGTTTCTCCCGAGCTACCAGCACTTGCTATTACAAAACCATTTGATGGTAACAGAGCAACTGTTGGCAATGGAGTAATGATAGCTCTTCAAGTTGACAGTCCAGAAAAAGTCAACTTAGTTTATAACAAAGCGATCGAACTGGGGGCTAAGGATGAAGGAGCTGCGGGGCCAAGAGGCGTGTTGCCGGGGTTTTATGCGGGATATTTTCGCGATCTTGATGGGAACAAGCTGAACGTGTTTTGTATGATGGGGTCAAACACTTAAGATTTTTATTTTTCGTGAGGCTCTCAGGAAAAAAGCTATTTCCGATCGTTAGCTATTAGTTATCAATCCATAAATAAGAGTTGATAACTAATAACTAATAACTATAGCCATCCTAAATCATTTGTGCATTTCTTACTCTCTCCACTTGATAAGGGGAGGGTTGGGTGGGGTCAAAAATTTACGACTCCTGCAAGGATTGCTATAATAACTAAATTAACTGTCGTACATTCGCGCTTCGGCAGCTTCGGGATTTTCCTCGCAATACTCGTCAAAAGCCGTTTTGTCAAGCTTCATCGATCGCTGGTGAGAAGCCTCAGCCTGCATTTCCTCTACAATGTCCCATGCTACCGCGCACTCTCTAGAAGTAGCGCCTTTTTGGGAACAGACTGTTCTAGCATCCGCGATCGCCCTTTCGATTTCTTCCTCAAATAAAACACTTTTCGGCTTATCAACAAAATCGCTTTTTGTCAAGATATCTGTTACCGAAATAATGCCAAGCAGCTTATCCTTAATCACCGGAGCTCGGCGGATGCGAGTATTGGCGAACAACCTCGCCACGTATTCTACACCCAAGTCTGGATTCACCGTAATGCACGGTTTGGTCATAATCTCAAAAACGCGGACTTTTTGCGGGTCTACTCCGTAGGCTGTTACTTTGTAAACAATATCGGTTTCCGTAACAATACCGTAGGAGTCTTGTTCGTGGCGGCGTTCCACAATTAGCGCGCGCAGGCAAAGTTCGTTCATCGTTGCCACTGCTTCAGCTACCGTGGCCGAACCCCGAATGGTAACAACTTCTGTTGTCATAATATCTTGGGCTTTCATCATCATTTTTAATTGCTCCCCGGTTATAAAGTCTAGTTAGTCCCGATTTTAGGTCGAAAATTTGATTTCCTATCACCATCATAAAACTTCAAGACTGAGGCAACTGTTACGATAAATCAAGGATGGCGAAGAAAGAAGGAAGTTCGGCAACGGATTGTGTAACGGATGTAACGGATGAATGTTAAAGGAAGAAGGATGATGTTGAGGCTTGAGGGAAGAAGGAAAATTGTCCCCACTCTCCCCATCTCCCACTCTCCCCATCTCCCACTCTCCCCATCTCCCACTCTCCCACTCTCCCCATTTCCCCATCTCCCCATCTCCCCATCTCCCACTCTCCCACTCTCCCCATTTCCCCATCTCCCCATCTCCCCATCTCCCCCATCTCCCCTCCGGGTCTGAAAGAAGCAAAAGTTAACACAAACAAAGCAAGTGCTTACGCTCGCAGAGATCCCCGCCTCTGATAAACTTGATGGCTGGGAGTGCAAAAGAGCACAGGCAAGCATCAGAAGTTGGGAGAATAAAGTTTGTGGACAATGTAATCGGTTTAGAGATTATCGAAGTAGTCGAGCAGGCAGCCATCGCTTCCGCTCGCTTGATGGGCAAAGGCGAAAAAGATGAAGCCGACAGAGTGGCTGTAGAAGCCATGCGCGAGCGCATGAACAAAATTCATATGCGCGGCCGCATCGTGATCGGTGAAGGGGAACGCGACGACGCACCCATGCTTTACATTGGCGAACAAGTAGGTATTTGTACTCGCGAAGATGCTAAAGATGTCTGCAACATTGATGAATTGATCGAAATTGACATCGCTGTTGACCCCTGCGAAGGAACTAACCTAGTTGCTTACGGTCAAAACGGTTCGATGGCAGTTTTGGCAATCTCTGAAAAAGGTGGTTTGTTTGCTGCACCGGATTTCTACATGAATAAATTGGCTGCTCCTGCGGCTGCTAAGAATCATGTAGATATTCGCAAAACGCCAACCGAAAATCTCAAAATTATCTCTGATTGCCTCGGCCGCAGTATTGAAGATTTGGTGGTGGTGGTGATGGATCGCCCCCGGCACAAAGATTTAATTAATGAAATTCGGCAAGCGGGTTCAAGAGTTCGACTGATCAGCGACGGCGACGTTTCGGCAGCGATTTCTTGCGCGTTTTCTGGTTCCAACATCCACGCGCTGATGGGTATTGGCGCAGCACCCGAAGGTGTGATTTCTGCAGCAGCAATGCGCTGCTTGGGCGGTCACTTCCAAGGGCAGTTAATTTACGATCCGGCTGTTGTCAAAACTGGTTTGATCGGTGAAAGCAAAGAGAGCAATCTCGCCCGCCTTAAAGACATGGGCATCACAGATCCAGACAAGATTTACAATGCTGAAGAGTTGGCATCTGGAGAAACTGTTCTGTTTGCAGCTTGCGGAATTACTCCCGGAACGCTGATGGATGGAGTTCGCTTCTTTGGCGGCGGCGCTCGCACTGAAAGTTTGGTAATTTCTTCTCAGTCGAAAACTGCTCGGTTTGTGGATACTATCCATATGTTTGACCAGCCGAAATCTCTGCAATTGAAGTAGTCATTAGTTAAAGGTTAAGAGTTAACAGTTAATTTTGAAATGTTAATTTTTCACCGCTAACCGTTGACAGTCACCGGTGATTATAAATTAGCGATAAACTAAGAATTAATCACAGGTGACTGTTGATAACTAAGAAATAAATAGTGACAAATCACAGATATGAATATTGCCGTCATAGGTCTCAGCCACAAAACAGCCCCGGTTGAAGTTCGCGAAAAACTGAGCATTCCAGAACAGAAGATTGAAGCGGCGATCGCCCAATTGCGCGGCTACCCCCACATTCAAGAAGTTGCCATCCTCAGCACTTGCAACCGCTTAGAAATTTATATTGTTACCAGCGAGTCTGAGCCTGGTGTGCGAGAGGTGATTCAGTTTCTTTCCGAATGCAGCAAAGTTCCCTTGCTGTCTTTGCGCCCTCACCTGTTTATTTTGCTGCACGAAGATGCGGTGATGCACTTGATGCGAGTTGCTTCGGGCCTCGATAGTTTGGTGCTGGGAGAAGGACAAATTTTGGCTCAGGTGAAACAAACTCACAAACTCGCCCAGCAGTACAAAGGTGTGGGCAGAATTTTAGAGCGTTTGTTCAAGCAAGCTCTCACAGCAGGGAAGCGAGTTCGCACCGAAACTAGCATCGGTACGGGTGCGGTGTCGATCAGTTCGGCGGCAGCAGAATTGGCTCAATTGAAAGGTCAGCATTTAGCTAGCAGCCGCATTGCGATTATCGGTGCTGGTAAAATGTCGCGGCTTTTGGTGCAGCATTTGCTCTCGAAAGGGGCTAGCCATATTGCGATCGTCAATCGATCCGTGCGGGGCGGCCAGGAGTTAGCAAATAACTTTAAAGATGCCCAATTGCACTTGTATCTGCTGTCGGAAATGATGCAGGTAATTGCAGATTCTGATTTGGTTTTTACCTGTACGGCTGCTACAGATCCGCTGTTAAATAAAGCTAAATTAGAAGCTGTTTTAATCGTGAACCGCCCTTTGATGTTGGTGGACATTTCAGTGCCGCGCAACGTTGATTCGGACGCGAAGGAAATCGCTCATGTCAAGTCGTTTAATGTGGACGATTTGAAAGCAGTGGTAGCTCAAAATCACGAAAGCCGCCGCAAAATGGCAATGGAAGCTCAGGGTTTGCTGGAACAGGAAGTAGAGGCTTTTGATGTCTGGTGGCGCAGTCTGGAAACTGTTCCTACTATTAGCTGTTTGCGGGATAAGATAGAATTGATTCGGGAACAAGAGTTAGAAAAAGCTTTGTCGCGTCTGGGCTCTGAATTTTCGGAGAAACATCAAGATGTGATTGAATCTTTAACAAGGGGGATTGTGAATAAAATTTTGCACGATCCGATGGTACAGTTGCGCGCTCAGCAAGATATTGAGGCACGCAGGCAAGCGATGCAGACTTTGCAAACGCTGTTTAATTTGGATGTGGATGTCAATCAGCAGTACAGCTAGTTGACAGTTGACAGTTGATAGTTGACAGTTGGCAGTTGGCAGTTGGCAGTTGGCAGTTGGCAGTTGGCAGTTGGCAGTTGACAGTTGTCATTAGTCATTGATGATGTTTTGCATCAGCTTTTAATGTAATTAGGACTTACCCATTTGGTCACCAACGGGGTTTCTTAACTCGAATTTAGGGACTTGTTACCAGGCAGAGCCTGGTAACGCAGATTAGGAGGCTCTGCCTCCATTTTTGGATGAGGCAGAGCCTAGGCTGTGTACTTTGTTCGTTTTTATGGTAAAGTATTTCATACAATAATAGTGTAAAAAAAGAGT